>NZ_JBEZMR010000037.1:0-50751 GCF_040652795.1 Micromonospora sp. NPDC048170
TGGAGCGCTCCACCCCGGCCGCACGGTCGCGCCGCGTCGGTCCGTCAGTGCCGGGCCGACGCGGGCGCCTCGTCGGTGCCGTCGGCCGGGACCGCCGAGGCATCGACAACCGGTTCCTCGGCCGCCGGGCGCACCCGGCGCAGCAGCAGTGCCGAGAGCACGGCCAGGATCACCGCGAGCACCGCGCTGACCGTGCCCGCCATGTTGAAGCCGGTGGTGAACGCGGCTCTGGCCGCCTCGAGCAACGCGCCGCCGGCCTGCTCGGAGAGCTGCCCGGTCACCGCGCTCGCGCCGGCCAGCGACTCGCCGGCCGTCTCCCGGACCTCCGCCGACAGGTCGGCGGGGAGGGCGGGGGTGATCTCGCTGCGGTAGACGGCGGTGCCGATGCTGCCCAGCACCGCGACGCCGAACGCCACCCCCAGCTCGGTGCTCGTCTCCGACATGGACGACGCCGAGCCGGCCCGCTCCGGCGGGGCCGCCCCGATGATCAGGTCGGTGCCCAGCACGGCACCGGGACCGAACCCGAGGTAGACGATCACCAGGCCGGTCACCGCGAGGCCGAGGCCGCCCGTGGGGCCCACCTGGCTCAGCAGCGCGAAGCCGACCGCGGCGATCGCCATGCCACCGGCGACCACGTAGCCCGGCGAGAACCGCTGCGCCAGCATCGGTGCCAGCATCGAGCCGACCAGCATGGACACCGCGTACGGCAGCATCCAGAGCCCGGCCCGCAGCGGGGACAGGCCCTCGACGAGCTGGGCGTACTGGGTGAAGAGAAGCACGATGCCGCCGATGGTCGACCCGCCGAGCAGCATGATGCCCAGGGCCGCGCTGAACGTCCGGTTGCTGAACAGCCGCATGTCGAGCAGCGGGCTGGTGAGGCGGCGCTGGCGGGCGACGAAGATGACGCCCATCACCACACCGGCGACCATCGCCAGGACGGGCCGGACGCCGAGGCCGTCCTTGGCCAGCTCCTTCAGGCCGTAGACGAACGGCAGGATGGTGGCCAGCGACAGCACCACGCTGAACAGGTCGAGACGGCCGGCGTCCGGGTTGCGGTACTCCGGCAGCAGCAGCGGCGCGGCCACCAGCAGCACGATCATCACCGGTACGCCCAGCAGGAAGACCGCGCCCCACCAGAACGACTCGAGGATCAGGCCACCGATCAGCGGCCCGATGATCGCGCCGATCATGAAGCAGCTCATCCAGAGCCCGATGGCCATCGTGCGCTGCTGTGCGTTGCGGAACATGTTGCTGATCAGCGACAGCGTGGAGGGCATCAGGGTCGCGCCGGCCACCCCCAGCAGCGCGCGGGTGGCGATCAACATCTCGGCGCTGGTGGAGTAGGCGGCGATCACCGACGCCACCCCGAAGGCCGCCGCGCCGATCATCAACAGTCGGCGTCGCCCGATGCGGTCACCGAGGGTCCCCATGGTCACCAGGAAACCGGCGATCATGAAGCCGTAGATGTCCATGATCCAGAGCGTTTGGGCGGCGTCCGGCGCCAGATCGGCGCTCAGGTGGGGCAACGCCAGGTAGAGAACGTTCAGATCCAGCGACAGCAGCAGGGTGGGCAGGGTGAGCACGGCCAGGCCGATCCACTCGCGCCGGCCGGCTCTCGCTTCCGCCTCGCTCGCGTTCACATCCATCGTGGTCCTTCCTCCGAATCGCCTGCGGCGCCTAGTTGTCGTACTCGTCGTGCAACCGCCACCAGCCGTACGGCTCCTCCTGCGGCCGCCCGTCCGGGGTGTCCTCCCAGGTCTCCTGGCGGCCCAGCGGGGTGAGGTCCAGGAGGGTCCAGTTGCTACCGAGCGCCTCCACCCCCCGCTCGGAGGTGAAGTAGGTGCGGTAGACGTCGTCCCCGTCCCGCAGGAAGACGCTCAGCCCGAAGGACTCCCCCTCCTTCCTGGTCAGCCCGAGGTCGGTGTTGAAGTCGGTGCCGTACGACGAGTACCAGGGCAGCGTCCAGCCCATCCGGTCCCTGAGCGGGGTGATCTCGGCCAGCGGCGCCCGTGAGACCAGCGCCAGGGTGGTGTCCCGGGCGTTCAGGTGGGCGGGGTGACCGAGGTTGTCGACGAACATCGAGCACCCCTCGCAGTAGTGCGACTCCCCGGGCCTGAGCATGAAGTGGTAGACGATCAGCTGACGCCGTCCGTCGAAGATGTCGGCCAGGCTGGCCTTGCCGCCCAGGCCCTCGAAGACGTACTCCTTGTGGATCCGCGTCATCGGCTGCCTGCGGCGCTCCGCGGCCAGCGCGTCCCGGGCCCGGGTCGATTCCTTCTCCCTGACCAGCAGCCGCTCCCGGGCGGCCTCCCATTCCGACTGCGACACGATCGTCGGCAGATTCATGTGTCTCTCCATTCGTGGGTCACGGACGCCCCCTGCCGGGAGCGGCGGCGGGCGTGGACGCTGCGCTCACGGAGGTGGCGCGGGCCGCCGCACGGGACGACGCCGGCCGAACGCCTGGGCACGCTTCCGCGATGCCGGGGCTCGCCCTCCGGCCAGCCCGCGCGGTCCACCGGGCCAGGCCGATCGGGCCCGCGCACGCGGTCGCGCACGACTCCGGTGTGCCTCCCTCGCGTCGCCGGGCCGGATCCGTCGCGGGTCCCACTGTGCCGCCCGCCACTCCCGGTCCACTCCCGGTGCGCTCCCGGTCCACTCCCGGTCGCCGCGCCGCCGCGCCGCGACGTGACCGCCCGTCGTCGGTGCGCTGCGCTACGGTGACGCCATGCGTTTCGGGCTCCTCGGTCCGCTGGCGGTCTGGACGACGGGCGGCGCACCGGTCACCGTGCCCGATCTGAAGGTCCGTGTCCTGCTCGCCGACCTGCTGGCGCACCAGGGCCGGCCCGTCCCCGTCGACCGGCTGGTCGAGGACCTGTGGGGCGGGCGACCGACGGCCAATCCCAGCGGCGCCCTGCAGACCAAGGTCTGGCAGCTGCGGCGGGCGTTGAACGACGCGGAGGCCGGCGGCAGGGACCTGGTGGTGTCCCGACCGCCCGGCTATCTGCTGCGCACCGCGCCCGGGCAGACCGACGCCGACCTGTTCGGCGCGCTGGTCGGGCGGGCCACCGGGACGGCCGCCTGGTCGGCCCGCGTCGCGCTGCTGGACGAGGCCCTGGCGCTGTGGCGTGGCCCGGTGCTGGCCGACTTCGCCGACGAGCCCTTCGTCCGCCCGCTGTCCACCCGGTTGGAGGAGCAGCGGCTGGTGGCCGTCGAGGAGCGGGCCGAGGCCCGCCTCGCCCTGGGCGAGCACCAACTGCTGGTCGGGGAGCTCGCCGACCTGGTGGCCCTGCACCCGTTCCGGGAACGGGCCCGCGCCCTCGCGCTGCGGGCCCTCTACCGGGCCGGGCGGCAGGGCGAGGCGCTGGAGAGCTACTCGCGCTTCCGTCGGCAGCTCGCCGACGAGCTGGGCCTGGATCCGGGTCCCGAGCTGGTGGCGCTGCACCGGGCGATCCTGGCGCACGATCCGGCGTTGCTCGCCGACCCGCCGGAGGCGGCGACGCCGCCCGCCACCGGCCGCGCCGGCTCCCCCACCGGCCCCGACCGCCCCCGTGGCCCGGACCATCCCCGTGGTCCGGACCATCCTCGTGGCCCGGACCATCCTCGTGGCCTGGGCGACACGAGTGCCGCGAGCGACCCCCGCGGCGCGAGCGACCCCCGCGGCGCGAGCGACCCCCGCGGCGCGAGCGACCCCCGCGGCGCGAGCGCCCCCCGCGGCGGGAACGACCCGAGCGGTGCGAGCGACCGGAGCGACCCGAGCGGTACGGGCAGCCTGAGCGGCTCCGGTGACCTGAGTGGCCTCGGTGACCTGAGCGTTCTGAGCGGCGCGGACGATCCGCTGGCCGTGCCGCGCCGGCCAGGTCCCGGCCGGTTGACGCCGCGGACCAACCTGCCGGCCCCGTTGACCTCACTGGTCGGGCGGGCGGAGGCCGTCCGCCACGTCCATGATCTGCTGCGCGTCGAACGGCTGGTCACCCTCGTCGGTCCCGGCGGCGTGGGCAAGACCCGGCTGGCGGTCGAGGCGGCCCACCAACTCGTCGAGGCGTACCGGGACGGGGTGTGGCTGGTCGAGCTGGCCTCGCTGCGCCCGGACGACCCCGCCGCGCTGGCCGGGTCGCTGCTGGCGGTGCTGGGCATCCGCGAGGCCACCGGGGCCGACCGCGGGCCCACGGGCGCCCCGGCCACCCCCGCCGACCGCCTCGTCGACGTCCTGCGTGGCCGGTCCCTGCTGCTGGTTCTCGACAACTGCGAGCACGTCGTGGAGCCTGTCGCCGAGCTGGCCCAGCGGGTGCTGCCGCATGCCCCGGGCGTACGCGTGCTGGCCACCAGCCAGGATCCGCTCGGTGTGGCGGGCGAGCGGGTCCGGCCGGTACCCCCGCTGGAGCTGCCCGACCCGGAGGTCACCGAGCCCGGGGTGCTCGCCCGTTCCAGCGCGGTGCAGCTCTTCGTCGCCCGGGCCACCGCGGCCGCCCCCGGCTTCGCCCTGGACGCGGCCAACGCCCGCGACGTCGCCGAGCTCTGCCGCCGCCTCGACGCGGTCCCGCTCGCGCTGGAGCTGGCCGCCACCCGGGTGCGCGCGCTGGGCGTACACGGGCTGGTCACCCGGCTCGACGACCGGTTCCGGCTGCTCTCCGGCGGTCACCGCGGCGCTCCGCCGCGCCAGCAGACCCTGCGCGCGATGATCGACTGGAGCTGGGAGCTGCTCTCCGAGCCGGAGCGGGTGGTGCTGCGGCGCCTCGCGGCGCACGCCGACGGCTGCACCCTGGAGGCCGCGGAGGCGGTCTGCGCCGACCGGGACCTGCCCGCCGACGAGGTGCTCGGGCTGCTGGCACGGTTGGTGGACCGCTCGCTGGTGGTGATGACCGAGGGTGCCGGCGAGCCGCGCTACCGGCTGCTCGAGTCGGTCGCCGAGTACTGCCTGGCGCGGCTGCGCGAGGCCGACGAGGTGGCGGTGGTGCGCCGGCGCCACCGACGCCACTACGTCGATCTCGCGCGGCGGGCCGACGACGAGCTGCGCGGGTCGGCGCAGCGGCGCTGGCTGGCGCGGCTGGACCAGGAGACGGCCAACCTGCGCCGCGCGCTGGACGGCGCGCTGGCCGACGGCGACGCGGCCGGCGCGCTGGAGCTGACGACCTCGCTGGCCTGGTACCGGTACCTGCGTGGCCGGCTACGCGAGGCGCGCCGGTCGATCGAGGCGGCGCTCGCCGTGCCCGCGTCCGTCCCGGTCGCGGTGCGGGCGGCGGCCACCTGCTGGCGGGCGGGGCTCGCCCTGCTGGAGGCCGGCGGCGACCACGCCCCGCAGGTGGCCCCGGCACTGGCCGGCTGGCCGCCGGACGAGGACCCGGCGGGACGGGCCCGGGCCGCCTGCTTCCTCGGGCTCGCACTGCTCAACACGGGGGACGTCACGACCAGCCAGGAGCTGGTCGACGACGCGCTGGCACAGTTCGAGCGGCTCGGCGACCGGTGGGGGGTGGCCACCGCGCTGAGCCTGCGGGCCGGGCACGCCCAGTCCCGCGGTGACCTGGAGGCGGCCAGCCGCGACGGCGCGCGGAGCGTGGCGCTGTTCCGCGAGCTGGGCGACCGGTGGGGCCAGCTCCAGGCGTCCTTCGCGCTCACCTCGCGGGCGGAGGCGATCGGCGACTACCCGGAGGCGGCCAGGCTGCACCGGGACGGGCTGCGGATGGCCGAGGAGCTCGGGTTGTGGCTGGAGGCCTCCGACCGGCTCTCCGGCCTGGGCCGGATCGCGCTGCTCACCGGCGACTACGACCGGGCCCGGGAGTTCCACGAGCGGGCGCTGCGGCTGGCCGCCGAGCAGAACTTCAAGCCCGGGGAGCTGTACGCGCAGATCGGCCTCGGTCTCGGGGCCCGCCGCGAGGGCCGGCTGGACGCCGCCGAACAGTTGTTGCGGGGCGTCCTGGAGTGGACCCGCCAGCCGGGTCTGGACGCCGACGTCGTACGCGCGCTGCTCCTGGCCGAGCTGGGCTTCGTCGCCGAGCAGCGCGGCGCCGCCCGGAGCGCGCACGGGTTGCACGCCGAGGCCTTCGAGGTGGCCACCGCCATCGGCGATCCCCGGGCGCAGGCGCTCGCGCTGGAGGGGCTGGCCGGGACGGCGACGCTCGACGGCCGGCACGCCGACGCCGCCCGGCTGCTCGGCGCGGCGGCCGTGGCGCGGGCCTCGGTGGGTGCGCCGCTGCCGGCCGGGGAACGGGGCGACGTCGACCGGATCACCGGTGCGGCGCGGGACGCGCTCGGCCCGACCGCGTTCACCGAAGAGTTCGACCGGGGCACGGCGCTGAGCCCCGACGGGGCCTACCGCACGCTGGTGGCCGGTCTCCCCCGCCCCGCCTGAACGGGCCGACCTGGGCGGACGCCCGGCACCGGCGGCCACGGCCGGCACCGGGCGGCGGGCCGCCCGGACGCGCCGACGCAACCCGCGCGGTCCCGTGGCCGGGTGCAGGTGGAGTCGTAGCCGGGCGACCCGTCACCGCGTACGGGTCGTCAGCGGGCGGCGGTGCCCTTGGAGTTCTGGTACGCGGCGATGCTCCACCCGCCGTCCACGCGGACCACCGTGGAGGTGGCGAGGAAGGCGCGCTCGGCGACGAATTCCGTCTCCCCCTCCAGGAGCACGCTGCCCTGGGTCACCAGCAGCGCGATGTCGTCGGTCAGGAAACGGACGTCGAGCGGCTCGACGAGGACGCGGGTCCCGGCGTAGGGCCCGGCGAACCCGGCGGCCATGTAGGAGCTGATCTCCTTCCGGCCCTTCATGTAGGCGTCACCGATGAGCGTGCCGTCCTCGACGAAGATCGCCGCGAACGCGTCGGCGTCGTTGGCCGCCCAGGCCGTCACGATGCGTCGCGCGACGTCCCGTACGGCCGTCTCGTCGCTCACGACGGCGGCATTGCGTGCGGACATGTGCGTTCCTCCTCCTCGTGTCACCGGTACGCCGCGGGCGTCCGGACGTGCGCCTGCGGGGCGTCTCAGCAGGTGATCCGGGCCTCGGGAGAGGTCAGGTAGCCCATCATGTTGGGGTCCCAGACGACGGCCCGGTAGCTCCAGGTGCCGCTGGCCCGGCACGGGAAGTCGAGCCGGTTCACCGTCCCCGGGTCCATCCAGCGCTCCAGCACCGTCCGCCAGCCCGTGTCGGTGGACTCGTAGCGCATCAGCCAGAAGATGGCGTAGACGGTGCAGTCGTTGGTCGCCACGCTCCGGACCGCCACGCCGGTGGGGCTCTTCTCCGGCGTGCTCGGGGCGCTCACGCAACTCTCCGGCGCCGCCGCACCCGCAGCGGCGGCGGCGGTCGGACCGAACCCCACCGTGCCGACGGCGAGTGCGACGGCCAGCGTCAGCGAGGCCCACCTGGGTAGCGTTGCCATGCCTCCTCCTGTCCGGCCGGTCCGTCCGCTCCCGGGCGCGGGAGCGGCCGGCCTGCCCGTGCCGTACCGGCTCACCGCGCGAACCGGTACGCGTCGACGATGGTCTGCTCCACCCGGTTGCCGTGCGAGTCGACCAGGGTGGCGCGCAGCGACACCGTCCGGGTCCCCTTCGGCGCACGCACCACCGCCCGGTAGCCGCCGTCGCCCGCCGGCACCACCGGGGCCTGCCGCCAGCTGCGGCCCCCGTCGACGGAGACCCGCACGGTGAGCTGTCGGACCCGACCCACACGGGCCTCCGGCTGGGACATCACCGACACCGGCAGCAGGGTCACCGGCGCCCAGCGGGCGAGGTTGTGGTCGTCGACCGTCGGGGCGTACCGGACCACCCAGAGCGGGAAGGACTCCCCGGCCTCGCCGGCGGTGTCCGACCGGAACGTCCACGTCGCGTCCACCCTGGTCGAGATGCCGGAGTACGACGGCCGGGCGGTCCGCTTCTCCACCCGGAACGTCGCCGGCCCGGGCGGCACCTCGGTCTCCAGGTTCCCGGCGCCGGACTCGGCCACCAGCCGGCCGTCGCGGTACATCCGGGTCGACGCCGTGTCGGTGAGCGAGCCGCCCCGGTGCGAGTCCTGGTCGGAGTACATGGGGATGCCGAACCACACGGTGTCGCCGCGCCGGCCGGCATGACCGGCGAAGTCGAACATCGGCCCGAACACCGCCGCGTTCCACCGGTCGGTGTACCGCTGCCCGGCCTGGTAGGACCGGTATCCCTGGCCGAGGGCCGTGACCTCGGTGGGCAGCCCGTCCGCGCCGGGAACGTTCTCGCCGAAGGCGCCGCTCCACTGGGTGTCGCCGCCCTCCAGCAGGTGCGTCGTGCGCGCCGGAAGGCTGAACGGCAGCAGCGGGGCCAGGGTCCCGGCGACGCCGGGCGCGGTGGCGAAGGTGGCCTTGGTCGCCCGGCGGCCCGGCACCTGCGCCGCCAGCCGTACGTCGACCGCGGCCAGGTCCCGGTCGGCGACCGTCCGCCGGAAGCCGGTGAAGAAGCCGCCCGGGCGGGTGTCGAGCAGCCCGTAGCTGTACGGGCTGTCCCGGAAGTCGCCAGCCGGGCCGGGCACCGCCCAGGTGGAGTGGAGGTAGCCGGTCATCCGGTCGGCGGGCAGGTCCGGGCCGAGTTGCCCGGAGCGCAGGCCGTCGAAGCCGTCGAGAGCCAGCGCGAGGCTGAATCCGGTCCCGTCCTCGGCGTGCCGCTCGAAGCCGAGGTCGACCAGGGCGGTCCGCGCGTCCGGACGGGGGACGGTGGTGCGTACCGGGGCGGCACGCCGGGCGTCGACGGTCACCGTCACGTCCCCGTCGAGGGTCAGCTCCGGCTGGACCAGGCGGTGCCAGGTCGAGCCGGCGTCGCCGAAGTCGACCACGTCGCCGACGAGGACGTACCGGCCCTTCGGCAGCCGGGTGGTGGCGACGCCGTCCTCGCCGTACAGCAGCGCCCGCAGCTCGCCGGTGAGGTCGAGCAGCATCGTCTCCGCCCGGCCGGTGGGCCGCCCGTCGGGACCGAGGTGCCGGACGGTGAGGGTGTGGCTCTCGACCTCCTTCTCCACCTCGACCCGGGAGCGGACTGCCAGGTCGGGCGCGCCGACGGGGGTGGCGGTGACGGTGCCGGCGTAGCGGCCGTCGGGCCCGTCGTGCCGGGTGTCGACGGTGACGGTGACGCTCGCCGACCCGCCCGCCGGCACGGTCACCGTGGCCGCGCCGAGCCGTAGCGCCCCGGCGGGGGCGGGGGCCCCCTCGGGGCCGGTCAGCGCCGCGTCGAGGCGAAGCTCGACGGGCCGGTCGCCGTGGTTGTGCCAGCTGAGCGACCGCTGCCGCGGCCGGTCGTCGGTGTGCGGCCACCGCTGCACGCCGAAGGCGAGCAGTGCCGTGGCGGGTAGTACGGTCCGCCGGGCCAGCGCCGCCACGTCGAGCGCGCCGTCCACCCCGGACGCCGCGAGGGCGGCGCGGAGCCGGTCCGGCTCCCAGCCCGGGTGACGCCGGGCGAGCAGGGCCGCGCCGGTCACCGCGCCGGTGGGCGGCAGCCCGGTAGCGCGCCGGTCGGGCCGCTCGGCGGCGGAGACGACCCCGGCCCCGGAGTCCCGCGCGACGTGCCCGCCCAACGCGAAGGGCCCGGCCAGCGCGGAAGGCCCGGCCAGCGCGGAAGGCCCGGCCAGCGCGGAAGGCCCGGCCAGCGCGGAAGGCCCGGCCTGCGTGGCGGGCCCGGCCAGCGCGGAAGGCCCGGCCTGCGTGGCGGGCCCCTCCGGGGCGGGGGTCAGCACGAGGGTGCCGGTGCGGTCGCCGATCCGGTCGATCGCCCGGCCGAGCGGGCCCGTGCCGCGCAGCCCCGCGCCGCCGAGGCGGAGGTCGACCACGTCGGCCCGCCCGGCGGCCCACTCCAGTCCGGCCAGGATCGCCGATTCCGGGCACCGCCCGCCGTCGTCACAGACCTTGCCGTCGAGCAGCGTCGCGCCGGGCGCGGCGGCGGCGACCCGCGTGCCGTGTCCGTTCCGGTCCCCGGCGGTCGCGCCGACGAACACCTTCCGGTCGGCCACCCGCGCGGCCGGCCCGGCCCGTTCGGCGTCGACGCCGGTGCTCAGCACGGCCACGGTCGCTCCCGCGTCACCCGCCGGCGGGGCCGGCGTCGTGGACGGTGCCGGCACGGGCGCCGGGGCCAACGGGGTGTCCAGCCAGATCCGCTCGATCCCGACCTGCTGGTCACGGATCGCCGACCAGGCCGACACGGCGTCCGCCCTGGCCACCGTCACCGCACTCGCACCGGCCGTGGCGAACCGGCCGGTGGTGCGCAGTCCCGGCCCGGTGAGACCGGCCGCGGGGTCGGCGCCGCGCCGCGACACGATCAGCGGCAGCCCGGGGCTGCGGGCGTCGTCGTAGCCGGCCTGGACCAGCGCGGTGACGTCGAACAGGCGCCGGTCCAGCAGGCCGGCGGCGACCAGCGGGCGGGCGTCCTCCGGAACGACGGTGCGGTGCCCGCCCGCGCGGTGGCTGGTGAAGCGGGTGCCGGCCCGGCCCGGCCCGGCGGCGACGGTGACCCGTGCGCCGTCCGGGGAGACGGTGACCCGGTCCCCGGTGATCAGCGTGACGCGGTGGTCGGGCTGGTTGCCGGGTGCCGGCGCCGGTGCGGGCGCGGTGCCGCCGCCCGGGACCGCGTGGGCCGGCTGTCCGGTGATCACCAGCACGGCGGCCAGGGCCACCACGCCCGGGGCCGCGGTGATCGTCCGACGGCGCCCTGCTCCACCGGTTGCCGTACGTCTGTCGCCCACCCTGTCCCCTTCCGCCGCTCGGCCCGCCGCAGATCCGGCGATCACCGGTGGTCCCTGGTCCAGTCAGGATCGTCGTCCGGCCGCACCGGTCGCCGCATCTCCCGTCGTGCGCTCATCCCACCGGCCCGAACTGCGGGCTGCGCACGGTGGAAGATGCGCCGCGCCGAACGCGAGCCGCACGATCCGACAGTGGAGCGGACGGACGCGCCGGGCGCCCGGGTCGGCCGAAGCAAAGGCTCAACCAGATCCTTTTCGGACAGTACGGGCGTGTGAGGAGCGGACGATGACAGCAGTGCGAGGCGACGCGCCGAGGGCCACACCGGCCACCGGCGAGCGGGCGCGGCCGAGGATCTTCTTCCCGGAGCTGGAAGGCATGCGCGGCGTCGCCGCCGTGATGGTCATGCTGACCCACATCGCACTGAGCACCGGGGTGATCGCCTCCGAGATGTACGGCGCGGCCGGAAACCCCGTCGCCGGGCCGATCCTGAACACCATGGACGTCAGCCTGCCGATCTTCTTCGTCCTCTCCGGGCTGGTGCTCTACCGGCCCTTCGCACTGGCCACCCTCACCGACCGGCCGTCGATGGCGCTGAAGCCGTACTTCTGGCGGCGGGCCCTGCGGATCCTGCCGGCGTACTGGGTGCTGGCCGGAACGGCGCTGCTGGTGCTCAACGCCGACGCCGTCACCGGGCTGTGGCACGTGCTGCGCCCCCTGCTCGTGCTGCACGTCTACCAGCCCAACGCGATGCCCACGGGCATGGAGCAGACGTGGAGCCTCGCGACCGAGGTCGCGTTCTACCTCACCCTGCCGCTGCTGGCCTGGGCGTTGCGCCGCTGGGCGGTACGCGCCGCCGACCCGGGGGCCCGGGCGAGGCGGATGCTGCTGCCGCTGGGTGCCATCGTGCTGACCGGCGCCGGCTTCGCCGCCTACCACCACCTGCCCTCGATGGGCGCCTTCCCGATGCAGCACCTCTGGCCGACCGAGTACATGGGCTACCTGGCGCTCGGCATGACCCTGGCCACCCTCTCCGCCGTCGCCGAGGTGGCGCCCGAGCGGACGCCGGCCGCGTACCGGTTCCTCATCCGGCACCCGGGCGCCGCGTGGATCGGCGCGGTGCTGGCCTACGCGGCGGCCTGCTCCCCGTTGGGCGGCCCGAACGAGATGAACTACCCGCCGCTCGGCCCGGCGATGGTCGACCACGCCCTCTACCTGACCATCTCCCTGCTGCTGGTGGCGCCGCTGACCCTGCCGGCTGGTCGGCCCGGCTACATGCGGGCGGCGCTGTCCAACCCCGTGCTGCGCTTCCTCGGGCGGGTCTCCTACGGGGTCTTCCTCTGGCACGTCTTCTACCTCTGGGTCTACTACGACCTGACCGGCACGCCGCTGGGCACGGGCAACTTCTGGCTGGTGACCGCCGCGGTGGCCGGCGCCAGCGTGGTGACGGCGACGCTCAGCTTCTACCTGGTGGAGCGCCCGGCGATGAGGCTGCGCCCCTGGTTGGGTCGGGCACCGGTCGACCCTGGGGCCCAGGCGCCACGGACGGTACGCGAGCAGCGACCGGCGGCCCGCCCGGCGGTCCAGTGGGAGCCGAAGGCCGGCGAGACCGCCCCCGCCGTACCCGCCGAATGAGCGCGACCCGCAGACCGGCACCCCTGTACCGGGTGGGACGTCCGCCCGGCGGCGAACCGAGAGGAACCACACGATGAGCGACACCGCGAGAGGCCGGGCCGTCGTCCTCGGCGCGAGCATGGCCGGGTTGTTCGCCGCGAGCGTGCTCGCCGAGGCGTACCGCGAGGTGGTCCTGGTGGACCGGGACCGGCTCGCCGGGGTGACCGGGCCACGCCGCGGGGCCCCGCAGGGACGGCACCTGCACGGCCTGCTCGCCCGGGGTCAGCAGGCCATCGAGGAACTCTTCCCCGGCTTCACCGACGAGGTGGCCCGGGCCGGCATGCGCTCGGGTGACCTCGGCACCCATATCCGGTGGTACTTCAACGGCCACCGGCTCAGCCCCGCCGAGACCGGCCTGCTGGTGATCGGGGGCGACCGGCCGGGCATCGAGGCGCTGGTGCGGCGCAGGGTGCTGGCCCTGTCGGGGGTGCGGCTCGTCGAGGACGCCGACGTCGTCGCCCCGGTCGCCACCGCCGACGGCACGCGCATCACCGGCGTACGGATCCACCACCGGGCCGCCGACGCCGCCGAACTGCTCGACGCCGACCTGGTGGTGGACGCCACCGGGCGCGGCTCCCGCACCCCCACCTGGCTGGCCGAACTCGGCCACGGCCCGGTGCCGGAGGAACGGATCAAGATCGGGCTCACCTACACCAGCGCGCGGTTCCGCTTCTCCCACGACCCGTTCCACAATGATGTCTCGATCAACCCGGTGGCCACCCCCGCCCACCCGCGCGGCGCGTTTCTCGCCACCCTGGGCGGCGACGCCGGGCTGCTCTCGCTCACCGGCATCCTCGGCGACGAGCCCCCGACCGACCGGGAGGGCTTCCTGGCGTACGCGGCCTCGCTGCCCGTGCCCGACATCATCGACGCCATCCGGGACGCGGAGTTCCTCGACGAGCCGGCCTCGTTCCGGTTCCCGGCCAGCGTCCGGCGCCGCTACGAGCGGCTGCCCCGGCTACCGGAGGGGCTGCTCGTGGTCGGCGACGCGGTCTGCACGTTCAACCCGGTCTACGGCCAGGGCATGACGGTCGCCGCCCTGGAGGCGCTGATCCTGCGCCGGCACCTCGCCGACGGTGGGACGCCCCGGCCGCGGGCCTTCTTCGCCGACATCTCCCGACAGCTCGACGCCCCGTGGGAGGTCGCGGCCGGCGGCGACCTGGCCCACCCGCGGGTGGAGGGTCCGCGCCCGCTCAAGGTGCGGATGGCCAACGCCTACATCGCCCGGGTGCACGCCGCCGCGACCCGGGACAGTCGGGTCACGGACGCCTTCCTGCGGGTGGCCGGGCTGATCGACCCGCCGCAGGCGATCATGCGCCCCTCGGTGATGCTGCGCGTGCTGCGGGCGGGCAGGCAGCCGGCCGGCTCCGCCGCCGCCCCGTCGGGCCCGACGCCGGCCCGCCCCACGGCACGCGACCGCGGCTGAGGCGGATCCCGAGGCCCACGGAGGTCGCCTCGTCCACCGGGAACACGGCCCGTCGCGCCGGCCATGAGCCGAGCCGGCGGGCCGTGTTCGGGTGTCCGGGCCACATCCGGGGCCGGGACAGGGTTACGCGGTGACCACGACGTACCGGCGTCGTGGTCACCGCGTCCGCGCGGGGGTGGGCGGGCGGCCCGGGCGGCTCAGCGCGACGACGCCGACCTGGCCGCGGCGATCGCCTCGTCGTACCGCGGGTGCTCGCCGACCTCGCGCACGTACTCGACGTGGACGACGCGGTCCTGCGCGTCGACCACGAAGACCGCCCGGGCGAGCAGCCGGAACTCGGCGATCACCACACCGTAGGCGAGCCCGAAGGACAGGTCGCGGTGGTCCGAGGCCGTCCGGACCCCCTCGATGCCGGCGGCGCCGCACCACCTGGCCTGCGCGAAGGGCAGGTCCACGGAGATGGTCAGCACGGTCACCCCCGGCAGGGCGGCGGCCTCCTCGTTGAACCGCCGCGTCTGCTGGTCGCAGACGCCGGTGTCGAGCGACGGCACCACGGACAGGATCCGCACCGTACCGGCCGACGCGGCAAGGTCGACCGGCGAGAAGTCGTTGGCCAGCGTGGTGAAGGCCGGCGCCGGGTCGCCCACCCGCACCTCCGGCCCGAGCAGCGTGACCGGGCGTCCCCGGAACGTCGTGACGCCGGCACGTTCCAACGCGACTGTCATCAGGTTCTCCTAGCGTCCAGCGGGAGGGTGGCGGGTCGGCCGGCGCCGGCGGCACCGACCGGGCGCCGACGCCCCAGGGACGCGGCCGGTACCGGGCGGTGCGCCGGCCCGCGCCACACCCAGCATCGTCCGCCGCGCCCGGCGGTCGCACCTTCGCACGTGCCGCGCCGGTCAGCGCACCGCGTCGGCGTGCTCGGCGGCCGTCGCCGGCTCGTCCGCCGGTGGCCGGCGGCGCAGCATCGGCACCGGGATCAGGGACACGAGCCCGGCGGCGACCGCCAGCACCACGTAGTTGGCGGTCGCCAGCACCACCCCGGCGACCACGCTGGCCACGGCCGAGGCGGCCCACACGAGAGCGTCCACCCGGCCCTGCACCGCCCGCCGGGCGTCCGGGGTCAGCGCCTGGGTGAGCAGGGCGCTGCCGCCGACGAAGGTGAGGTTCCAGCCCCAGCCGAGCAGGAAGAGCGAGACCACCAGGCGGGTGAGGCCGCTGCCGTGGGCCGCCGGCCACGACGCCACCACGACGGCGGTGACCAGCGTGCCGATGCCCGTCAGGATCGCGGCCCGGCCACCGAAGCGGTCCGAGAGGTAGCCGGAGAGCGGCGCCAGGGCGAACATGCCGATCATGTGGCCGCTCAGCACCACCCCCACCGCCGTGAGGCCGTGGTGGTTGCTGCTCATGTGCAGCGGCGTCATGGTCATCAGCGCGACCATCGCCAGCTGCCCGGCGATCATGGACACCAGCGCGACGGACACCACCGGGTGCCGCCACACCTGCGCGGGGGTCGGATCGGTGGCGCCCTGGCGGGCCGCGGTGCGCGACCGGGGCATGGCGGTGGAGGCGAGCACGCAGATGCCGGCCGCCAGCATGGCCACGAGGAACGGCCCGGCCAGGTCCGGCAGGCCCAGCCGGCCGGCGGCGGTCGCGCTCGGATCCAGCAGGTTGGGCCCGAAGATCGCACCGACGGTGCCCGCCCAGACGACGACCCCGACGGCCAGTCCCTGCCGGCGGGGCGGGTACAGGTCCGCCGCGCAGTACCGCGACAGCTGCGCCCCGCCGTTGCCCACGCCGAGCAGCGCCATGCCGAAGATCAGCAGAAGCACCTGCCCGCAGGCCACCGCCGCGCCGGCCACCGCCGCGCCCACGATCGCGACCAGGTAGCCCAGCGCCAGCGCGGAGCGGGTGCCCCGGCGCGACATCAGCGCGGCCAGCCAGAGCGTGCCGGCCGCGGTGCCCAGCACGCCGGCCGCGTTCGGTACGCCGCTCCAGGTCTCGGTCAGCCGTTCCGCGCCGATCAGCGTGGACGCCGTGCTGGCCCCCACCATGGAGGTGTTGGTGGCGGCCACCCCACCGAGCAGGGCCGCCATCGACCGCCGCCGGCCGGCCGTTCCCACGTCGACGCTCATGATCGTCCTTCCGTGACGAGCAGTGCCACCGGCAGGCGGCCGAACAGGTCCCCGACGCGGGGCGCCGACGAACGGACCGGCTCACCGGTGAGCACGTCCACCCAGCCGTCGGCGCCGCCGGGCAGGGGCACCACCGTGTCGGCCCATCCGCCCCGTTCGGCGAGCCGCACCGGCAGCCGGGTGGCCAGCGCCACGACGCCGGCGTGACCGCCGCGCGAGAAGCCGACCAGGTGCTCCGCCGCGCCCCCTTCCGCGTGGACCGGGCGGTAACCCCGGAACAGCCGGGGGCTGTCCCGACGCAGCCGCAGCACCCGCGAGGTGACCAGCAGCTTGGCCGCCCCCGTGTCGTCGACCGGCGGCGTACGTCCCGCGTCGATCCCGGCCAGCAGCCGCCGCCGGGCCGCGAAGTCGACCGGGCGGCGATTGTCCGGATCGACCAGCGAGTAGTCCCACAGCTCGGTGCCCTGGTAGACGTCGGGCACCCCGGGGCCGGCGAGTTGCAGCAGCTTCTGGCCCAGCGAGTTCGACCAGCCGGGCGGGGCGATCCGGTCGACGAAGGCGCGGACCTCCGCCGCGAGCGTCCCGTCGGCGAGCACCCGGGCGGGCCAGCTCGTGACGCCCTCCTCGTAGTCCGGGTCCGGGTCGAGCCAGTTCGTGCGGACCCGCGTCTCGCGGGCGACCTTGAGCAGGTAGGCGGAGAGCCGCTCGGGACCGATCGGCCAGGCGCCGAGCAGGGTCTGCCAGGCCAGCGGTTCGAGCAGGGGATCGCCCAACGGCTGCCGGGCGGACCAGCGGCGGAAGCGGTCGGCGTACGCCTCCGGCAGCTCGCTGAGCACCGCCAGGCGGGCCCGTACGTCCTCCGAGCGCTTGGTGTCGTGGGTGGACAGCGTGGTCATGGTGGCCGGCCAGCCCGCCTCCCGGGCCGTGTTCGCCGCATGCAACTCATCCGGGGACACGCCGAACCGGCCCGGGTCGACGCCCACCTCGTTGACCGCGACCAGGCTGTTGTGCCGGTAGATCGCCGTGTCCTCGACGCCCTTGGCCATCACCGGGCCGGTCGCCTGCTGCACCCGCACCGCGAGCGGGCCGGTCGGCCGGGCGACCATCTCGTCCCGGACGGCGGTGAGGACCTCGCGCAGGCCGGGGCGCCGTCGGGCGGCCCGCTCGACCGCCTCGTCCAACGCCCAGCGGTGCTGCGGGAGGTAGGACCGGTAGACGGGAAACTCCACCAGCAGGGCCCGGACGGCATCCGCGCGGTCGGCCGCCGGGCAGCGGGGCAGCAGCGCGGCGACGAGTCCCTCCACCCGTCGTGCCTCGGCGACCAGCATCGTCGCGACGACCTGTTCGCGCGCCTCGCGCACGACGTCGGTCAGCGCGGTGCCGGTCAGGCCGGCCACCTCGACCAGCCGCTCCCGGCCGGCCGGGGCCACGAAGACGCCGCAGATCTCGGCCAGGGCGTCGTAGCCCGTGGTGCCGTCCACCGGCCAGCCCGCCGGCAGTTCCTCGCCGACGCCCAGGACCTTCTCCACGACGATCCACGCCCCGGGCACCGCCGTGCGCAGCCGTCGCAGGTACCCCGAGGGGTCGGCCAGGCCGTCCGGATGGTCGACGCGCAGCCCGGCCACCTGCCCTTCCCGCACCCAGCGCAGCGTCTCGGCGTGCAGCGCCCCGAACACCTCCGGGTCCTCCGTGCGCAGGCAGGCCAGGGTGTCGATGTTGAAGAACCGCCGGTACGTCAGGTCGGCCGCCCCCCGACGCCAGGACACCAGCCGGTAGTGCTGGCGGCCGTGCACCTGCGCCACCGTGCCCTGCCCGGTGCCGGGCGCCAGCGGGAACCGGTGCTCGTGGTAGACCAGCGCGTCGTCGGCGACCTTCAGCTCCCCCTCCGCGGCCACGCCGCCGTCGCCGTCGTCACCCAGCACGGGCAGCAACAGCCGGCCGGCCGACCAGTCGACGTCGAAGTACCGGGCGTACGGGGAGGACGCCCCGTGGCGCAGCACGTCCCACCACCACGGGTTCGCCGCCGTGTCGGCGACGCCCATGTGGTTGCAGACGACGTCGACCACGAAGCCCAGCCCGGCCTCGGCGAGCCGGCGGGCGAGCGCGAGCCGCGCCGGTTCGCCGCCCCGTCCCGGGTCTGCGCGCGTCGGGTCCACCAGGTCGTAGCCGTGCGTCGAGCCGGGTGTCGCGGCGAGCAGCGGGGAGGCGTAGAGCGCCCCGACACCGAGGGCGACCAGGTAGTCGGTCAGGCCGACGGCGTCGGAGAGGCCGAGGTGGGGGCCGAACTGGAGGCGGTACGTGGAGGTGGGTGCCGCCATCAGCCGGTGAACCCCCTGGCGCGGCGGGTGGACGCCCGCCGGTCCCGGCCGTACGTCTCGGTCAACCGCCGCAGCCGGAACTCCAGGCCGGGGGTCAGCGCCTCCATCCGGAACCGCCACCGCCAGCTCCCCTCGGCCTGCCCCGGGACGTTCATCCGGGCCGCCGGGCCCAACTCCAGCACGTCCTGCAACGGCAGGACGGCGAGCTCGGCCACCGACGCGAAGACGGCCCGCGCCATCGACCAGCAGATGCCGTCCGGCACGCCGCCGAGGTAGCGCTCCACCCGCAGCCGCTGGTCGGCACTCGACTCCTCCCACCAGCCCAGTGTCGTGTCGTTGTCGTGCGTCCCGGTGTAGGCCACGCAGTCGGTCGGGTAGTGGTGCGGCAGATGCTGGTTCTCGTCCCCGGCGAAGGCGAACTGGAGCAGCCGCATGCCCGGGATGCCGGCGTCGACGCGCAACTGCTGCACCTGCGCCGAGGCGGGCCCCAGGTCCTCGGCCAGCATCACCACCTCGCCGAGTTCCTTGCGGATCGCCTGGAACAGCGACGGGCCCGGCCCGGCCCGCCACCGCCCGCTGCTCGCCGGCTGGCCCACCGGCACGGCCCAGTAGCGCAGGAAGCCCCGGAAGTGGTCGAGGCGGATCATGTCGTACAGCTGGGTCATCCGCCGGACGCGGTCGACCCACCAGGCGTAGTGGTCCTCCCCCATCAGGTCCCAGCGGTACAGCGCGTTGCCCCAGACCTGGCCGTCGGCGCTGAACTCGTCGGGCGGGAACCCGGCCACCGCGGTCGGGTGGCCGTCCGCGTCCAGTTGGAAGAGCTCCGGGGCGGCCCACGTCTCGCAGCTGTCCGTGCCGGCGAACATGGCCACGTCGCCGATCAGCTTGATGCCGTGCTCCCGGGCGTGGTCGCGGACGGCGGCGAAGTGCGAGGCGAACAGGTACTGCTCGAAACGGTAGTAGTCGAGGCGGTCCCGCGCGGTGTCGTCGAGGCGGGCCAGCGCGGCCGGGTTCCGCCGGGCCAGCGGCGCCGGCCAGCTCGTCCACGGCCCGCCGTGCCGTTCCCGTAGCGTCATGTAGCGGGCGTAGTCGTCCAGCCACCACGCCTGCTCCCGGGCGAACGCCTCGCTGTCGGCGGTCGGCGTGAAGGCGGCGTACGCCCGGGCCAGCAGGTCGGCCTTGACGGCGCTCGCCGCCGGGTAGTCCACGGTGTCCTGCGGCAGTTCCGGCACGGCGGCCAGGTCGGCGGCGGTGAGCAGGCCCTCGTCGCGCAGCCGGTCCACGCTGACGTAGAGCGGGCTGCCGGCCAGTGTGGAGCAGGCCTGGTACGGGCAGCCGTCCGCGCCGACGGGGTTGAGCGGCAGCACCTGCCACACGCTCTGCTCGGCGGCCACGAGGAAGTCCAGCCACTCGATCGCGGCCGGCCCGAACTCACCCACCCCGAACCGGCCCGGCAGTGAGCTGGGATGCAGCAGGATCCCGCTACGTCGGTTGACCGGCACCCGAGTCGTCCTCCCGTCCTGTCCCCTGTGCCGGGGCGCCGACGCCGACCGGCACGCGCACGTACAACTCTTCGTACCGCCCGGCGGCCTCGTCCCACGAGAACCGGGCCCGCATGCCGCGCTCCCGCAGCCGCGCCCACGTCCCCCGGTCGGCGCGGCGCGCGACCACCTCCGCGAGCAGGGCGACCAGGTCGGGCGCGCGGTAGCCGTCGAAGGAGAAGCCGAGCCCCGTCGCGGCGACCGTCTCCGCCATGCCGCCGACCCGCCGCACGACCGGCACCGATCCGTACCGCAGCGCGATCAGTGGGGCCAGCCCGCACGGCTCGAACCGGGAGGGGGCGAGGAAGGCGTCCGAGCCGGCGTACGCGAGCCGGGCGACGGCCTCGCCGCTGTCCGGGTGGTAGGCGACGTTCGGGTGGTAGCGGGCGGCGCGGTGCATCGCCCGCTCGTACTCGGCCCCGACGCCGACGACGACGAGTTGCAGCCCGAGGGCGGCGATCTCGTCGATGCCCTCCAGCAGCAGGTCGACGCCCTTCTGGTCCACCAGCCGCCCGACGAAGGCGAACAGCGGCACGTCCGGATCGGTGTCCAGGCCGCTGCGTCGCTGGAGCACGCGCTTCGCCACCGCCTTGCCGGCGAGGTCGCGCACGTCGAAGGGGGCCGGCAGGTGCGGGTCCGTGGCGGGGTCGAAGTCGTCGTAGTCGACCCCGTTGAGGATCCCGTGGTAGTCCTCGCCCCGGGCCCGCAGCAACCCTTGCATCCCGACGCCGTGGGCGGGCGCGAGGGTCTCGTCCCGGTACCGGCCGCTGACGGTGGTCACCGCGTCGGCGTACCGGATGCCCTGGGCCAGCAGGTTGCCGGTGCCGTAGCGGGTCAGGTCCAGCTCGTCGGCCTTGTCGTGCGGGAACAACCCCTGGTAGGCGAGGTTGTGGATGGTCATCACGGTCCGCGGCGCCGCGTCGAGGGTACGCAGGTACGCCGGGACGTGCCCGACGTGCCAGTCGTTGCAGTGCACCGCGTCGGGCGGGGTCGCCGACCGGACGGCCAGCTCGGCGACCGCGCGGGAGAACAGCACGAAGGACGACAGGTCCTTCTCCACGTACCCCTCCGGCCGCTCCCAGTCGGGATGCTGCGGCGTCCGGAGGGTGAGGTACCGGACACCGTCGTGGTCGCCCAGGTCGTCGACGGTGAACTCGGCGCGCGACGCGCCCGCCGCGACCGCCACCGTGCCGACCCGGCGGCCGTCCGGCAGCCCGGCGTAGCCGGGCAGGAACAGCCGGACGTCGTGGCCCCGTCCGGCCAGCGCCCGCGGCAGGGCCCGGGCGACGTCCCCGAGACCGCCGACCTTGACCAGGGGCGCCACCTCGGAGGTGGCGAAGAAGACCCGCAGCGGGCGGCCGGCGCTCACGCCGGCGTCCCCGCTGGCGTCCCCGGCAGGGTCGCCGGCAGGGTCGCCGGCCCCACCGCGGTCGACAGGCCCGCGATCGGGACGCCGGCGAGCCGCAGCTCGACCCCGGCGCCGCGCCGGGCGACGCTCAGCGCGGCGAGGTCCGGCGTGGTCCAGGTCGCGCCGACGGCCCGCAGGGTTGGCGCGTCGCCGACGCCGACGGTCACCGCCCCGGCGGACGACGCCGCGCGTACGCCGCTGGGCGCGTCCTCGACGACGAGGCAGTCCGCCGGTGCCAGCCCGAGCCGGCGCGCCGCGAGCAGGTAGCAGTCGGGCGCCGGCTTGCCGCGTGCCGTGTCGCCCCAGGTGACCATGGCGTCGAAGGCCGACGCGACGCCCAGGTGGTCGACCACCCGGCGGGCCCGGCGCGCGGAGGCGCCGGTGACCAGTGCGAGGCGGACACCGGCGCCGCCGAGCGCCGCCAGGATCTCCCGGGCACCCGGCACCTCCACGAAGGCGAGGTCGGTCTCGGCGGCCCGCACCCGGCGCAGGATCTCCTCCCGGGTGCCGGGGGCGAGGTCGCCGAAGAGCGCCGAGACCGAGTGTTCCGGGGAGCAGCCGAGCACGTCGTCGCGGATCGCCGACGGGGACAGTGCCCGACCGTGCCCGGCGGCCAGTCCCCGCCAGAGCGACAGGATGGCCTCGGTCGAGTCGATCAGGACACCGTCCAGGTCGAACAGCACACCGGCGAAGACGGGGACCGGTCCGGACGACATCAGCCTCCCGCCACGGCGGGCAGGATGGTCAGCGAGTCGCCGTCGCGCAGGCGGGAGTCGAGCATCCCGCTGGTACGCACGTCGACGTCGTTGACGTAGAGGTTGACGAAGCGGCGGAGCTGCCCGTCCTCCCCCATCACGCGTCCGCCCAGCCCGGGGTGCCGGGCCTCGAGGTCGGCCAGCACCTCGGCGACGGTCTCCCCGTCGGCGGTCACGTACTTGCTGCCACTGGTGTAGTTGCGGAACACGGTCGGGATGCACACCTCGACTGCCACGGTCGGCTCCTCGGTCAGTGGGGGATCTCGTCGCCGGGCATGGCGCCGGCGAGGTACGACAGCCGGCCGGCCTCCACGGCGTGCTTCATCGCCTGCGCCATCAACATCGGCTCCCGGGCCTTCACGAGGGCGGTGTTGACCAGCACCGCCGCCGCCCCGAGCTCCATCGCCAGCGTGGCGTGCCGGGCGCTGCCCAGGCCACCCTCGACGACCACGGGGATGCCGACCGCGTCGATGATCTGGCGGATCGGGCGGGGGTTCGGGATGCCGTGGCCGGAGGCCACGGGGGCGCTCATCACGCGCAGCGCCGCGCAGCCGAGGGCCTCCAGCTCCTTCGCGACGGCGAGGTCGGGCAGGATGAACGGCATCACCGCCCAGCCCTGCTCGCGCAGTTGGGCGGCGACCTCGACGGTGGCGCGGTTGTCCGGCTCGTTCGTCCGGCCGCGTACGTCCAGCTTGAACACGGTGATGCCGTAGGCGTCGTGCAGGATGCGTACGGTCTTCCACGCGCTCTCGGCCGACCGGGCGAACGAGGTCGTGCCGATCCACAGGTACTTGTCGATGGCGATCTCGTCGGCCAGGTCGGAGAGCAGGAGACTCGAACGGTTGTTGTCGGGGTCCACGGTGGTGATGAAGACCTGCGAACCGGTCGCCTCGAGCACCTGGCGGATCACCGACGGCGACATGTACTGCTCGATGCCGACGAGCAGGCGTGAGGTCAGCTCCGTGTCCCCGAGCCTGACCCATGCGTCCCGGAGGCCAGCGACCTCCATCGAATCCACGGACATGTACACCCTTTCTGGTCGGGGCCGGGCACGGACCAGCGGCCGAGAGCGGCGGCCCGGGCGGGGACGGGGCGGGGCCCACGAATCCGCGATGACCCGGACGCGCCGTCAGCCGGCGGGATGACCGGTCGGTCCGTCACAGGAGTTGCGATGAGAAGCTTGGTCGCCGTGGAGGGATACGGCATCTTCCAACGTGCGGCGCTTCGTGGCGTACGGGTCATTGATTCTTGACGGAGACGGTGATATCTCGTAACAGCCGAGGCCGGCCTGGAGGAACGGCAGCCGTCACCGTCGGATCAGGACCTCCGGCAGCGGCTTGCGCACCAGGTTCGGCACCGTCGCGTCGGGTGCCGGATACCCGACCGGCATGACCACGTACGGGCGCTCCTCCGGCGGCCGGTCGCACACCTCGTTGAGGAAGCGCATCGGGCTGGGCGTGTGCGTCAGGGTGGACAGGCCCGCGTGGTGCAGCGCCGTGATCAGCATGCCGACCGCGATGCCCACGGATTCCTTGACGTAGTAGGGCCTCGGGGTCCGGGGGCCCTGGTGCACCTCGAACACCACGATCACGACCGGCGCCACCTCCAGGAAGGGCTTGTGCCAGTCCGTACCGATCGGGGCGAGCGCCTCCAGCCACTGTGCCGACGCGCGGCGGGCGTAGAACTCACGCTCCTCGGCCTCGGCGGCCTCCCGCAGCCGGCGCTTGCGGGCCGCCTCGGTGACCACGACGAAGCGCCACGGTTGCAGGTTGGCGCCGCTCGGCGCGGTCGCCGCCGCGCGGATCGCCTCCTCGATCACCTCCATCGGCACCGGTTGCGGCGAGAAGTGCCGGATGGAGCGTCTGGCAGCCATCCGGTCGGCGAACGTGCGCGCCGTCCGTAGCATCTCCCCCTTCATGGGCGAGTCGTGTCCGAGGTCACCGGTCGTTGCAGCCATGAGCGCCTCCCCGCGCGATCGACCGGTCCAGCATCGCCCAGCGACGCGGTTCGTGTTTACGCAACCGTGCGCACTTCGGCCCCGAGTGGGGGACGCTCGGGCCGGCTCACCCGTCCGCCGACGAGCCCTGCCCGGCGGGCACCGCGCCGAGCGGTCGGCGCCCCTCGGCGGGCTCGGTCGCTCCGGGTGTGGCGAGGATCCGGGCCGTCAACGCGGCCAGCAGCGCGGTCCGCTCCGGCATCCGGGCGACGTCGACGTACTCGCCGCGCGCGTGCGGCAGGCCACCCACCCCGCCCAGACCGTCCAGGGTCGGTACGCCGAGGGCGCCGGTGAAGTTGGCGTCGGAGGCGCCCGGGGCGGCGACGCCGCGTACGGCCGGGAGTTCGAGCTCCGCCGCCACGGTCTGCGCGATCCGCAGCAGCGGCGTCGACACGGAGGCTGGCATCGGGTACCTGTTGATTCCGCCGCTGACGGCCAACCGCGCCTCGGGCAGCCGGGGCGTCAGCTCCCGGACCAGCCGGTCCACCCGGTGCAGTTCCTCCCGGGTCCAGGCCCGCACGTCGACGCAGAGGACGGCGGATTCGGGCACCACGTTCGTCATCGTGCCGGCGGACAGGGCCGTCGGGGTCACGCTCGTCTCCCCCGCCGCGAAGGACTGCACCGCGAGGACGTGGTGGGCGAGTTCGACGCCGGCGTTGACGCCCCGGTGCGGTTCGACGCCGGCATGCGCCGCCCGGCCGCGCACCGTGATCCGGTAGACGGATCCGCCCTTGCGCGCCACCTTCAGGTCGCCGCCCTCGGTGCTCGGCTCGCCGACGAGCACCGTCCCGGAGCGCCGGGCCTGCTCCTCGATCAGGGGCCGGGAGGTGCTCGACCCGCTCTCCTCGTCGCAGGTGAGCAGCAGCCCGACCCGCGAGGTGTCCGGCAGCAGTTCCAGCGCGGCGAGCATCTGCACGATCCCGGCCTTCATGTCGCAGACCCCGGGGCCCGTCGCGGTGCTCCCGGTGATCGTGAAGGGCCACTCCCGGATGGTGCCCGCCGGCCACACCGTGTCGTAGTGGCCGAGCAGCAGCACACGTTGGTCGGCAGCCGCCCAGAGCAGGTGCGGCAGCCCGTCGAGGATCACGCGACGTCCCCGCCGGCCCAGCGCGGCGTCGCCCCACGCCTGGAGCAGGTCGGCGCAGGCGGCCAGTTCCGGGCCCGCCCCCGGTGGCGACTCGCAGGTCACCAACCGGCGCAGCCGCGCCGTCATCACCGCCGCCCGGGCCTGTGCCCCACGCCGAAACGCATCGACATCCACCATCAGCTGATGGTGGCACCGCTGCCCCGCCGGCCACAGGGCACGACGCCCGACACCGCACGCAGGCGGTGGTACCGACCCTGACACGGCACATTGGAAGACAGGCCACGAGAGCCGGGGCGCGTGCCGGACGGCGAAGTTGCCGTCGGGAACGCGCCCCGGGGTGCGGACTGGGAATCCGTCAGTGACTGCCCTCGAGCTGGCCGCGTAGCTTGCCCAACGCGCGGGCGAGCAGGCGGGAGACGTGCATCTGGGAGACGCCGACCCGCGTGGCGATCTCGCTCTGGGTGAGGTTGCCGTAGAAGCGGAGGGTGAGGATCTTCTGCTCCCGCTCGTCGAGGGTGGCGAGCGCCGGCCCGAGGGAGGCCCGCAGCTCGGCCAGCTCGAACTCGCCGTCCTCGGCGCCGAGGGTGTCGCCGAGCTCGGTGGCGCTGTCGCCGTCGCCGATGGGGGTGGACAGGGAGACGGCGTTGTAGGCGCGGGCGCCTTCGAGCCCTTCCAGGACCTCTTCCTCGGTGATGTCGAGGTGGGCGGCGATGTCGGCGACCGTCGGCGCGCGGTTGAGCGTCTGGGTGAGGGTGCCGTTGGCCTCGGAGATGCGCAGCCGCAGTTCCTGTAGGCGGCGCGGCACCCGGATGTTCCAGGTGCGGTCGCGGAAGTGGCGCTTGATCTCACCGAGGATCGTCGGGATGGCGTAGCCGGCGAAGTCGACGCCCCGGGAGGCGTCGAACCGGTCCACGGCCTTGATCAGCCCGAGGGCCGCGGTCTGGGCCAGGTCACCGTTGGGCTCACCACGCCCGGTGTAGCGGAAGGCGAGGTGGCGGGCCAGCGGCAGCCACGCCTCGATCGCCCGCGCACGCAGCGCCGGCCGGTCGGGATGCCCCTCCGGCAGGGCGGCGAGGGCCACGATCAGCTCGCTCGCGCGGGTCTCGTCGGCGGTCACCGTGCTGGTGACGGCGTCGGTGGTGGTCGGCGCGGTGGTCGTGGTGATCATGCTGCCCTTCCTGTCCCGCAGGCGCGGCGCGCCGGGAACCGGCGGCCGCCGTGGTCCCCACCCTAGACCAACGGCTGCCAGCACATCAACCGAACGGCCGATGGATAAAAGCGACAGGAGGCGCCATACATGGCGCGAATGATGTGGGCCCCGCCACGCGCCCCGCCTCTGCGCCGATCCGACGCCCACAGCACGCCGCCCGGCCGGGGGCCGCCCGCGGTGCCGGCGCTCTCCGCCTGGCGCCGCCGCCGGCCGGTCCTCGGTGACGTCGGCGCCGCCGCGTCGGTCAGGTCACCAGCCCCAGGCGCGGCGTGCGGTACGCAGCCGGCCTGTCGATACTGGGGGGCAACTTCCACCCCCCGTGCCCCGGGACGTCCACCCGGCGGCGCAGAAGAGGAGACATCATGACCGACACCGCCGTGAAGACCCGTGCCGTCGGCTCCACCGTCCGGCTGCTGTCGATCCTGGTCATCGTCGCCGGTGTGATCATGCTGATCGGCGGGGCCGCCACCTGGTTCACCGTGCAGAGCCAACTCGCCGACGAGCGCATCACCGTCTCCGACGACGCGGACTGGTTCGCCGGTGAGAAGATCGACGGCCCGCTGACCGCGTACGCGGAGGCCGAGGTCATCGAGAAGCACTCGCTGGAGGCCAGCGGCGGCAAGACCTACGCCGAACTCGACCGGGAGGACCCCACCCGGCAGACCGTCATGACCGGCTCGTTCCTCCGGTCCTCCCTGTTCACGTCGGTCGTGTCCTTCGGAATCGCGGCGATGGTGATGGGCCTCGGGGTGGTGCTCGCCCTGATCGGATACTCCCTGCTGTCCCTCTCCCGCCGGATCGACGCCCTTCCGACGGCGTCCAGCACGTCCTGACCCGCGCCGACGGCCGGCCCCGGTTGCCAACCGCGTGGCCGGCCGTCGCGGCGACGGCCCACGTCGGGGTGGACTCCACCCTCGCGTAGGGTCGGCACCACCCCGGTCCGGCCCCGCCGGACGACCCCTGCCCCGCGGAGCCGACCCCATGACCGAGATACGTGGGACCACCCGGGTGTACGCGCTGCTCGGCGACCCGATCGCGCAGGTACGCGCCCCCGGGCTGCTCAACCCGGTGCTGGCCCGGCGCGGTACCGACGCGGTGCTCGTCCCGGTCCACGTGGCGCCGGCAGACCTCAGCCAGGTGGTGCGCGGGCTGCAACGGGTGGCGAACCTGCACGGGATGCTGGTCACGGTGCCGCACAAGGCCGCCGCGCTGGACTTGGCGGACCGGGCCAGCGACCGCGCCCGCCTGGCCGGCAGCGCCAACGCGCTGCGGCGTGAGCCCGACGGGACGTGGACGGCGGACACCTTCGACGGTGACGGGTTCGTCCGCGGGCTGGCACAGGCCGGGCACCACCCCCGGGGCCGCCGGGCGTGCGTGGTGGGCGCGGGCGGGGCGGGCAGCGCGATCGCGGTGGCCCTGCTCGACGCCGGTGTGGCGCAACTGTGGCTCAGTGACACCGATCCGGGTCGACTGGAGACGCTGCGACGGCGGCTGTGGGCCGCGTACCCCGGCCGGGTCGACGCGACGGCACGACCGCGACTGGCCGACGCCGACCTCGCGGTCAACGCCACGCCCCTGGGACTGCGCCCCGACGACCCGCCGCCGTTCGCGGTGGCCGACCTGCCGGCGGGCGCCGTGGTCGCCGACATCATCATGACTCCGGCCGAGACGGTCCTGCTGGCCGAGGCGCGGGCCCGGGGCCTGCGGGCGCATCCCGGCGAGCCGATGCTCGCCCACCAGATCGACGCCTACCTCGCGTTCTTCGGGCTGTGACCCGACCGGCCGCCCGTCGTCCGGTTCCACCACGGCGGGACCGGTCCGGCACGGCGACTCGCTGATCATCCTGTCGGGCTCACCTGTTACGGTCGCGCCGCCGCTGCACCAGTCGGACCGGAGGTAGGCGTGATCAGCTCGCACGTGTCGTCGTTCGTCGGATTACCGGTAGTGCCCTTCACCCCGGGAATGACACTTCCCGACGATCCGTCGGCGGTCGCCTGGCGGCTGGAGGTCGAGGACCACGACGCGGCGCCCGAGGAGCTCACCGACCTGGTCGCGGCGCTGCGCGAGCAGGTGCCGGCCGACGCGGTGCGCGCCCTGGTGATCGGCGAGTGGGGCGAGGCGTACGAGCGGCCGCTGCCGATCGAGCCGCTGGTGGAGGCTGCCGGGGAGTGGACCGGGCTGCGGGCGGTCTTCCTCGCCGACCTCACCTACGAACAGTGCGAGATCTCCTGGCTCACCCACGGCGACGTCACCGGGCTGCTCACGGCATACCCGGCGCTGGAGGTGCTGTGGGTACGCGGGGCACAGGGCCTGCGGCTGGAGCCGATCCGGCACACCGGGCTGCGGGAGCTTCGGTTCGAGTCCGGCGGGCTGCCGGCCGGGGTGGTCCGCGCCGTCGGCGCGTGTGAGCTGCCGGCCCTGCACCGGCTGGACCTGTGGCTCGGCCGGGAGAACTACGGCGGCGACGCGAGCGCCGAGGACCTGGCCGGGGTGCTCTCCGGCACCGGTCTGCCCGCCCTGCGGCACCTCGCGGTGTGCAACGCCGAGATCGCCGACGCGGTGGCGGCGGCCCTCGCCACCGCACCGGTCGTCCCCCGGTTGGAGGTGCTCGACCTGTCGATGGGCACACTGACCGACGAGGGCGCGGAGGCTCTGCTGGCCGGCCAGCCCCTCACCCACCTGGCGCGGCTCGACCTGCGCCACCACTTCCTCTCCGAGAAGACGGCCGCGTCGGTGACCGCCGCACTGCCGGGTGTGCGGGTCGACCTGGCGGACCCGCAGGTCGCCGACGAGTACGACGGCCACCTGTACCGCTACACCGAAGTCGGGGAGTGACCGGCGGTGGCCTTCGGCTCCCACGCCCGCCACTTCGCCGGCCGACCGGTCGTCGACGTCCCCGTCGACGGCCCCCTGCCCACCGTGGACGGACCGGTCTCGTGGCGGTTCTCCGTCTGGCACTTCGACCAGACGGCCGTGGCGGACCAGCTCTCGGAGGAGTTCCGGGTCGCGTTCGACCGGTTCGTCGCGCAGGCCGGGCCGTCCGTGGAGTCCCTCGTGATCGGCGCCTGGGGCTACGCGGCGTTCCACCCCGCCCCGATCGCGCAGCTCTGCGCGTCCGCGTCGCGGCTGCCCGCCCTGCGCGCCCTGTTCCTCGGCGACATGACCAGCGAGGAGTGCGAGGTCTCGTGGATGAAAGTCGGCGACGTCAGCCCGCTGCTGACGGCGTACCCGCAGCTGGAGTCGCTGACGGTTCGCGGCGGTGAGGAGTTGGCCTTCTCCCCGGTGCGGCACGCGCGGCTGCGGGAGCTGGCGGTGCAGAGCGGCGGGCTGCCCCGGGCGTTCGTCGGCGCGGTGCTCGACTCCGAACTGCCCGCGCTGACCGACCTGGAGCTGTGGCTCGGCACCCCCGATTACGGGGGCGACGCCGAGGTGGCCGACCTGGCCCCGCTGCTGGCCGGCGAGCGGTTCCCCGGGCTGCGCCGGCTCGGCCTGCGCAACGCGGAGATCGCCGACGACCTCGCCCGGGCGCTGGCGGCGGCCCCGGTGGTGCCCCGGCTGGAACGGCTGGACCTGTCGCTGGGCACCCTCGGCGACGAGGGCGCGGCGGCCCTGCTCGCCGGGCAGCCGCTGACCCACCTGGCGGAGCTGGACCTGCACCACCACTACCTGTCCGACGAGGCGGCCGCGTCGGTGACCGCCGCGCTGCCGGGCGTCCGGGTGGACGTGTCGGACCAGCAGGAGCCCGACGAGTACGACGACGAGAGCTACCGCTACACGGCGGTGTCGGAGTGACATGCGCCTGACCGTCGTCGGCAACCCCGACAACCGCCGGGTCGACCTGTTCACCCGGGCGGTCCTCGATGCCGGCCTGCCCCGGCCCGCGGTGCTGCCCTGGGCCGACGTGCTGACCGGGGCGGCGCCGCCGACGGCCGGCACGCTGGTACGGGTCGACTCGCCCGGCGAGGACGCCGAGGTGGGCCGCCTACTGCGCCGGTCCGCCGCCCCGGCCCGGCACGGCGAGCTGATCGGCCTGGCCGACACGTACGCCGGGCTGTTGCGGGGCCTCGGCCGGGTCGCCGCCGGCGGCGCGGAGCTGCTCAGCGATCCGGCGGACGTGGCGGTGCTGTGCGACAAGCGGCGCTGCCACGCGCGGCTCTCCGCCGCCGGGGTGCCGGTGCCGGCCGCGCTGCCACCCGTGCACGGGTGGGAGTCGCTGCGGGCGGCGATGGCGGAGACCCGCTGGAGTCGGGTGTTCGTCAAGCCCGCGCACGGCTCGTCCGCCGCCGGGGTCGTCGCGCTGGCGGTGGCCGGGCGGCGGGTGCAGGCGGTCACCACGATCGAGGCGACCCCGGACGCGCTGTTCAACTCGCTGCGCCCGCGCCGCTACACCGACGAGACGGAGGTCGCCGCGATCGTCGACCGGATCGCCGGAGATGGCCTGCACGTGGAGCGGTGGCTGCCCAAGGCCGGGATCGGAGACCGGGTGGTCGACGTGCGGGTGGTGACGGTCGCGGGGCGGCCCACCCACGTCGTGGTGCGCGCCGCCCGGGGGCCGCTGACCAACCTGCACCTCGGCAACGCGCGTGGGGATCTCGCGGAGCTGCGCGCGGCGGCCGGGCCGGCCGCCTGGGCGGCGGCGATGGAGACCTGCGAACGGGTCGCCGGCTGTTTTCCCCGCACGCTCCAGGTCGGCATCGACCTGATGTTCCTCGTCGGCTGGCGGCGGCACGCGGTGGCCGAGGTCAACGCCTTCGGCGACCTGCTGCCGGGGGTGCTCACCGACGGCCGGGACACGTACGCCGAGCAGGTGCGCGCCCTGACCGACGGCCGGTGGACGCGTTGGCGGTCGGCCTCCGATCGGGAGCCGGTGCGCGTCGGCGCGACCGATCGGGAGGCGACGCACGTCGGCGCGGCGGGGCGGGAGATGCTCTCGTGCGGAGCCTGATCGGCAGCCACGACCTGCTCCTGCTCACCCTCGACACGCTGCGCCACGACGTCGCCGCCGACCTGGCGGCGCGGGGGCGCACCCCGCACCTGGCCCGGGCGCTGCCCGGCGGCCGGTGGGAGCGCCGGCACTCCCCCGCCAGCTTCACCTACGCCGCGCACCACGCGTTCTTCGCCGGTTTCCTGCCCACCCCGGTCGCCCCGGGCCGGCACGAGCGGCTGTACGCGGCGGCGTTCCCCGGCAGCGAGACGTCCGGCGCCGACACCTGGGTGTTCGACGCCCCCGACCTGCCGACCGCCCTCGCCGGCGTCGGCTACCACACGCTCTGCCTGGGCGGGGTCGGGTTCTTCAACCGGCGCAGCCCGCTCGGGGCGGTGCTGCCGGGCCTGTTCGCCGAGGCGCACTGGGATCCGGAGTTCGGGGTCACCTCCCCCACCTGCCTGGACGCCCAGCTCGACCGGCTGGCGGAGGTGCTGCCGCGGGTGCCGGCACGCCAGCCGCTGTTCACGTTCCTCAACGTCGCCGCCCTGCACCAGCCCAACCGGCACCACCTGCCCGGTGCCGAGGCCGACGACCTGGCCAGCCACGGCGCCGCCCTGGAATACGTCGACGGCCGGATCGACCGGTTGTTCGCCCTGCTCACCGGCCGGGGCCGACCGGTGTTCGCGATCGTCTGCTCCGACCACGGCACGGCCTACGGGGAGGACGGCCACACCGGCCACCGGATCGGCCACGACGTGGTGTGGACCGTCCCGTACGCCCACTTCGTCCTGCAACCGGGGGAATGGTGACCAGCACCGACACGGGCCTCGACGGCTCGCCGTACGAGCAGTACCTCTACGCGTACCCGCACAAGACCTCGTACCGGCCGCTGCGGCCCCGGCCGCTGCTGGCGGACGTGTGGCGGGCCGAGGCGCGCGAGGCGCTCTTCCTCTACGTGCACCTGCCGTTCTGCGAGATGCGCTGCGGGTTCTGCAACCTGTTCACCCGCGCCAACGCGCCGGCCGAGCAGGTGACCGCCTACCTGCGGCAGCTGCGCCGGCAGGCCGGACGGCTCGCCGACGCGCTGGGCGGCGACGCCGGCTACGCCCGCGCGGCCTTCGGCGGCGGCACCCCCACCTACCTGAGCGCCGACGAGCTGACCGAGCTGTTCGGCATCGCCACGGCGATGGGGGCCCGGCTGCCCGGCGTACCGCTGTCGGTGGAGACCTCGCCGGCCACCGCGACGCCGGACCGGCTCGCGGTGCTCGCCGCGCACGGCACCACCCGGGTCAGCATCGGCGTGCAGAGTTTCCTCGACGCCGAGGCCCGCGCCGCCGGCCGGCCGCAGCGCCGCGTGGAGGTGGAGGCCGCCCTGGCCGCGATCCGCGACGCCCGCATCCCCGTGCTCAACATCGACCTGATCTACGGCATCGACGGGCAGAGCGCCGACACCTGGCGGGAGAGCCTCGACGCGGCGCTGGCGTGGCGGCCGGAGGAGCTGTACCTCTACCCGCTCTACGTGCGTCCGCTGACCGGGCTCGGGCGGCGGGCGCACGGCCGGGCGGACTGGGACGCCCAGCGGCTCGCCCTCTACGAGCAGGCGGTGGAGGCGCTGGGCGCGGCCGGGTACCGACAGGAGTCGATGCGGCAGTTCCGTCGGGCCGACGCGCCCACCCCGGACGGGCCGGACTACTGCTGCCAGGACGACGGCATGGTGGGCCTGGGCTGCGGCGCCCGCTCCTACACGACGTCCCTGCACTACTCGTTCGACTACGCGGTGGGCGTGTCGCAGGTGCGGGCGGTGCTCGACGACTACCTGGCCCGCCCGGCGGACGACTTCCGGTACGCCGAGTTCGGGTTCACCCTGGACGACGCCGAGCAGCGCCGCCGGTGGCTGCTCAAGTCGCTGCTGCGCGCCGACGGGGTCGATCCGGTGGCCTACCGGGCCCGCTTCGGCCGCCCGCCCGGCGACGACTTCCCGGAGCTGGGCCGGCTGGTCGAGCGGGGGTGGGCCGGCGACGGCGGGCTGCGGCTGACCCCGGCCGGGCTGGCCCGTTCCGACGCGATCGGCCCGTGGCTGACCTCGGCCCGGGTACGCGACGCGATGACCGGGTACGTGCCGAGGTGAACCTGGCGATCCTCTACCGGGGGCCCCTGGCGAGCTGCAACTACGACTGCCCGTACTGCCCGTTCGCCAAGCGGCACGACCCGCCGGAGCTGCTGCGTGCCGACCGGACGGCGCTGGAGCGGTTCGCCGGCTGGGTGGCGGCCACCACCGACGTACGGCTGTCGGTGTTGTTCACCCCGTGGGGCGAGGGGCTGACCCGCAGCTGGTACCGGGACGCGATGGTCTCGCTGTCCCACCTGCCGCACGTCGACCGGGTGGTCATCCAGACCAACCTCGCCGCCCGGGTGGACTGGCTGGCCGACGCCGACCCGGGCGCCGCCGCGCTGTGGACCACCTACCACCCCGGTCAGGTCGACCGGGGCCGCTTCCTGCGCCGCTGCGCCCGGCTGTCCGAGCTGGGCATCCGGTACTCGGTCGGGGTGGTCGGCCTGCCGGAGCACCTCGCCGAGGCGCGGGCGCTGCGCGCCGCCCTGCCCGACGGGGTCTACCTGTGGGTGAACGCCGCCGAGGGCCGGCGCTACGACGCGGGCGAGGAGGCGACCTGGACGGAGCTGGATCCGCTGTTCGGCTACAGCGTCCGCCCGCACGTGTCGCTCGACCGGCCGTGCCACGCGGGAGAGACGGCGATCTCCGTACGCGGCGACGGCACGGTGCGCCGCTGCCACTTCATCGACGAGCCGATCGGCAACCTCTACGACGGGTCGTGGCGCTCGGCCCTGCGGCCACGGCCGTGCGGCAACGCGGTCTGCGACTGCCACATCGGGTACGTCCACCTCAAGCCGCTCGGCCTGCGGGACGTCTTCGCCGGCGGGGTGCTGGAACGCATCCCGGCGGCCTGGCCGTCGGTACGCCGACCGGTGCCGGTAGCCGTAGGGGGGTTCGCCGAGGGGGCGGCCCGGCACGGGCCGGACCGCCCCCTGGAGGGGTGACTCAGTGCGCGCCGGGTGCGGCGGCAGCCGCCTCCTCCCGGATGCGCCGCTCCTCACCGCTGAGGGTGTGCAGCGGCTTCTCCCGGATGAACAGCACCACCACCAGGGCGAGCACCGCGAAGGGGGCGGCCACCAGGAACAGTTCGCCGGTGGCGGTCCCGTACACGTCCTGGACGATCTTCAGCACCGGCTCGGGCAGGGTGGACAGGTCGGGCACCTCCGTGGAGCCCTCCCCCGGGGCACCGCCGGTCAGCGGACCGAGCTTCTCCGCGCTCAGCGTGGCGACCCGGTTGGCCAGCACCGCGCCGAGCGCGCTGACGCCGATCGTGCCGCCCATGCTGCGGAAGAAGGTCAGCACGGAGGTGGCCGCGCCCAGCTCGTTAGCGGGCACGTCGTTCTGCGCGGCGAGCACGAGGTTCTGCATCAGCATGCCGACGCCCACGCCGAGCACCGCCATGTAGACGCTGAGCAGCAGCATGCTGGTGTCGGCGTCGATGGTGGCCAGCAGCAGCATGCCGACGACCATCACGGCGGCGCCGGCCACCAGGTAACGCTTCCAGCGGCCGTACTTGGTGATCAGCTGGCCGGCGACCGTCGACGAGACCAGCAGGCCCAGGATCATCGGCAGGCTCATCAGCCCCGCCACCGTCGGCGACTTGCCCAGCGAGAGCTGGAAGTACTGGGACAGGAACACGGTGCCGCCGAACATCGCCACGCCGACCAGGACGCTGGCGACGGTGGTCAGTGAGACCGTCCGGTTGCGGAAGATGTCCAGCGGCACGATCGGCTCGTCCGCGCGGGACTCCACCCAGACGGCCAGCGCCAACAGGGCGAGCCCGCCGCCGACCATCAGCGCCGTCCAGCCCGAGGCCCAGGCGAACTTGTTGCCGGCCAGCGACGACCAGACCAGCACGGTGGAGACACCGGAGGTGATGAGCAGCGCGCCGAGCCAGTCGATCTTCACCTTCCGGCGGGTCACCGGCAGGTGCAGGGTGCGCTGGAGCAGGAAGACGGAGAGCAGGGTGAACGGGACGCCGATCAGGAAGCACCAGCGCCAGCCGAGCCAGGAGGTGTCCACGAGCACGCCGCCGATCAGCGGACCGGCGATGGTGCCGACGCCGAACACGGCGCCGAAGATGCCGGCGTAGCGACCCAGCTCGCGGGGCGGAATCATGGCCGCCATCACGATGGTGGCCAGGGCGGTCATGCCGCCGGCGCCGATGCCCTGCACGACCCGGCTGACCAGCAGCACCTCGACGTTCGGGGTCAGCCCGGCGATCAGCGAGCCGACCGCGAAGAGGCCGAGGGAGAGCTGGATCAGCAGCTTCTTGCTGTAGAGGTCGGCCATCTTGCCCCACAGCGGGACGGTCGCCGTCATGGCCAGCAGTTCGGTGGTGACGATCCACGTGTAGACCGTCTGGGTGCCGTTCAGGTCGGCGATGATGCGCGGCAGCGCGTTCGCCACGACCGTGGAGGCGAGGATCGACACGAACATGCCGACCATCAGGCCGGAGAGTGCCTGGAGCACCTCGCGGCGGGACATTCGGCCGGCGCCGACCTCGGGGGTCTCGGCGGGCACGGTGACGGTCATTGACCTTCCTTACCGGGTACGGGTTTCACGGACCTTCCGGGCACCTTCCCGAAAGGAGCTTGCGGGGTCAGGACCCCTGGGGTTGCGGCAGCCCCGCGGCGATGGCGGCGAACGCCTCGTCGACGAGGTCGGCCAGGTCCGGCCGCTCGGGCTGGGCGGCCCACCTGGTCATCGCGGTGCGCAGCGCCGCGCCCGTCACGGCGGTGACCAGTGCCGGGTAGCCGTGGTCGGCATCGACGCCGACCCGCGCCGCGACGACCTCGACGATGGCCCGTTCCATCTCGGTGTTGCCGGCCAGCAGGCGGGGCAGCAGCGCGGGGTTGCGCGCCACCACCTCCATCCGCAGGCACCACAGCTCGCGCTCGGCGCGCACCTCGTCGATCACCTCGTCGAGCGCGGTCCGCAGTGCGGTCAGCACCGGCACCTCGGGCGGTACGGCGGCCAGTCGGGCCACCACCCGCTTCGCGTCCTCCACCTGGTCGCCGACCAGCGCGTCGTCCTTGCAGGCGAAGTAGTTGAAGAAGGTGCGCGGCGAGACGTCGACCGCCTCGCTGATCTCCTCCACCGTCACCTGGGCCAGGCCGCGCTCGGCCACCAGGCGCAGGGCCGCCTCGGCCAGCGCGGCCCGCGTGCGGCGCTTCTTGCGGTCGCGCCGACCGGGGGCGGGTTGGGTTCCGGCGGATGTCACGCGGAGAAGCTACAAGCGAACTTGCAGTTTCTGCAATGTTTTATCGCGTGAAGTGATGTGGGCCATCCGGCGGGATGCCGATAGGGTCGAGGCCCATGCGGACGAAGCAGGAACTGGGCGCGGCCATCCGGCGGGACCGGCGGGCCGTCCTCGTCGTCAACGCCCACTCCCGCCGGGGCCGCCAACTGCACGAACAGGCCCGGGCGCGGCTGACGACCGCCGGCTTCCGGCTGCTCGGCGACCACCCCGTCGACCAGCCCGGCCAGCTCGAACGCGTCCTCGCCGCGGCCGTCGAGCTCGGGCCGGACCTGCTGGTGGCCGGCGGCGGCGACGGCACCCTCAGCACCGCCGCGCGGCTGCTCGCCCACCGCGACATGGCACTCGGCCTGCTGCCGCTGGGCACCACCAACAACTTCGCGCGCACCGTCGGCGTCCCGCTCGACCTCGACCGGGCCGTCGACGTGCTGACCGGTGGCACGGTGATCGACGTCGACCTCGGCCTCGCCGGCGACCTGCCGTTCACCAACCACGTCGGCGTCGGCCTCTCCGCCGACATCATGCTGCGCACGCCACCGCGCCTGAAGCGGATCATCGGCCGGCTGGCGTACCCGCTCACCGCCCTGGCCCTGCTGGCCCGGCACCGCCCGCTGCGCGTCACCGTCCGTGCCGGGGACACCCGGCACGAGTTCGTCACCCACCAGGTGTACGTGGCCAACGGCGGCTTCCACGCCGGCCGCCCGATCGCCGCCGACGCCGACGCCGACGACCGGCTGCTGGTCGCGTACCCGGTCGGCGGCGCGAACCGCCGGGGGCTGGTGCGGGACACCGCCCGCAACGCGGCGACCGGGCACCGGCGCTCCGTCGGCGACGAGCCGTTCCTCGCCGTCGGGGAGCTGTGGCTGGAGACCGACCGGCCGGCCCGCGTCGAGGTCGACGGCGAGCTGTGCGGCCGTACGCCGATCCGGATCGGTCTGGACGCCAACGCCCTGCGCGTGATGGCGCCGGCCGGGAGTCCGGACCGCTGACCGGCGCGGCCGGTCGGGGCGCCGTTCCGGCGGGCCCCGACGCCGCTGTGGCCGATCCGGGCGCTACTCCGGCCGGTCCGCCGCCTCGAGGGCCGCCAGGAAGTCGGCGACGAGGTCCTCGGTGTCCTCGATGCCGGTGGAGACCCGGACGAGGCCCTCGTCGATGCCGGTGGCGGCCAACTGCTCGGCGTCCACGATCCCGGCCCACATCGAACGCGGGTGCACCACCAGGGTGCTGACGCTGCCCAGGCTGGCTGCCCGCTTGGCCAGGCGGAGGCCGTCCAGCAGCCCGGCCGCCGCCCGCCCGTCGCGCAGCTCGATGCCGAGCACGCCGCCGAAGCCGGTCATCTGCCGACCGGCCAGCTCGTGCTGGGGATGCGTCGGCAGCCCCGGGTAGCGCACCCGCCGCACGGCCGGGTGGCCCTCGACCGCCCGGGCCAACGCCAGGGCGTTGGCGTTGTGCCGGTCCACCCGCAGCGACAGGGTCCGGATGCCCCGCAGCAGCAGCCAGGCGTCGATCGGGCCGAGGGTGCTGCCGGTGACGATGGCGGTCTGCCAGACCCGGTCGATCAGCTCCGCGGAGCCGACGATCACCCCTGCGGAGACGTCGGAGTGCCCGCCGAGGTACTTCGTCCCGCTGTGCCACACCAGGTCGGCGCCGAAGTCCGCCGGCCGCTGGTTGACCGGCGTGGCGAAGGTGTTGTCGACCGCGACCAGCGCGTCGTTGGCGTGCGCCAGCTCGACGACGGCGGCCAGGTCGGTCAGCTCGAGCAGGGGGTTGCTCGGGGTCTCCACCAGGACCAGCCGGGTCTGCGGGCGCAGCGCCCGGACGAAGGCGTCGGTGTCGGTCTGGTCCACCTGGGTGAAGGTCACCCCGAACCGGGCCAACAGGCCGGTGACCAGGGACGTCGTGCCGCCGTACGTGCTGCGCTGGACGATGACGTGGTCCCCGGCGGAGAGCAGTGCCAGGGCGATCGTGCTGATCGCGCCCATCCCGGAGGCGGTGACCATGCCCGCCTCGGCGCCCTCCAACTCGGCGACCACGGCGGCCACCTGCGCATGGTTCGGGTTGCCGTAACGCGTGTAGAAGGCGTGGCCGCGGGTCTCGGTGGCGACGGCGGCGAACCGCTCGTCCGACTCGGCGCTGAAGGTGGCGCTCTGCACGATCGGCGGCGACACCGCCCCGCCCTGGCTCAACCCGTCGTCGCCGTGGACAGCGATCGTGCTGGTGCCGGTCACAGGTTCTCCTCACGTGGTGGGGACGCCCGCCGGGACGACGGGACGGACAGGTGCGGGCGTCACCGACACGGCGCGGTGCCGACCGTGGCGACGGCCGGCACCGCGTCGGTCCCGTGTGGCGCGCCGGCGGATCAGCCTCCCCGACTGATCCGCAGGGTCAACACGTCGGTGCGGACCGTGATGTGGCCGTGGAACAGGGCCACGTCCTGGGCGGTGTAACCGATCTGGGTCGCGCTGATCAGCGGATGCCCGGCAGACACCCCGAGCCGGGTCGTCGCCACCTCGTCGGCGAGCACCGCGGCGAACTCGATCTCGGCCCGGCGCACCGGCATGCCGGTCGCGCTGGCCAGGAACTCGAACATGTCCAGGTCGATGCTGACCAGGCCGGACGGATCGAGATCGTGCTCGGCGACGCGCAACGGCAGGTGGTCGCAGATCCACACCGCCGGCACCTCGTCGACGGCGAAGAGCCGATCGACCCTCCACACCGGATCGCCCGGTGCCAGGCCGAGCACCTCGGCGCAGTCGGCCGGGCAGGTGGCCCGGCTGACCTTGGCGTCGGTGAGGGCGGGACGGTGGCCGGAGGCGGTGATCCGGTCGCGCAGGGCGGTGACGTCGCCGAGCGACACCGGCACCCGGCCGGCCGGTTCGTGCACGAAGGTGCCGATGCCCCAGGTGCGCTTCACCACGCCCTCGGCGGCGAGCTGGCCGAGGACCTCCCGCACGGTGGCGCGGCTGACCTCCAGCAGATCGGCCAACTCGCGCTCGTTGGGCAGCTTGTCCCCCGCCCGGAACTCGTTGCCGATCAGCTCCATCAGCCGACTCTGTGCGGTCTGGAGCGCGGTCTCACGCCGAGCCATCCACCTTCACCTCTTCGCTCCGCGCCGCGCCGCTGCGGCCGTACGGAGTGTAGTAGTAGTCGTCCTGCGCCGACGCACGCCGCCGCCCCCGGTCACCAGACCTGTTCGAGCACCCGGATGGTGTTGCCGCCGATCACCTTGGCGATCTCGTCGTCGGAGTAGTCGTGCTTGACCAGCCAGCCGACGATGTTGCCGAACGCCTCGCCGGGGTTCTCCACACCGGCCACGTACTCCACGCGGGGGTGATCGGGTCGCTTGCCCGAGTCGTGCGCGTAGTTGCCGGCGTAGACGTTGTGCAGGCCAACGTGGTCGCCGAACATGGTGTCCGGCCCGAACGTGACGTGGTCGATGCCGACCAGGTCGACGCAGTAGGTGAAGTGGTCCATCACCGAGTCCAGCGAGTGGTGCGGGTGCGCGGCCGACAGGGTGGTGTGCGGGGCGGCCTCGATGCCGATCACCCCACCCCGCTCGGCGCAGGCCCGGATCACCTCGTCCGGCTTCATCCGGGCGATGTCCCAGACCCCGCGCGCACCGGCGTGCGTGATGAACACCGGCACCCGGCTCGCCTCGATCGTCTCCAGCGACGTCCGGTCGCCCGAGTGCGACACGTCGATGGCGATGCCGAGCTTGTTCATCCGGTCCACCGCGCGCCGGCCGAAGTGGGTCAGCCCGCCGTCGACGCGCTCGGAGAGCCCGCCGCCGAGCATGTTCGCCTGGCTGTAGGCGATGCCGAGCTGCCGGACGCCGAACCCGTGGAGGATGTCGATCCGGTCCAGCTCGTTCTCGATCGGGCTGCTGCACTCCAGGCCGGCGACCAGGGCCAGTCGACCGTCCCGCTTGGCCGCGTGGATGTCGGCCAGCGAGGTCGCCAGCACCACGTAGTCCTGCTTGTAGAGGTCACTCATCCGCATGCCGAGGGCGTAGACCAGGTCGTTCCACTTCCAGCCGTTCTCGCTGGTGACGCAGGACGCCCCGGCCATGAAGTTGTCGAACACGGCGGTCAGCCCGGAGCGGGACAGCCCCTCGTACCCGGTGCGCTGCCGGGCGGTGCGGTTGTAGTCGCGCACCTCACGGACGTCCTCGGGCAGGACGACCGGGTGCTCGTGCAGCGAGATCGCGATGTGTTCGGTCAGCAGGCGGGTGACCCGCTGCCGCTGCGCGTCGGTCAGGCCGAGGTCGTGCTCCGGCACCCGGCCGACCTCCGGGGACAGAGCGAACACCCGGTAGTCCGAGTGCGGCTCCAGGTACGAGTACGACTTGTGTCCCTGGTACCGCGGGGCGGGGTTCTGCAGCAAGGCTCACTCACTCCTTAGTGGAACGGCGTCGGGCGCGTCACGCGGCCAACGGGTAGTGGCAGGCGACCGGGTGTCCGGCGCCGGCCAGCGGCGGTTCGGTGGTGGCGCAGTCGTCCGTGGCCTGCCAGCAGCGGGTGCGGAACCGGCAGCCGGACGGCGGGTCGACCGGGCTCGGCGGGTCGCCCGCCAGCAGGATCCGCTGCCGCTGGACGCGCCGGGCCGGCTCCGGCACCGGCACCGCCGACAGCAGCGCCTTGGTGTACGGATGGCGGGGCTGGTCGTACAGGGGCGCACCGGGGCCGGTCTCGACCAGCTTGCCGAGGTACATCACCGCGACCCGGTCGGAGATGTGCCGCACCACCGACAGGTCGTGGGCGATGAAGACGTACGCCACCCCCAGTTCCTCCTGGAGCCGTTCCAGCAGGTTGACCACCTGGGCCTGGACCGACACGTCGAGCGCGGAGACCGGCTCGTCGCAGACGATCACGTCGGGTTGCAGGGCGAGCGCCCGGGCGATGCCGATCCGCTGGCGTTGCCCGCCGGAGAACTGGTGCGGGTAGCGGTCCAGGTGCAGGCTGGCGTCGAGGCCGACCAGGTCGAGCAGTTCCCGGATCCGGTCCAGCCGACGGGCCTTGGGCAGCACGTCGGGGTGGATCTCGTACGGCTGGAGCAGGATCTCCCGGACGGTACGGCGCGGGTTGAGCGACGTGTACGGGTCCTGGAGCACGATCTGGATCCGGCGCCGCAGCGCCCGCAGTTCGCGGCCCCGGGCCCGGTGCACCACCGCGTCGCCGAAGCGGACCTCGCCGGCGGTGGGCCGCTCCAGCCCGACCAGCATCCGGGCCAGGGTGCTCTTGCCGCAGCCGGATTCGCCGACCACGCCGAGGGTCTCGCCCCGGCGCAGGTCGAACGAGACCCCGTCGACGGCCTTGACCACGCCTCCGCTGCGCAGCGGCACCCGGCCCTTGATCGGGAAGTGCTTGACCAGGTTGTCGACCCGGAGCACGACGTCATCGCTGGGTGGCATGCAGCACCTCCGCGTGGTGGTGGCAGGCGCTGGCGCGGCCGGCGGGCAGCGGCTCCAGCGCGGGCAGCGCCGTCCGGCACTCGTCGGTGACCCGGTGGCAGCGCAGGTGGAAGGGGCAGCCGGTGGGCAGCCGGGCGGGGTTGGGCGGGGCGCCCGGGATGGCGTAGAGCTGCTCGTCCCGCCGGTCCACGCGGGGCATCGAGGCGAGCAGTCCCTCGGTGTACGGGTGGGCCGGGCCGTCGAAGATCTGCTCGACGGTGCCCCGCTCGACGAGCCGCCCCGCGTACATGACGGCCACGTCGTCGGCCACCTCGGCCACCACGCCCAGGTCGTGGGTGATCAGGAGCAGCGCCATGCCGCTGTCCCGCTGGATCTCCGCGATCAACTCCATCACCTGTGCCTGGACGGTCACGTCCAGTGCGGTGGTGGGCTCGTCGGCGATCAGCACGGCCGGTTCCAGCGCGATGGCCAGGGCGATCATGATGCGCTGCCGCATCCCGCCGGAGAACTGGTGCGGGTAGTCGCGTACCCGGTCCTTCGCCGCCGGGATGCGGACCCGGTCGACCAGCTCGACCGCGCGGCGGCGGGCGTCGGCGCGGGACAGTCCACGGCGGACCCGCAGCAACTCGGTGAGCTGGTCGCCGACGGTGAAGACCGGGTTGAGCGCGGCCATCGCGTCCTGGAAGACCATGCCGATCTCCTCGCCGCTGACCCGGTCGCGCTGCTTCGGTTCCAGGGTGAGCAGCTCCCGGCCGCGCAACGTGACCGAGCCGGTGACCCGGGCCGGCGGGACGTCCAGGATGCCCATCACCGCCTGCGCGGTGACACTCTTGCCCGATCCGGACTCGCCGAGGATGGCCAGCGTGCGCCCGGCCGTCAGGGCCAGCGACACGCCGTTGACCGCGTGCACCGGCCCGGTGGCCCCGGGGAACGACACGTGCAGGTCGGTGATCTGGAGCAGTGGGTCCATCAGCGGATCCCCGCCTCGTCGAGGAAGTCCCGCACCACCCGCTGGAACAGCTCCGGCTCCTCCAGCTGCGGCGAGTGCCCGGAGTTCTCGAAGACCACCAGCCGCGCGTCCGGGATCCCGTCGGCGATCGCCTGCGACGCCGCCACCGGGGTACGCCAGTCGTGCCGCCCGACGACGACCAACGTCGGGCAGGTGATGCTCGCCAGCTTCGGCTTCAGGTCGTAGCGCGGCATGTTCTGCCCGAAGGCGGCGTTGTGGGTGCGGTAGTGGAACCGGGTCTGGGCGAGCCGGGCGGCGTCCTTGGCCGGGTCGTGCTGGTGGTCGTAGAGCGGCAGGATCGCCCGCCAGTAGTCCCGCAGCTGGTCGTTGCTCTCGAACCGGCCGGTGCCGATGCGGTCGATGGCCCACTGCGGGATCACCGTCCGGTCGGTGTTTCGGGCCCGCTCGACGGCCAGGTGGTCGTGGGCGGTGTCGGCGGCGGTGTCGCGCAGGATCAGCGCGGAGACCCGGTCGGGGTGGGCGATCGCGTACTCCAGCGAGATGAAGCCGCCGTACGACCCGCCGGCCATCACGATCTTCTCGTGGCCGAAGTGCTCCCGGATGGCGTCCACGTCGGCCACCCACTGCTCGTGGGTGAAGGGCTCGTCGTCGCTGGACTCCCCCGAGCCCCGGGCGTCGAAGACGATGACCCGCATCCGGTCGGCGAACGGCCCGAACGACCGCTTCGGCTCAGACCGGGAGCCGAGGCCGGGCGCGCCGTGGTGCACGATCATCGCAGGCCCGTCCTCCGGGCCGAACGCCTCGACCACCAGCTCGGCACCGTTGATCTTCATCGGACCCCCTCAATGACGTTGGACGCGAGATCGCGCGGATAGCTGGTCAGCCGGCGCGGGCCGGCGTCGGTGACCAGGACGGTGTCGGAGATGCGGTAGCCGGCGTGGCCGGGCACGTAGACGCCGGGCTCGCTGGAGAGCAGCATGCCGGGCGCGAGGACGGTGTCGTCGCCGTCCTCCACCCACGGCGCCTCGTGGTTCTGCAACCCGATGCCGTGGCCCTGCCGGTGCCGGATGTAGTCACCCAGCCCGTGCCCGCGCAGCACGTCCAGGCACTCCCGGTTGACCTCGGCGCAGGTCCGCCCGACGCGCATGGCCTCGGTGCCGACCTGCTGGGCCTCCCGGTCCGCCTCGTAGTAGCGGCGCTGCTCGGCGGTGGGCTCGCCGATGACGAAGGTCCGCTCGCTCTCCACGAACCGGCTCGCCACCGCCGCGCCCAGCGAGAGGATCAACGTGTCGCCCGGCCGTACGCGCCGCCGGGTCGGCAACCCGTGCGGCAGCGCCGAGTTGGGTCCGGCGTAGACGAGCCCGCCGGCCAGCTTGGTGGTGTAGACGACCCGGTCGTAGTCGGCGTACATCCGGTCGGTGCCGTAGCCGATGACGTGCCGGGCGATCTCGTCCTCCCGGGGCAGCTCGGTGCCCCGGGCCAGCGCGTCGGCGATCAACTCCCGGCCGGCGGCGAGCATCTCGTCGCAGATCCGCGCCGCCGCCTCGTGCAGCGGGATCTCCTCGGGGAACTTGCACAGCCGCAGCTGGGCCACGGCGTCGGTGGTCACCAGGCTGGCGCCGCCGATGGCCCAGGTCAGCTTGTCGAGGGCGCCGATCGACAGGCTCGCGCCGACCCCGATCCGCCGGGTCCGGCGGCCCGACAGCGCGGCGGCGAGGGTCTCCTCCGGGGTGACCACGCCCGGGAACTCGGCGTAGGTGACCGTCTCGACGGTGATCTCCTGCTGGGCCGCGTACTCCTCGTCGAGGCGGGGGATGACCAGCAGCGGGTCGCCCTCGCGCGGCATCCAGAGGTAGACCGGTCGCTCGGTGGCGATGTAGAAGAAGCCGGTCAGGAAAGCCACGTCGGCCGGGGTCGTGGCCAGGAAGCCGTCCAGGTCACGCTTGGCGAGCGCGTCGCCGAGCCGGGCCCGGACGGTGGCGTAGAAGGTGTCGGGCAGCCGCATGGGTCAGCCTCCGTTCCGGCGGGGGTCACGAACGTCGTTGAACCGCATCCCGGCGACCGTCGCGGAGAGCACCAGGAAGAGGATCGCCAGCGACGGGAAGAGCGTCTGCCACCAGGCGATGGCCACCACGCCGCTGCGCTGGGCGTTGAGCAGGATCCGGCCCCAGGACCAGGCGTCCGGGTCGCCGAGGCCGAGGAAGCTCAGGCCGGCCTCGGAGATGACCGCCCGGGACGCGGTCAGCAGCACGCTGACCACCATCAGCGGGATGACCGCCGGCAGGATCTCCCGGGTGACGATCCGCCAGCCCCTGGCCCCCAGCACCCGGGCGCCGTCGATGTACGGCATCGCCGAGACCACCAGGCCCTGCGAGCGGATCAGCCGGGCCACCTCGGGCCAGGCGAAGACGCCGATGATGACGGTCAGCGTCCAGACACTCGGGCTCACCACGGCCGCCAACATGATCATCAGCGGCAGGGTGGGCAGGGCCAGCATGACGTCGGTGACCACCGTGGCCGCCGCGTCCACCGGCCGGAAGTACGCCGAGGCCAGCCCGATCGCGGCGCCGAGCACGAGCGCGATGAGCGAGGCCGCGACGCCGATCACCAGACTGGTGCGGGTGCCCCAGACCACCTGGGCGAAGATGTCCTGCCCGAGGTCGTCGGTGCCGAACCAGTGCCCGCCGGACGGGGACTGGAGCACGTCGGCGCTGGTGCCGTTCGGTTCGTCGGCGATCAGCGGCGCGGCGATCGCGAGCACCACCATCACCACCAGGACCAGCACCGAGATCAGCGCCGACGGCTGCCGCAGGTAGCTGCGCCAGGCCGGGACGACGGCGGCCTCCCGGACCGGTACGGTCTGCTCGGTCAACACCGGCGCGCTCATCGGGCCACCCTTTCTGTCACGACCGCGGGGCTCCGCTCCGCCGCTTCTGGCATCTCGGCACGGCCGCGTCCCGCCGCCGGGGCCGCCCCGCGCCGCCCGCTTCCCGCGCTCACAGCCGGATCCTGGGGTTGAGCACGGCGTAGAGCAGGTCCGTGAGGGCGTTGGCGATCACGACGGTGACGGCGAGCATGATGAACGCCCCCTGGAGCACCGGGTAGTCCCGCTGCCCGACCGCCTCGAAGATCAGCCGGCCGACGCCGGGATAGGCGAACACGGTCTCGGTGAGCACGGCTCCGCCGACCAACGTGCCGAGTTGCAGACCCATCAGGGTCAGCGCCGGCAGGATCGCGTTGCGCAGTCCGTGCTTCCACACCCGCCGCCGGGTGGACAGGCCACGGGCCCGGGCGGCCCGGATGTAGTCCTCGCCGAGCACTTCGAGCATGTTGGTGCGCAGGGTCAGCGCGTACGGGCCGAGCTGCACGAGCACCAGTGAGAGCACCGGGAGCACCAGGTGGTGCGCCAGGCTCAGGTAGGCGCCGACGCCCCGGGTGTCCGGGTCGATCGCCCCGCCGATCGGGAACCAGCCGAGTCGGGCGCCGAGGTAGACCATCAGCAGCATCGCGACGCTCGGCACGAAGAGCGCGTGCCCGCCGATGCCGAGCACCTGGAGCACCTTGTCCGGCCAGCGGCCCCGGTGCACCGCCGCGTAGACCCCGATCGGGATGCCGACCGCGATGGTGAGCAGGAACGCCGTGCCGGCCAGCAGCAGGGTCCACGGCAACCGCTCGACGAGGATGTCGGTCACCGGTTGGATCTGCCGGAACGAGATGCCCAGGTTGCCCTGGGTCAGCTCGCGCAGGTATGACACGTACTGCTCGGACAGCGGCCGGTCCAGGCCGTACGTCTTGAGCAGCGCGGCCTGCATCTCCGGGGTCATGTCCCCCTCGACCATCAGGGTCGTGGGGTCCCCGGGAAGCAGCCGGAGCAGAAAGAACGTCGCGGTGATCGCGATCCAGATGGTCAAGACGGCCTTCAACGCCCGGCTGAGCACGAAGCGTGCCACGGGGACCCCCTCCCTTCTTTCGTCAGCCCGCCGTCAGCTGACCGGCTTGACCTGGGCCAGCGAGTACGCGGTGACCATGCCGAGCAGGTCCGACGGCGACCCGACGAAGCCGGTGAACTTGCTGGCGTTGTAGGCGAACTGGAAGTTCTCCACGTACAGCGGGGTGAGGTAGGCCTGCTCGTGCACCACCCGGTCGATGTTCTTGATCTTCTCGGTGAAGGCCGCCTTGTCGGTGGTGGCCGCCGCGTCGTTGATCAGCCGGTCCATCTCGTCCGACTTGAGCAGGTTGTAGTTGATGCCGCCCGGGTTGCTCGACAGGTACGTGCTCCGCAGCTGGTCCATCGGGTTGTCGAAGACACCCCACTGGGACGCGTCGATGTCGTAGTCACCGTTCTTGGTGCGGGACAGGAAGGTGTTCCGCTCCACGCACTGGTTCTCCAGCTTGATCCCGGCCTTCGCCGCGCTCTCCCGGAACAGCTGCACCACGCGGGTGATGTTGGCGTTGGACTGGTCGCACGCCACGCCGAGGGAGAGGCCGTCGAAGAAGCCGTCGCCGTTGCCGTCCTTGTAGCCCGCCGAGGTCAGCTTCGCCTTCGCCCCCTCCGGGTCGAACGCGTACGGCTGGAGGTCGGCGTTGTCGTACTCGGAGAAGATCGGCGAGATCGGGCCGGCCATCTGCTGCCCGTCGCCCTGCAACACGGCGGCGATGATCGCCTTGGTGTCCACCGACATGGACAGCGCCTGGCGGACCTCCTGCTTGGCGAGGTCCTTGTTGTTCATGTTGTACGTCAGGTGGGCGAAGCCGAGCGCGCCGACCTTGTTGAGCTTGATCTTGTCATCGTTGGCGAAGGTCTTCGCCGCCGACGCGGGCACCGGGGTACCCATCATGTCGATGTCGCCGTTGCGCAGCGCCAGCATCATCGTGTTGACGTCCGGGTAGATCCGGTACTCGACCTGGCTGACCGCCGCCTTGCCGCCGGGCGCCAGCGGGTACTTGTCGTTGCGCTTCATCACGTAGCGCTGGCCCTTGGTGGCGCTCTCCAGCACGAACGGCCCGGCGCCGACCCAGTTCGAGTCGTTGGCGAACTTCGACAGGTCGCCGGCGTTCTCGAAGATGTGCTTGGGCACGATGGACATCCAGAAGCCGACGCCCTCGGCGAAGGGCGCGTACGGCTGGGACAGCTTGAACTTCACCGTGGTCGCGTCCGGCGCCTCGATCGACTCGACCCAGGTCAGCTTGGCGGCGACGTTGCCCAGCTTGTACTTCATGATCATTTCGGCGCTGAACTTGACGTCCTCCGCGACCACCGGCTTGCCGTCGGTCCAGGTGAAGTCGTCACGCAGCTTGAAGACCGCGGTCTTCCCGCCGTCCTCGTAGGTGTACTCCTCGGCCAGCTCCGGCGCCTTCTTGGCGTTCTCGTCGATCCGCAGCAGGTGCGGATACATGGCGTTGAGGATCCAGGAGTCGGTCTTGCTCAGCGACTGGAGCGGATTGAAGTTGGAGACGTCGGTGGTGGTGCCGATACGCAGCACCGAGGCGTCACCGGACGTGTTGGTGGAGGACGCGTTGTCCTCGTTGAGGCCGCAGCCGGACAGGCCGATCGCGGCCACCACGCCGATCGCGGCGGCGATGCGCCAGCGGCCGGGGCGGCGGGTGTGGGACGTGCTCACCAGACCTCCTGAAGAACCCGAATGATGTTGCCGCCGATGACCTTGGCGATCTCGTCATCGGAGTAGCCGTGCTTGACCAGCCAGCCGGCGATGTTGCTGAAGCACTCCGCTGGGTTCTCCATGCCGGAGACGTAGGGCACCCGGGGGTGGTCCACCGCGCCGTGTGCCTGTCCGATCGCCAGGTGCTGGGTGAAACTGTCGTGCAGCCCGACGTGGTCACCGAAGTTGGTGTCCGGGCCGAAGGCGACGTGGTCGATGCCGACCAGGTCGACGCAGTAGGTGAAGTGGTCCATCACCGACTCGATCGAGTGGTGCGGGTGCGCGGCGGACAGGGTGGTGTGCGGTGCCGCCTCGATGCCGATCACCCCGCCGCGCTCGGCGCAGGCCCGGATCACCTCGTCCGACTTCATCCGCGGCGTGTCCCAGACCGCCCGGGCCCCCGCGTGGGTGATGAACACCGGCACGCGGCTCGCCTCGACGACCTCCAGCGACGTCCGGTCGCCCGAGTGCGACACGTCGATGGCGATGCCGAGCTTGTTCATCCGGTCCACCGCGCGCCGACCGAAGTGGGTCAGCCCACCGTCGACCCGCTCGGAGAGCCCGCTGCCGAGCATGTTCGCCTGGCTGTAGGCGATGCCCATCTGGCGGACGCCGAAGCCGTACAGGATGTCGATGCGGTCCAGCTCGTTCTCGATCATCGTGGCCGCTTCCAGGCCGGCGACCAGCGCGAGCCGGCCCTCCCGCTTGGCCGCGAGGATCTGCTCCAGGGTGGTCGCCACCACCACGTAGTCCTGCTTGGCGACGTCGGCGAAACGCAGGCCGATGTCGTAGATGACGTCGTCCCACTTCCAGGCGTGCTCGCTGGTGACGCAGCCCGTGCCGTTCATGAAGTTGTCGAACACCGCGGTCATCCCGGAGCGCGCGAGCCCTTCGAACCCGAAGGAGTTGCGGCCGGTGCGGTTGTAGTCGCGCAGCTGCGAGACATCCGCCGGGAGGATCTTCGGGTGCTCGTGCAGCGAGATGGCCACATGCTCGCGCAGCAGCCGGGAGGCCCGGGCGCGCTGTTCGTCGGTCAGGCCGAGGTCGTGTTCGGGTACCCGGCCGAGCTGTGGCGCCAGCTCGAAGACCTTGTAGTCGACCTGGGGCTCCAGGTAGTCGAACGACCGGTATCCGTCGTAGCGGGGGGCAACTTCCTGCACGTGCAGCTCACCTGGCCAGCTCAAAGGTATGAGGATGGAGGTCAGACCTCCTGCCTCGAAGACTAAGCAGGTGGCGAACCCCTTGGGAATCCCTCGTGACCTGACCGTTACCCGCTCTCCCCCGATCGGCCGACGCCCCCCGACCTCGGCCGCCAGCGCGGCCTGGCAGCCCCCTCGACGACCCGGCGGCCGGGGCCCGACAGCGAAGCGGTCTTCCGTACGGCACCGGAAAGCGCTTACCATTACCTCGCCGCCGGGCGGACCAGCAGGCAGCGCGTCGTCGTACGGGGCTCCGGCTCGATCAGCGCCGGCTCGCGGATCTCCCTACCGAGCCATACCGCGATCGACGTGTGCGGCACCATCGACGTCACCGGCTCGGGCGGCGGCGACCAGGCGCCGATCTACTCCCGCGGCACCGGTCACGTCGAGGTCGGGCACCTCACCGGCACCCCGCTCTACGGGATCTTCCTGCGCAACGCCACGGACGCAACGGGCGGGTCGGCTCCGGCTACCCGACCAACGTCCGGGTGGGCACCGCCCGGGCGCGCGGCGGCGGCCGGGGGATCTTCTGCGTCTCGGAGTCCGGCGGCGCCGCCTTCGACCGGGTGGGCATCGCCGACACCGGCAGCAACGCGATCCTGATTCGAGAACTGCCAAGGGGGGGTCGACATCGCGGCCGGCGGCGGCACCATCAGCGGCGGCGGCGAGGTGCGGCTGACCGGCAGGGCAGCGCGAAGGAACTCGCGCCACGGGTCGCCGCCACGGGCGCCGTCGTCATCGACAACTCCTGGGCTTCCCCGGCAACCGGGACATCACCCTGCGCAGCTTCACTCTGGTGAACAGCCGGATCGTGGAGAACCCCTGCGCGGACGACCTGACCGTCGGCAACGTGGGCCTGAGCAACTCCACGATCAGCCGCTGCTGATCGGGCCGACCTGGCCCGGCAGTCCGGGGGAAACGGCGATCGTCTGGCAGCCCGGTCGACCGGGCTGCCAGACGATCGCCGTTTCCCCCGGACTGCCGGGCCAG
>NZ_JBEZMR010000038.1:0-50065 GCF_040652795.1 Micromonospora sp. NPDC048170
CGGGGCCGGCCGACACCGAGGCGGGTCACGCGGATACGGCGCAGGACGGGGATGAACTGCGGGCTGTCACCACGATGCCCGGCGGTCACGATCAGGGAGAGGACCTTCTGTCCCTGCTCGCAGGCCAGATGAGTCTTGGTGGTCAACCCGCCGCGTGATCGGCCCAACGCATGGTCGGCCGGCTCCTCGTGCACGCCGCCGGGTGGTTCCTTCTGTCGGTGCCCGTCGGTGCGGGCGCCGGCGGCATGCTGGTGGGCGCGGCTGGTCATCGAGTCCACACTTACCGTCCAGACGATCCGACCCTGCGCGTCACCGGCGGCCTGCAGCGCGGACAGGATCTTGTCCCATGTTCCGTCACGCTGCCAGCGGCGGAACAGGCCGTAGACGGTGGGCCAGGGCGCGTACTCGGCCGGGACGTCCCGCCACGGGGCGCCGATCCGGATCCTCCAGCGGATCCCGTCGATGAGCTGCCGTTTCTCCCACTTCGGCGGACGACCCGTCGTTGACGCGGCAGGCAACAGCGGGGCCAGCACAGCCCACTGCCTGTCGGTCAGGTCATGCCGCCTCGTCACCGCTACGCTGGGCACGAGGTCTCCGGTATGAAGTTCTTGCTTGGTCGCAGAACCAGATACCGGAGACCTCTTCAGTTATCGATCACCGCCACGCCGCAACTTCGCGGGCACAGCCCGACTTACGAAACACGCCTTAGCACCAAAGAAGGCTGCGGCCGGCGAGGCCAGCAAGATCAGCAAGCACGGCAAAGCCGCTCTCAAACAGGACCACGGCATCGCCGCCGCTTGATCCGACGATCTCCAACGCCGGAACGACCTCCAAAGCCGGCGGTACGGCGACATCCAGGTCCAACTCCCGACGGTCGACTGACCCCGCGTCGGTCGGCTCCGCTGGCGTGCAGATAGGCACTCCGCGTCGCCCCGGCGCCCCTGTTCGAGCGCAGCACCAACTTCCGCGAGGGCGGCTCGGGTCCTGGCGGGCATTCCGTAGTGTCGATGGCATGATGGCTGTGGTGGTGTCCCTCGCGGTGTTCGTGGTGGTGTTGATCGTGGCGTTCGTCTTCATTGGCTGGCGGGACCGAAGCCGGCTTTCCACGCCTGAGGATTCGGCTGCGGTGCGCGATGCAACATCCACCCAGGCGCGATATGCGGCCGAGCGTCATGGTGCGCAGGGTGAGGTGTGGCGTAGCGGCCAAACTCCCAACAGCACCTGAGCACGACCGGACTCGACCGGTCAGGCGGCTCGTAGTTTCCGCAGGACGTACTGATTGAGGCTCATGCCGTCCTCGGCGGCCTGGATGGCGAGTTCCCGGTGCAGGCTCTCTCCGACGCGCAGGTTGAACTTGCCCGAATAGCTGCGCTCGGCGAACGGCTGCGGCACCTGCTCGCCCTGCTCGTACATGTCCTCGACCACTTCACGCAGCAACTCCTGGAGCCCTTGCAGAGCCTCGACCTGGGAGGCAGCCAGCCAGGAGAGAGACGGAAATTCGGCGCACGTGGCGACGAACTCGCGATCTTCGGCTGACCACGTGACGCGGTAGGTGTAGTGGGTGATCTCGGGACGGGGATCGGGTTGCATCACATGGCCTCCTTCTTGTCGATCGCCCTGAGCGCTTGCCGGATCTGGTATGCCTTCGCCTTGCCTTTGTCGTTCTGGATGTTCACCCGTGGGTCGCCCACCCAGGGCATCTTGAACACCGCATGAGAGCTGCCGGCCTGCCGTGGCTTCCCGAAGTAGTGTTCGCACGCCCGGTAGAGATCGCTGTAGGCGATGTTCTGCTGGTTCGTCCGCATCGCTGCAACGAGCTTGTCTATGGACGGCACAGCGATGGTACTGCGGGCGGTACCACAGCCGCAAACACTCGGCGGTGCGTCTGCTGCCCGCGCCGATCTTCCGCTTCACGGCGGACCTCCAGGCCCGCCGCCGGCTGGGCCTCACGGCGACGCTGGCATCACCGCCCGTAAGCGATGCACGGGTAGAGATCCGGTTCAGACCGTGTTGCGGTAGCCGACGCTGATGATCCGCCGAGCCGTCTCGTCGTAGTACTTCGGATCGCTCGGGGCGAACGTGCCGAGTCCGTCGACGTACCGGTTGACCATGCAGAAGGCCGCAGCGATCAACACCGTGTCGTGGATCTCCTCGTCGGTGACACCCTCGGCACGGGCTGCCTCGACCAGTTCGGGGGTGACCTCACGTCCACTGCGCTGTACGGCCCCGGCGATGTGCAGCAGGGCGCGCAGCTTGGCGCTTACCGGGGCGCTGTCCAGGTCGGCGCGTACCTGGTCGACCAGGGTCATGCCCTCGTCGAGCAGGGCGGCGGCGAACGCCGAGTGCGCCGAGCAGCAGTACGTGCACTCGTTCAGGCCGGAGACGTATGCGGCGATCAGCTCGCGGTCGGCTGTCGGCAGGCTGAGCGGCCCGCGCAGCAGGGTCTCGGCCAGTTCCAGCATCGGCTTGCCGGTCACCGGCCGGTACTTCAACGGGCCCCGGACCCCGGGAAACTCGTTTTCGTCCACGCCCAGGTCGATGTGTGCCATGACGTCACGCCCCATTCGGCTAGCCGGTGGAACCTCGGGTGATCGGTGCGGGGTTCGGTCCAGTGACGCCGGCCGGATCGCTGTCAGACGACCCGGCGGTAGCCGGTGTTCACGATGTGCTCGGACGCCTGCGCGTACCACCCGGGGTCGGCTGCCGGTTGGGTGCCGAGGCCGTCGACGTACCGGTTGAACATGCAGAAGGCCGCCGCTATGAGCACCGTGTCGTGGATCTCCAGGTCGGTGGCGCCCTCGGCACGGGCGGTCGCGACCAGCTCGGGGGTGACCTCGCGTCCACTGACCTGGACGGCGCCGGCGATGTGCAGCAGGGCGCGCAGTTTCGCGGAGATCGGGGCGTTGTCCGGGTCGGCGCGTACCTGGTCGACCAGGGTCATGCCCTCGTCGAGTTGCGCCGCCGCATACGCCGAGTGAGCCGAGCAGCAGTACGTGCACTCGTTGCGGCCGGAGACGTACGCGGCGATCAGCTCCCGTTCCCCGGGGGTGAGCGGGTGCGGCCCGCGCAGCAGCACCTCGACCAGTTCGAGCAACGGCTGGCCGGTCTCCGGCCGGAAGCGCAGCGGCCCACGGATGCCCGGGAACTCGGCCTCGTCCACCCGTAAATCGATGTGTGCGATGGGGTCACTCTCCTGAATCCGAAGCCGGTCCCTGATCGCGGGCTATCGATCGAACCTAATGAATCGATCGCGGCATCTCAAGAGCGCGCTGTGCGCTGTGCGGTGATGCTCGACAAGAACTGCCGCCGGGCGTAGAAGCCTTGGGCGAGGAAGATCAGCGTCAACCGAGCGGACGACCGGCCAGCACGGTCAAGGGCGGGGTCGCTCCGCGACGAAGACACCGCGACCTGGCCGCCCGACCAGCACGCCCTGCTCCCGCAGCCTCGCCACCGCCCGGCTGATCGTGGACTGCGAGACGTCGTACTCATCTGCCAACGCCCGCCCGGAGGGCAACTGAGACGCGGGCGGATACACCCCGGATTTGATCTTCTTGAGGAGATCGGCGAGCAGTTCGTCCATCGTGGGCGGGATAGGCACGTCAGGCCCCTTGCAGTCGGTTGGCCCGCCCAGTATCGATCAACCTTCGCGGCACAGGCAACGCACGTAGCGCGGATGACATAGGTGGGTAGGTGACTCGAAGACATGCTTGACATAGGTGACTCGGTGGCAATACCGTCGCTCTCGGTGATGCGGTGCTGCTGCGGTCGGTTGGCGCCTCTCGTACCGGTCTCGCATCGCCGCCGAGGCCCCACTTCCGCGCTCCCCCGGCGCAGCCCTGCCGCCGTACCGCCGATCAAGGCTGCGGTGGCAGGGCGGGGCGGTCTCCGTCGCCCGCAACCGGCGGAGACCGCCCCCTCCACCACCGACGCGATCCCGACGAAGGACGGTCACCTGTGCGCAACCTGATCCGTCGGCTGACGGGCCGACGCGAGCAACCACGTCTGGCGGACGTCGTCCGCCCGCCACGAGGGCTCCGGCCGTGGCAGATCCGCGACCGGTGCTTCAACGTCCGCCGGCGTGGCCTCGACCCCGTAGAGATCCGCGCCTTCCTGCACCAGGTGGCCGACGAACTCACCGTCGCGCAGACCGCGCTGGTCGCGGTGCAGGAGGAAAACGTACGCATCAAGAAGGCGCTGCGCGCGTGGCAGAGCGCGCAGGCGGCCACCCGCCACTACCGATGACCGACCGCTGGGTGATCCACCTGCCGGTCACCGCGCCCGACCTGCTCCGGGCCCGGATCCTCGCCCGGACCGCCGCCCGCGTGCTGGCCCGGCTCAGCGCCCGCGTCGAGCCCGGCGGGGTCACCGTCTCGGCCGAGGACCAGCAGGGCGTACGCCACTGGGTCTTCTGCGACCGGCCCCTGCCCGACGGTGGCGGGCGGTGTGCGCTGCCGGTGGACCACACCTCGGCCTGCGCGCGGCGTCCGCCGTGGCTCAGGCGGCGCTGAGGCTCACCGGCTCAGGACGGTCTCCCGTTCCATGTGGGACAGCTTCTCGGGATTGCGTACGGCGTAGATCCCGGCGATGCGACCGCCCTCGACGCGTACGGCCAGGACCGTGTCCATCTCGCCCGCGAGCTGGACGATCAGCGCCGGGTGGCCGTTGACCTGCGCCGGCCGCCACGACGTGCTGCCCGCGACCTTGCCCCACCCGCCGGCCAGCAGGCGGGCCACCTTGTCGGCTCCGAGGATGGGCCGCGGAACCGCCTGCTTGACGCCGCCACCGTCGCCGAGGAGGACCACGTCCGGCGCGAGGATGTCGAGCAGGCCCTGTAGGTCACCGGTCTCGATCGCCCGCTGGAACGCGTCGAGCGCATACCGGGTCTCGGCTGCGGAGACGACTCGGCGGGGCCGGCGTGCCGCGACGTGTGCCCGTGCCCGGTGGGCGATCTGACGAACGGCGGCGGGGTTCTTGTCGACGGCTTCGGCGATCTCGTCGTAACCGAGGTCGAATACCTCGCGCAGCACGAACACCGCCCGTTCGGTCGGCGCCAGCGTCTCCAGCACCAGCAGCATCGCCATCGAGACGCTGTCGGCCAGCGCGACGTCCTCGGCGACGTCCGGAGCGGTGAGCAGCGGCTCGGGCAGCCAGGGGCCGACGTAGGACTCTCTGCGGCGGCTGACCGTACGCAGCCGGACGAGTGCCTGGCGGGTGGTGACGCGGACCAGGTAGGCGCGCCGGTCCCGGACCGTGCCCAGGTCGACGCCCGCCCACCGCAGCCAGGTCTCCTGTAGGACGTCCTCCGCGTCGGCTGCCGAGCCGAGCATCTCGTACGCGACGGTGAAGAGCAGGTTGCGGTGGGCGAGGAACGCCTCGGTGGCCAGGTTCGGGCGATCGTCGTCGGCGGCGGCGGTCTGCGGCGTACCCACCATGGGTGGCTCCTGTTCCCCTCGACTGCGTCACCCATCAGATGCCGGACCCGGCCGGTCTGTGACACCTCCATCCTGTGGCAGTCGTCACCCGGCCGCACCCGTCACGTGGCGCTGCCCGCCGGCATCTCGTGTTCATCCAACCGGACACCAGGAGTGAAGGACGGAAGCATGGACACCCGATTCGACATGTTCGACAACGAGATCGCCATGAAGTTCGCCAAGCGGTTCGCGAACGCCGGCATGGTGATCCAGCAGTCGCCGCTGCCCGCGGCCACGCAGGAGCTGGTGTCGCTGCGGGCCAGCCAGATCAACGGCTGCGGCTGGTGCATCGACATGCACACCAAGGAGGCCGTGGCGGCCGGCGAGAGCGCGGTCCGGCTCAACCTGGTCGCCGCCTGGCGCGAGTCCACCGTCTTCACCGAGGCCGAGCAGGCCGCGCTGGCGCTCGCCGAGGAGGGCACCCGGCTCGCCGACGCCCACCAGGGCGTGTCCGACGAGACCTGGGCCCAGGTGCGCAGGCACTACGACGACGACCAGATCGCCGCGCTGATCGCCCTGGTCGCCCTGATCAACGCGGCCAATCGGCTCGCCGTGATCGTGCACCAGCGGGGCGGTTCCTACCAGCCGGGCATGTTCGCCGCCGCGTTCGACTGAATCGAGATCCGGCCCGGCCCGGGGATCAGCAGGTCCGGGAAACGACGGTGGCGGCCGGTCAGCGACCGGCCGCCACCTGCAACGCACTGCGTCAGCCGGCGCCGCCGGCCCGGAATGCCACCCAGGCGTCGCTCATCCGGTCCGCCTGACCCGGCGTGAACATGTTCATGCAGGAGTCCTGCGTGTAGTCCATGAAGTTGTGGATCGGGTCCAGCCCGGGTGCGGTGCAGCTGTCCGCGCCCACCGGGCAGTTGAACTGCGGGGCCGCCTCGCGCGGGGTGTCCGCGACGAAGTCGCCGGAGGCGGAGCACCCGTGCGCGAAGGTGTGCTCCAGCATCAGCCAGTGCCCGACCTCGTGCGTCAGCGTGTCGCCGAGGGCGTACTTGCCGGCCGTGCCGCCCGGCATCGACTCGTCGAGCATCACCACGCCGTCGATGTAGTCGCGGCCGTTGTTGTAGCCCTTCGGGAAGTACGCCCAGCCGAGCAGGCCGCCGCCGATGTTCGCCGCGTACACGTTGAGGGTCTCGGAGTCGCCGGTGTGCAGCGCCTTCTTCATGTCGCGCTCGTTCTTGCCGGGCACGACCGTGTACCAGTTGCTGTTCACCGTCCACGTCGTGTCGACCAGGTCGAACCGGAACGGCGTGTCGGAGGCGTCCGCGGCGGTGCTGCCCGCGAACGAGTCGTTGAGCACCTTCATCTGCGCCGCGATCAGGGTGTTCCACCTGGTCGTCTCGGCCGCGCTGAGCGGGTGGTCGGAGATCATGTGGAAGACCGTCGGCACGGTGACGCTGCCGTTGGCCAGGCGCGGGGCGTCCTTGATGACGCCGTAGGCCTTCGCCTCGTTCTTGGAGTACAGCTCCGGCTCCTGCGCGGTGGCGCCCTCGGCGAGCCGGGCCGCGCTGAGCCCGTCGGCGCCCGGCTCGCACTCGGCGACGCCCGGGGAGACGGGCGCGGGCGCTGCCGCCACCGCGCCGTAGGCGCCGCCGGACGCCAGGACCGTCGCGGCGGCGGCCGTGAGGACTGCGAGTCGGAAGATGGGTCTCCTGTGCATCGGTGCACCTTTCAGGAGGATGGAGGCGGTGCGGAGTCGACGCGGGGCCGTCACGACCAGGGTCGATGACGTCGTCTTCCCGGTATGAGACCACGTCGATGGCGCGGGCAACAGACCTGCGAAAAGGGCCGGATCTCCCTGTAACGGCAGGGGCCCGGGAAGCGCTACTTGAAGGCACTCGGGGCGTTTCGCGGACCGCGCGGGCTACCCAAGACGTACCGGGTCGAGGCTCGTTTCGGTGTAGGTCCCGCCTATCAGAGCACCCGGGTGACCTGCTCGGCGGCGACCCGGGCGTCCAGCCGGGCCGGGTCGAGGTTGGCGCAGAGCACCACCGACGCGCCGACGGCCAGCGGCGCCAACAGCCAGTACACCGGTTGCTCGTGTTCGGCGACGTCGACCAGTAGCCGGTCGCCGGCCCGCAGGTCGAGCCGCTCCGCCACGGCCAGCGCGACGCTGCCCCACTCGCGGTAGCTCGTGCCGTCCGGGCTGGCCGCGTCGGTGCTGGTCAGCGGGGCGGATACGGGCAGGACGGCGGTGTGCCGGCCCACCTCGGTCAGCCAGTCCAGGTAGCCCGGGGGCACCTCGCGTGGCGGGGCGGCGCCGAGCCCGAGCACGTAGCGGTGCCGAGCCTCGGGCACGTCCTCCAGCCAGTCGTCCAGCCGCTCGGCGCTGACGAAGAGCGCGTCGAAGGGCTCGTCGACGCCCGGCCCGAGCCGCGGCAGGCCGGCCGTCGCCCTGGGCTGGAACGACACCGCCACCCCGGCCGACCAGGCGCCCAGCAGCACGGCGGCGGTCTGCCAGTGCGCCGGCAGCAGCACCGCCGCCCGGTCGCCGACGCCCAGCCCGCAGCCCTCGCGCAGCAGCCCGGTGGCCCGCGCCGCCCAGCCGCCCAGCTCCGTCGCGGTCAGGTCGACCCGCTCACCGGTCGCGTCGTCCAGGTACGTCAGCAGCGGCCGGTCCACCTCCGCCGCCCTGCCACCGGTCAGCGGATCCCGGACGAGGGCATCGGTCAGGTTCATGTCGTACTCCTCGGCTGGCTGCGCCCACCCTACTCAACCGCACCCCGCCCACCGACGAGGAACCACACCCGCCCCCACCACCACTACCCCGCCCCGCCCGCACCCGCCTGAGCAGATCTTGGACAGTTGCCGTCAGGCACGAACGGCAACTGTCCAAGATTCAGCCTCAGCGGGCGGGCAGCTCGGGGCCGCCGTCGAGCAGCGGGGCGAGCAGGTCTCCCTGCTTCTCCACCCGCGTGAGCACCTCCCCGGCCGTGTACGGCTTCGACGCCGGCCGCTTCCCCGCCGCGCCCGACTCGACCTCGTCCCAGGTCAGCGGGGTGGAGACGGCGGGCACGGACTGGGCCCGCAGCGAGTACGGCGACACCGTCGTCTTGGCCGCGTTGTTCTGGCTCCAGTCGATGAAGACCTTGCCGGGCCGCAGGTTCTTCGCCATCTTCGACACGATCAGCTTCGGGTGCGCCTGCTCCAACTCCTGCGCGATCCGTTTGGCGTAGTCGGACACGAGATCGGAGGACTGGTTTCCGCCAACCGGGCAGCAGAGCTGCATGCCCTTCTTTCCCGACGTCTTGGGATACGAGGAGATCCCGTCCTCGGCGAGCCGGTCGCGCATCAGCAGCGCCACCTGGCAGCACTGGCGCAGCGTCGCCGGTGGCCCGGGATCGAGGTCGACGACCATCATGTCGGGGTGCTCGCCGATCTTCCACTGCGGCGTGTGCAGCTCCAGGGCGGCGAGGTTGGCCAGCCAGACCAGGGTGGGCAGGTCGTCGGCGACCACGTAGTCGATGGTGTCCCGGCCCTTGCTGGACCCGGGCGCGGGCAGCGTCTCGGTGCGGACCCAGCCGGGGGTGGCGGCGGGGGCGTTCTTCTCGAAGAAGGAACCACCCGTGACGCCGTTGGGGAAGCGGATCCGGGTCAGCGCCCGGTCGGCCAGGTGCGGCAGGAGCACCGGGGCGATCCGGGTGTAGTAGTCGATCACCTCGCCCTTCGTGAACGCGGCGTCGGGATAGAGCACCTTGTCGAGGTTGGACAGCTCCAGCGCGCGCCCCTCGACGTCCACCTTGAACCGCTCAGCCGGCATCGTCGACCTCCTCGACGGGCTTGTCGGGCCGCAGCCGGAGCACCCGGGGGAACCGCAGCCGCCCGTCCGGGGTGCGCTGGCCGTACTTCACCTCCACCACGACCTGGGGAGTTACCCAGATCGCGCTTCGGGCATCCTCGCGCGGCACGTCACCGGCGAACGGCGACGCGCCGGCCCGCAGCGGCTCCAGCTCGCGGAGCAGTTCCCGCTCGATGGCCGCGCCGATGCCGCCGCCGACCCGGCCCCGGTAGGTGAGCCGCCCGTCCGGTCGCGGCACCCCGACCAGCAGGCCGCCGATCTTGCGCGCTCCGGGCCGCCAGCCGCCGACCACGAAGTCGCCGGTGACCTCCAGTTTTACCTTCACCCAGTCCGGCGAGCGCACGCCCGGCCGGTAGACCGACTCGACCCGCTTGGCCATCACCCCCTCCAGGCCGTGCTCGCCGGCCGCCTCGTAGGTGGCCGGGCCGTCACCGAAGACCGGCGGCACCGCCCACCGGGAGCCGCCGAGCGCCAGGCCGTCCAGGGTCTCCCGCCGGCGGGCGTACGACCAGCCGGTCAGGTCCTCGCCGTCGAGCCGGAGCAGGTCGAAGATCATGTACGTCACCGGCGCGACCGCCGCCAGCCGGGCGGCCTTGTTCCGGTCGCGTACGTGCATCCGTTCCGCCAAGGCGGTGAACGAGGGCTGGCCGGTCTCGCCGAGCAGCACCACCTCGCCGTCGAGCAGCGCGTCACCCACCTGCTCGGACAGGGTTGCCAGTTCGGGGTACGCGACGGTGATCTCCACGCCGCTGCGCGCGTACAGGTGCTGCCGGCCGCCGGTGATGTCGGCGAGCGCGCGGACGCCGTCCCACTTGAACTCGTACGCCCAGCCGGCACCCGCCGGGAGCTGCCCGGTCGTCGCGAGCATCGGCTGGAGCGGCGCGCCGGGCACCTCCCGACTGTACTTGCGCACCGAAGCGCTCGCGTGGCCTTCGATCGTTTGCCATCCTGGGCTGTACCGGCGAGAGGAGCACGGGGATGCGGGCCATCTGGAAGGGAGCCGTCTCGTTCGGGCTGGTCTCGATCGGGGTCAAGCTCTACTCGGCCACCGAGGAGAAGGACATCCGCTTCCACCAGGTGCACCGGGAGGACGGCGGCCGGATCCGCTACAAGCGCACCTGCCAGGTCTGCGGCGAGGAGGTCACCTACGACGACATCGCCAAGGGCTACGACATCGGCGGCGGCGAGATGGTGATCCTCACCGACGAGGACTTCGCCGACCTGCCGCTGTCCACCTCGCACGCCATCGACGTGCTGGAGTTCGTCCCCGCCGAGCAGGTCGACCCGATCCTCTACAACAAGGCGTACTTCCTGGAGCCGGAGGGCACCGCCACCAAGCCGTACGTGCTGCTGCGCGACGCGCTCGCCGACTCGGAGCGGGTGGCGATCGTCAAGGTGGCGCTGCGCCAGCGGGAACAGCTCGCCACGCTGCGGGTCCGCGAGGGCGTACTGCTGCTCAACACGATGCTCTGGCCCGACGAGATCCGGAAGCCCGACTTCGGCTTCCTCGACGAGGACCTGAAGGTCCGCCCGCCGGAGCTGGCGATGGCCAGCTCGCTGATCGACTCGATGGCCGGCGAGTTCGAGCCGGACGCCTTCACCGACGACTACCGGGCGGCGTTGCAGGAGGTCATCGACGCCAAGGTGGAGGGCCGCGAGGTGGTCCAGCCGGAGGAGGTCGAGGAGGCCCCGGCCGCGGCGGTCGACCTGATGGCGGCACTGAAGGCGTCCGTGGAGCGGGCCAAGGCCGCCCGCGGCGAGGCGCCGGCCGGCGGGGGCGGGGAACCCACCCCGATCTCGGCGGCCCGCTCGGCGCAGAAGAAGGCCGCCGAGAAGAAGGCGGCGAAGGCCCCGGCCAGGAAGACCGCCGAGAAGAAGGCCGCGCCCAAGAAGAAGGCCGCCCCGAAGAAGGCCGCCGAGGGCGAGAAGAAGCCCGCCGCCAAGAAGGCCGCCCCGAAGAAGGCGGCCCGCAAGACCGCCTGACGCCTCTCGTCGTACGCGCACCGCCCCGCCGCGCGCTGACCCCGTTGAGGTGCCCTTCCTTACCGCCGAGGTTGCCTTGACGCCAGCGGCAAGGTCTAGCGTCGGGCGGGTCGGACGAGGAGGGTCGGATGCTGATCGGTGAACTGGCGGAACGCGCCGGCACGACCACCCGGGCCTTGCGCTACTACGAGACGCACGGCCTGGTCCGGGCGGCCCGCTCGGCCAACGGATACCGGGTCTACGACGAGGCGGAGCTGCCCGTCGTACGAGAGATCCGGGCGCTGCTCGCGGTGGGCTTCGGCCTGGACGACATCCGCCCGTTCGTCGCCTGCCTCCGGGCCGGCAACGCCACCGGTCACGTCTGCCCCGACTCGGTGGCCGTGCTGCGGCGCAAGCTGGCCGAGGTCGACGCCGGCATCGACCGCCTGCACGAGGTCCGCCGGGAGCTGCGTGACCAGCTCGCCCACGCCATCACCCACCGGGAGGAAACATGCTCGAGACTGCGCCGGGCGGCTCGCTGACCGCCGTCACCGACGACACCTTCGCCGCCGTGGTGCTCGCCGCCGACCAGCCGGTGGTCGTCGACTTCTGGGCGGACTGGTGCCCGCCGTGCCGGGCCATCTCCCGTAGCCTCGCCGAGCTCGCCGAGGAGTTCGCCGGGCGGATGGTCGTCGCCACGGTCGACACCGACGCCAACCCGGCGGTCACGCGCACCTACGGGGTGATGTCCCTGCCCACCCTCCTGGTGTTCCGCCACGGAGAGGTGGTCGGCTCGATCGTCGGGTCCCGCCCGAAGCATCACCTGCGTCAGGCCCTGGCGCGGCATCTCGACGGCTGAGCCGTCGGCCGGTGCGGTGCGGTCTCGCCGGCCCGGTCCGCCGCGGGTACGCTCCCGCCGGCCCCTGCCGCGAGAGGAACGCCATGCCGTACACCCCCGAGCTGGACCGGCTGCTGACGCCCGGCGCCCGCTTCGCCGACGAGCACGCCACGTACGTCATGGAGGTGCACCCGGTGGGCGACGTCGTGTTGCCGACGGGGCGGGTGGTCGGCTGCGACCCCCTGATCTGCCCCGACGACGAACCTTTCACGGTGGGTGTGGTTCCCGGCCGCTACCCGGCGCGGGCGTGGGTCGCGGTGGTGCGGGGCGAGGACTCGGAGGCGGACCGGCGGGTGGCCGCCCTCGAACTGGTGGTCCACGACGAGCCGGCGGTCCGCTGGGAGATGGCGCTGGTCGGCGACCAGGACATCTCGACCCTCAAGCCCGACGAGTGGTTCGGCTACGGCGTGGACACCGGCACGGGCACCCTGGCCGACCCGACTGCCCTGGCGGCCCTGGAGTCCTGGGACGAGGAGGCGGTGCAGGACGTCTTCGTCCCCGGCGACTCGGCGGACGGGCCGGTGCCGGGGCACGTCTCCGTGGTGCTCGACGAGGCGACCGGGGCCAACGTGGTGACGGTCTGGACGGGCTGGGGCGACGGCTGCTACGGCACCTGGATCGGGCGGAACGCGGACGGCCGGGTCACCTCGTTCGTGACCGACTTCATGGTGGTACCGGGGCCAGCGTGACGGGTGCGGTGGCAGCGACGACCGTCGAGGCGGCGCGGTGGGCGGCCGGGCGGGTACCGTGTGCGTCGGCTTTCCCCCGGCACTCCGATGCCGGCCACCACCTTCGCAGCAGGGAGTCGACGCCGTGAGCGAGCGTACGCAGAACCGGTCCCAGAAGTCGGAGCGGCGGCTGGCCGCCCAGTTGGCGGCGCAGAAGGCGGCCGAGGCGAAGCGCCGCCGCCAGGCCTGGGCCGGCGGGCTCGCCGGCGTCGCCGTGGTCGCGGTGCTGATCACCGTGTTCGTGACGATCGGGCGCAACGACGACGGCGACAAGGACCAGACGGCCGGCGCCCCCTCGGCGGGCGCGTCCGCCCCGGCCACCGACACGCCCCCCGCCCCGCAGCTCCCGGCGGGCGCGGACCCGGCCCTGGGCAGCAAGCCGACGGTCGCCGCCGGCACGGGCGAGCTGACGAAGCTCACCGTGACCCCGCTGATCAAGGGCACCGGCCCGGCGGTGAAGGCCGGCCAGACGGTCACCGCGAACTACGTCGGCGTCTTCTACAAGGACGGCAAGGAGTTCGACTCGTCGTGGAGCAGCGGCCAGCCGGTGCCCTTCCCCATCGGCGTCGGCCAGGTCATCCCGGGCTGGGACCAGGGCCTCGTCGGGGTGACCGTCGGCAGCCGCGTGCAGCTCGACATCCCGACCGAGCTGGCGTACGGCGAGAATCCTGGCGGCGGTCGCCCGGCCGGCCCGCTGCGCTTCGTGGTGGACGTGCTCGCGGCCCAGTGACCGGCAGTGACCGGCAGTAACCCGCGCGACCGGTCTGTTACCCCGCGGTAGCGGCCCGGTTCGCCCGGGATGTCGCCCGCCGTTGATGCAGTAGCCCACACGGGGCTTCCGACCCCTCACCTGCCGCAGTAGGTTCAGCGTCACCCCGGACGGTCCGGCCGTCCGGGGCGGTAACCGGACGCGGAGGTGCACGTGACGGCGCTGGACGACGCGGGGCGGGCCGCCCGGGTGATGTGGACGCACTACGAGCCGGTCCACGCGGTCACCTACTTCCATCCCCGCGCCCGGGCCGCCTTCGAGGCGGTCGGGTTGCGGGGCTTCTGGCGCGGCTACTTCGCCGGCCGGGCCGCCCCGCTCGGGCCCGCCGAACCGGCGCCGGTGATCGCGGCGTTCTTCAGCTTCGCCCCGCACACGGTGGCGCGGGCGCTGCCCGCCGTCTGGCGGCTGGCCACCCCGCAGGAGGCGCTGCGGGCGCGGCTCACCGGCGCGGTGCAGGCGCTGGCCGAACTGACCTACGAGCTGCCCGAGTCGCACCTCGTCGAGGCCGCCGAGCTACTGGAGGCCGCTGCCGCCGAGGTGGAGCCCGCCGGCCGGGTGCTCGGCGCCGCCAACGCCGCCCTGCCGCGCGGCGAGTACCCGCTGGCCCGGCTCTGGCAGGCCGCCACCACGCTACGGGAGCAGCGTGGGGACGGCCACGTGGCGGCGCTCGTCGCGGCCGACCTCGACCCGGTGGAGACGCTGGCCTGGCGGGCCGCTGTCGGCATGTCCCCGCTGAACCTGCTCGGGCGGGGGTGGACGGAGGAGCAGTGGGCCGCCGCCCGCGCCCGGCTGACCGTACGGGGCTGGCTGACCCCCGACGGGGAGCCGACCGAGCAGGGAGCTGCCCGGTTCGAGGCGATCGAGGACGCCACCGACGCCGCCGCTGCCCGCCCCTGGCGGACGCTGGGTCCGGAGCGCACCGAACGGCTGCGCGAGCTGCTCGAACCGATCGCCGTCGCCGGCCACACCGTCATCCCGGAGGGCAACCCGATCGGCCTGCCCGCGCTACGCCGCTGACCGTCGGCGGTGGGCGGTCGGCGGTCGGCCCGGGTGACCGTTGCGATAGGGCAGGATGGGCTCGTGGCGGATGCGGTGATCTTCGACCTGGACGGCGTGATCGTGGACTCCGAGCCGGTCTGGGAGGAGGTCCGGCGGGCGTACGTCGCGGCGCACGGCGGCACCTGGCAGCCCGACACCCAGCGCCGGCTGATGGGCATGAGCACCGGTGAATGGGCCCGGTACCTCAGCGGAGAGCTGGGCGTCGACCGGAGCGCCGAGCAGGTCGCCGCCGAGGTGGTCGACGAGATGACCCGGCGGTACGCGGCCCACGTACCGCTGATCGACGAGGCCGACGAGGTGGTGCGCCGACTGGCCGGACGGTGGCCGCTGGGGCTGGCCAGTTCGTCGCCGACCCGCCTGATCACGGCGGCGCTGGCCGCGACAGGGCTGACCGACACGTTCGGCGCCACGCTGTCGACCGAGGAGACCGAGCGGGGCAAGCCGGCGCCGGACGTCTACCTGGCGGTCGCCGAGCGGCTGGGCGTCGACCCGGCCCGCTGTGTCGCCGTGGAGGATTCGTCCAACGGTGTCCGGTCGGCTGCCGCTGCCGGCATGACGGTGGTGGCGGTGCCGCACGGGGCGTACCCGCTGGATCCGGACGCCGAGCGCCTCGCCGCCGTGATGCTCGCGTCGGTCGACGAACTGACCCCGGAGACCGTGGCCGGGCTCGGATAGGACGACTCGACCAGGCGGGCCGCGCTGGGCTGGTTGGTGCTGCGGTTCACGCCTTACGACTTGCTGCCACACCCCGCCCAATTGTCCGCCTGCCACTGGGCTGGCGGTCAGCGGCATCGGCGGGGCGTTCGCCCTCTGCGTGGCGATTCCAAGAACGCCGCCCCAACCAGCGGTGATCAGGACGCCATGGACCCTAAAGCGGCCACGTAACGTCCATGGCGTCCTGATCACCAACCGCCCGCGCAGCCCGCGCCACGTTGCCCGCCCGCGTTGTTCCGCCCGTTTGTCGTTGAAGGGCGGTGGGGTTGTGGTGGGGCGTTGTTCCGCACCGGCGACCCGGGCCGGTGGAGCTACGACGACCGTGTGGGGTACCGGCACGAGGCCGACGGCTGCTTGTCCTGTTTGCGCCGCCGGTTTCGGCGGGCTGCCCGGTTGTCCGGTTCGGGCCCGGCCGGTGCCGGCATGGGTGCGGGCCCGCCGGGTACCGCAGCCCACGGCGCCCCGGCCGGGGCAGCCGGGTGAGGAGACGCGGATGAAGGCGATCGTGTACGAGCGCACCGGCGACGTCTCGGTGCTGCAACTGGTCGACCGGCCGGTGCCGGAGCCCGGCCCCGGTGAGGTTCTGGTGCGGGTGGCCGTGTCCGGGGTGAACCCGACGGACTGGAAGGCGCGGCGGCAGGGGCCGCTGCCGGGTGACTGGCAGACGCCCGGGCAGGACGGCGCGGGGGTGATCGAGGCGGTCGGCGAGGGCGTCGACCGGGAACTGGTCGGCGAACGGGTGTGGCTGTGGGAGGCCGCGTGGCAGCGGCCTTGGGGCACTGCCGCCGAGTACACGGTGGTGCCGGTACGGCAGGCGGTGCCCCTGGGCGACGCCTCCTTCGAGTTGGGGGCCTGCCTGGGCATCCCCTTCCTGACCGCGCACCGGTGTCTGACCGCCGGCGAGTACACGCCGGACAGGCTGCACGCGGGCGCGCTCAGCGACCACATGGTGCTGGTGCAGGGCGGGGCCGGCGTGGTGGGCAACGCGGCCATCCAGCTCGCCCGGTGGGCGGACGCCTGCGTGGTCGCCACGGTCAGCAGCCCGGAGAAGGCGCAGTTGGCGGCGGCGGCCGGTGCGTCCTTCGTGGTCGACTACCGGACGCAGGACGTGGTCGAGGAGGTACGCAAGATCGCGCCCGACGGGGTGCACACGATCGTCGAGGTCTCGGCGGCCCGCAACGCCGCCACCGACGTCCAGTTGCTCCGGCGCGGCGGCGCGGTCTGCGTCTACGCCGACGACGGCGGGGACGAGGTGACCCTGCCGATCCGCCCGTTGATGATGCCGAACGCGCGGTTCCAGTTCGTGCTCGTCTACACCGAGCCGAAGGCGGCCAAGGCACAGGCGGTGGTGGACGTGGCCGCCGCGGCGGCGCAGGGCGGGATCCGGGTGGGCCAGGACGCGGGGCTGCCGCTGCACCACCACCCGCTCTCGGCCGCCGCCGCGGCGCACCGGGCGGTGGAGAACTCGGTGGTCGGAAAGGTGCTGATCACGACCAGCGGGGAGGGGTGACGGCAGGCCGGCGGGTGACGGCGGGAAGCGAAGGCGGGGCCGACCGCCGGGGAACGGAGGCGGGCCGGCGGCGACCGTCGAAAACATCCGAGCTGGGAGAATTTCCCCGTCATCGGGACAGAGGCGAACAACTTTCGCAACAATGACGGTGCGGGTCACCCGCATGGAGCGGGCGGCCCCGGCGCGGTGCGAACGCCGGGGCCGCCCCTGGGGAGGGATGTCAGGAGTAGTCCCTACCCCGACAGGCGACGGTGCGCCTGAAAACGTTACGGGGCGGTCAGCTCCCGCACACTCAGTTCGCCCCCGGCGTACCGGGAACGCACCACCTTCTTGTCGAACTTGCCCACGCTGGTCTTCGGCACCGCGTCGATGACGGCCCAGCGCTCCGGCAACTGCCAGCGGGCCACCGTCCCGGCGAGGAACTCCCGCAGTTCCTCGGCGGTCGCCGACGCCCCCTCGCGCAGTACGACGGTGGCCAGCGGTCGCTCGCCCCAGCGCTCGTCGGGCACCCCGACCACGCAGGCCTCCAGCACCGCCGGGTGGGCCATCAGGGCGTTCTCCAGCTCGACCGAGGAGATCCACTCGCCGCCGGACTTGATGACGTCCTTGGCCCGGTCAGTGAGTGTGATGTAGCCGTCCGGCGAGAGCGTGCCGACGTCTCCGGTACGCAGCCAGCCGTCGCGGAACTTCTCCTCGTCCGGGACGTCGTCCCCGACGTACCTGGCGGTCACCCACGGCCCGCGGACCTCCAGCTCACCGACGGACGTCGCGTCGGCGGGCAGCGGCTCGCCCAGCGGGCCGACGATCCTCGCCTCGACCCCGGCCGGCACCCGGCCCTGCGTGTAGCGGTAGCGCCAGGCGTCCTCGCCGTGCGCCCCGGCCGGCGGGCGGGCCACCGAACCCAACGGGGACGTCTCCGTCATCCCCCAGGCGTGGATCACGTCGACCCCGTGCCGATCGGCGAACGCGTGCATCAGCGCCGGCGGGCAGGCCGAGCCGCCGACGATCACCTCCTGGAGCGAGGAGCTGTCCACGTCGTGACCGTCCAGGTGGGCGAGCAGGTCGTTCCAGATCGTCGGCACCGCGGCGGCCAGGGTGGGCCGTTCGGCGGCGATCATGTCGGCGATCGGCGCGGCCTGGAGGAACCGGTCCGGCATGATCAGCGACGCCCCCGAGAGGAAGGCCGCGTACGGCAGGCCCCAGGACATCGCATGGAACATCGGCACGATGGCCAGCTCGCGGTCGGTCGGGCCGAGACCGAACCCCTCCGGCATGCAGATCTGGAGCGAGTGCAGGTAGATCGAGCGGTGCGAGTAGGCCACGCCCTTCGGGTTGCCGGTGGTCCCGGAGGTGTAGCAGAGGGCGGCGGCGTCGCGTTCGTCGATCTCCGGCCAGTCGAAGACGTCGGGGCGATCGACCAGCAGCGCGTCCCAGTGGTGCACGGCGATCCGGTCGCCGGCCGCGGCCGTCAGCGGGGTCGGGTCACCGCCGCCGACCACCACCACATGTCGCACGGTGGTCATCTCGCCGATCACCCGGGCCAGCAGCGGAACGAGCGTCGAGTCGACCAGCACCACGCGGTCCTCGGCGTGGTTGGCGATGTAGGCGACCTGGTCCAGGAAGAGCCGGATGTTGAGGGTGTGCAGCACCGCGCCCATGCTGGGCACCGCGAAGTACGCCACCAGGTGCTCGGCGTTGTTCCACATGAAGGTGGCGACCCGCTCGTCGCCGGTGACACCGCACTCGTCGCGCAGCGCGTGGGCCAGCCGGGCAGCCGTCCGCCCGACCTCGGCGTACGTCATCCGGCGCGGCTCGCCGCCCGTCCAGGTGACCACCTCCGCCGTGCCGTGCACGGTCGCGCCGTGCCCGAGGATCCGGGAGACCTGGAGGGAGGCGTCCATCATCGTGCTACGCATGGGTAACAAGTTAGTGTCGCCGGTCACAGGTTGGGAACCCTGGAAAACCCGTCGGCCCCGGACCGGGCCCGTAAATTGTCCGGGTGAGCATCTCCTGGGCTGATTCGTACGTGGGACAGCTACGCGCGCTCGCCGGTGACCGGACGCTGATGTTCGTCGGCGCCCGCGCCGTGGTCCGCGACACCGCGGGCCGCCTCCTGCTGATCCAGCGCTCCGACAACGGGCAGTGGGCCATGCCCGCCGGGGCGATGGAACTGGGCGAGTCGATCGCCGACTGCGCCGTCCGCGAGGTGCGCGAGGAGACCGGGCTGCGCGCGCTGCGGGTCAGCGCCTTCGCCCTCTACACGGGCCCGGACCGCACCCACACCAACATGTACGGCCACACGTACCAGATCTTCACGGCGGCGTTCCGGGTCGACGAGTGGGACGGCGAACTGGCCCGGGTCACCGACGAGACGACCGACGCCGGCTTCTTCCACCGGCGGCAGTTCCCCGCCCCGCTCAGCCCGAGCGTGCCCGAGACCCTCGCCGACCTCGACGTCTTCGAGCAGACCAACCGGCTGATCCTCAAGTAGGGGCGGCGTCGCCCGCCCGGTCAGAGCATCGTCTGGCTCTTCGCCTCCATCTCGGTGGCGGCCTCCTCCTTCGACTCCTTGGCCAGTGGCTTGCCGCCCGGCGCCGGGCCCTCGCCGCCGAGGCCGTCCGTGCCGCCCGTGGAGCCGCCCGGGCCCGCACCGCGCAGCTTCTCGTTCGGCAGCGCCAGGGTGACCAGCACCGCCACGATCGCGATCAGGCCGGTGGTCAGGAAGACCAGGTGCAGCGACTCGACGAACGCCGCCTGGACGGCCGCACGCACCGGGGCGGGCAGCGCCAGGATGGTGGCCGGATCGTTGACCGAGATCTCCGCCCCGCCGCTCGCCGCCACCGCGGCCTGCTGTGGCGGCGGCAGTTGGGCGATCGCGCCCGGCAGCCGGTCGGCGAGTTCCGAGGTGAGCCGCGACGACAGCACCGCGCCGAGGATGGCGACGCCGAACGAGCCGCCCAGCGACCGGAAGAACGTCGCCGACGAGGTGCCGGCGCCCAGGTCCCGCATCGAGACGGAGTTCTGCACGGCCAGGATCAGCGACTGCATGCAGAGCCCCAGCCCGACGCCGATCACGACCATGAAGCCGAAGGCCAGCCAGAGCGAGGTGTCCACCTCCAGCCGGGTGAACAGCAGCATGCCGACCAGCAGCACCGCCGCGCCGGCCACCGGGAACCACTTGTACCGCCCGATCCGGCTCATCGCCCGGCCTGTCAGCACCGAGGTGACGATGATGCCGGCCATCATCGGCAGCATCAGCAGGCCGCTGCGGGTCGGCGAGGCGCCCCGGACGATCTGGAGGTAGAGCGGAATGAAGATGATCGAGCCGAACATCACCAGGCCGAGCACGAAACCGGCCGAGTTGGCCAGCGCGAACGTGGCGCTGCGGAACAGCCGCAGCGGCAGGATCGGCTCGGCCACCCGGGCCTCCTGGAGCACGAAGAGCACGCCGAGCACCACGCCCGCGGCGAAGAGGCCGACGATCACGCCGGAGCCCCAGGCGTACTCGTTGCCGCCCCAGCTCAGCGCGAGCAGCAGGCAGCTCACCCCGGCGACCAGCAGCGCCGCGCCGAGCCAGTCGATCGTGTGGTCGCGCCGGGTGAACGGGACCAGCCGCAGCACCCGGGAGCACACGATGATCGCCAGAATGCCCAGCGGCACGTTGATGTAGAAGATCCACCGCCAGTCGGTCTCGGCGAAGTAGCCGCCGACCAGCGGGCCGGCGACCGAGGAGAGGCCGAAGACGGCACCGAACAGCCCCTGGTAGCGACCGCGCTCCCGGGGCGACACCACGTCCGAGATGATGGTGAAGGCGAGCGTCATCAGGCCACCGGCGCCGAGGCCCTGGACTCCCCGCGTGACGATGAGCTGGGTCATGTCCTGCGACAGGCCGGCCAGCAGCGAGCCGAGCAGGAACGTGCCGATGGAGAAGAGGAAGACGGGACGCCGCCCGTACAGGTCGGCCATCTTGCCGTAGAGCGGCGTCGAGGCCGTGGAAGCGAGCAGGTACGCGGTCACCACCCACGAGTAGTGGTTGATCCCGCCCAACTCGCCCACGATGGTCGGCAGCGCGGTGCCGACGATGGTCTGGTCGAGCGCGGCCAGCAACATACCGGTCATCAGGCCGAACATCAGCAGCCGGATCTGCCGTCCGCCGAGCGCCGGGGCTTCCGTGGTCATCCCGCCTCCTTTCCCCGCTCACCGGGAACATGCGTGCGGACGCGCGGCCAACTCGCCAGTCGCACACCTGGACAGGACGATCCGCCCGGCCCGGGCGATCAGTCGTGAGGTCGACGGCGCCGGGCCGCCGACCTCACGACCAACGATCGGTCAGCGGGACGAGTGTGACCCTTCGGCGAACTCCTCGACGATCCTGGTGCAGAAGGCGGGCAGGTCGCCCGGCTTACGGCTGCTGACCAGGCCGTTGTCCGTCACCACCTGCTCGTCGACCCAGTCCGCGCCGGCGTTGGCCAGGTCGGTGCGCAGGCTGGGCCAGGAGGTGATCCGGCGGCCCCGCACCACGTCCGCCTCGATCAGGGTCCACGGTCCGTGGCAGATCACCCCGACCGGCTTGCCGGCGTCGAAGAACGCCTTCACGAAGCGGACCGCGTCCGGGTCGGTCCGCAGGAAGTCCGGGTTCGCCACCCCGCCGGGCAGCACCAGCGCGTCGTAGCCGCCGGCGTCCGCGTCGGCCGCCGTCACGTCCACGTCGTACGCCCTGGACTGGTCGAGGTGGTTGAAGGACCGGATGGTGCCGGGCTTCAGCGAGACCAGCACCGCCGCGGCACCGGCCTGCTCCACCGCCTCGCGGGGCTGGACGTACTCGACCTCCTCGACGCCGTCGGCGGCCAGGAACGCGATCCGCTTGCCCTGAAGTGTCGTCGCTGCCATCTTGGTGTCTCTCCTCTCCGGGGTACCGTCCGTCCCTTCCCGGCGGCCGGTGCCCGAAACCCGTGGCCGGCGGAACAGGTTTGCCCCGGATGCCCCGGGGGACCCGGGACGGCATGGCAGGAGGAGCAGCGGAACAGCGCCGGCTCGCCGCGGTGGTGGAGGCCTGGCTGGGACGTCCCGTTCTGATCGTCGGCGACGCCATGCTCGACGAGTGGCGCTTCGCCGAGCCCGACCGGCTCTGCCGCGAGGCACCCGCCCCCGTCCTCACCCTGCGGCGGCGCATCTCCGCGGCCGGCGGCGCGGCGAACACCGCCGTCAACGTCGCCACCCTCGGGGGTCGGGCGGTGCTGGTGGCACCGGCGGGCGCGGACGTCGCCGGCGACGAACTGCACGACTGTCTGGACCGGGCCGGCGTCTGGGACCGTACGGTCAACCTGCCCGGCCGCCCGACGCCGGTGAAGCGACGGATGCTGGCGGGCAACCAGATCCTGCTCCGGGAGGACTCCGGCGACCCCGACGACCCGCTCGACGACGACGGGGTGGCCCGGTTGCTCACCGCGCTGGACTGCGCCACCGAGGAGCTGCGCGCCGCCGGTGGCGAGGCGCCGACCCTGGTGGTCTGCGACTACGGCCTGGGCGCGCTGCCCGCGCCGGTCCGCGCGTGGCTGGTCGCCCACCGGGAGCGGTACGCGACGGTCGCGCTGGACGCCCACGACCTGGCCGACTGGCGCGGCCTGGCCCCGACCGTGGTGACCCCCAGCTTCGCCGAGGCGACCCGGCTGCTCGCCCGGGCCGCCGGTGCGCGCCCGGCATCGGGCGCCGAGCTGCACCTGGACCATCCGGGCGGCGATCCGGTCGAGGGCCCCTCCGAGCTGACGGTGGGCGTCTCCCCCGGCGCCGGCCGCACCGGGCTCGCCGCCACCGGCGAGCCGACGCCCGGCGAGGGGCGGGTGGCGATGACCAGGGACGGGCTCACCGTGACCGGCACCGGCGTCACGGTGAACGCCACCGTCGGCGAGGGCGTCGACCGGGCCGTCCTGGCCGAGTCCCGCCTCGCCGAGTTGCGCGCGCACACCGGCGCGGACGTGGTGGCGGTGACCCTGGACACCGACGGCGCGGTGGTCGGCGGGGCGGACGGCGAGCCCCGGCGCAGCCACAGCACCCCGGTGCCGGCCAGCCACGCGGTCGGGGCGGGCGACGCGTACCTGGCGGCGATGACGCTGGCGCTGGCCGCCGACGCGCCGCTGCCCACCGCCGCCCAACTGGCCCAGCTCGCCGCCACCATCACCGTCTCGGACACCGGCACCTGCGTCTGCCGCCGGGAGGACCTGCTCGTCGCGCTGGGCGCACCCGCCGACGGGACGAACCACCGGGCGCTGGTCGGCACCGGCGAGCTGGCCGCGCTCGTCGAGGAGCACCGCCGGGCGGGCCGGGCGGTCGTCTTCACCAACGGTTGCTTCGACGTGCTGCACCGCGGCCACGTGCGCTACCTGGAGCAGGCCCGCGCGCTCGGCGACCTGCTGGTGGTGGCGGTGAACTCCGACGGCAGCGTACGGCGGTTGAAGGGCCCCGACCGGCCGGTGAACCCGGTCGAGGACCGGATCGCCCTGCTCGCCGCGCTGGCGTGCGTCGACCACGTGGTGGTCTTCGAGGAGGACTCCCCGGCCGAGCTGATCGAGATCGTCCGCCCCGACGTGTACGTCAAGGGCGGCGACTATCCGCCGGAGATGGTCCCGGAGGCGCCGCTGGTACGCCGGCTCGGCGGGCAGGTCCGCACCCTCGGGTACGTCCCCGACCGCTCCACCTCGGCGATCATCGACCGGATCCGGGCGCACGGCCACGAGCCCCAGCCGGACACCTCCCTGACGAGCAAGCCGTCGTGAGTCGCCCGCTCGACCTGGGCACGGCCGGGCGGTTCCGCGCGGACCGGCTGCTCGACGTGCTGATCCCGACCCGCAACCGTCCCGCCGAGCTGGCCGTCACCCTCGCCGGGCTGGCCGCCCAGGAGGGCCTGCCCGGCTTCGGCGTGGTGGTCAGCGACCAGTCCGACGGCGACGCCGCGTACCGCCATCCGGCGGCGGCCACCATGGTCCGGGCGCTGCGTCACCGGGGGCACCCGGTGCTGCTGACCCGGCGGCTGCCCCGGCGCGGGCTGGCCGAGCACCGGGCGTACCTGCTGGCCGCTTCCGCCGCCCGGTACGTGCTCTGCCTCGACGACGACGTCTGGCTGGAGCCGGGCACGCTGCGCCGGCTGGTCACCGCCATCGAGGAGTTGGGCTGCGGGTTCGTCGGCAACGCGGTGCACGGGCTGTCGTACGCCGACGACGTCCGGCCGGAGACGCACCGGCACTACGAGGAGTGGAGCGACCCGCCCACGCCGGAACGGATCCGCCCGGGCACCCCGGAGTGGGACCGGGCGTCGATCCATTCGGCGGCGAACCTGCTGCACGTCACGCGGAAGCTGGACCTGCCGGCTGGGGCCTGGCGGGCGTACAAGGTGTCCTGGATCGGCGGCTGCGTGCTCTACGACCGGGCGAAGCTGGTGGACTCCGGCGGGTTCGACTTCTGGCGGCGGGTGCACGAGAAGCACCAGGGCGAGGACGTCGCCGCCCAGCTCGCCGTGCTGGCGCGCTTCGGCGGCGCCGGCGTCCTGCCCAGCGGCGCGTACCACCTGGAGTCGCCGACCACGGTCACCGACCGGAACGTGGAGGCGTGGGAGGTCATGCTCGCCGAGGAGGACGCCGCCCAGCCGGCCTGAGGTCGGCAGGCGCGGGCACCGCGCAGGCCAGCAGCGGCAGGCGCAGGTGCGGCAGTCGGGCCCGAAGCAGCCAGCAGCAGCGCCGCGGAGCCGTTCAGGGCGCGCCAGGCTCCGGGCGGAGCAGCTCGCGGGCCGCCTCCACGACCTCGACCACCGGCACATCGGTGACGAAGGAGTCCCGGTGCGGGCAGTCGCCGTCGCCGGGGCGGTGCGGGTAGATGCCCGGGGTGCAGTCCACCCCGCAGACGGGGCACAGCACCGTCCACGAGCTGATCGGCCGGTGCCGGCCGCGCAGCGGGTTCGCCACGGTGATCAGGTTGCCGACCCAGTAGATGCCGACGGTAGGGGCACCCACGGCGGCGGCCAGGTGCAGCGGCCCGGTGTCGTTGGAGACCACCAGCTCGCAGCCGGCGTAGCAGCCGGCCAGCCCGCCGAGGCTGAGTGTGCCCACCTGCGGCCGGACCGGCACCCCGGCCGCCGCCACCACCTCGTCGACCAGCTCCTGCTCGGCGGGGGTGCCGGTGACCAGCACCTCGTACCCGTCGCCGACCAGCTCGCGGGCGACCTCGGCGAAGCGTTCGGCGGGCCACCGTCGGCGGGTGTCCGTGGCGCCGGGGTGCAGCGCCACCCTCGGCCGCTCCGCCGGGCCGAGCACCTCGGCCGCCTCGGCCCGGTCGGCGTCGGTCACGGTCAGCGCCGGGACGATCGTGGTGGCGCCCGCGCCGACCAGCCCGGCCACCTCCAGGTAGCGGATCACCTCGTGCTGGTAGTAGACGTACCGGATCCAGCGGTCCAGCGGCGGCGCGTCCGCGGCGCGCAGCCCGGCGGTCACCCGCGCGCCGAGGGCTTCGACGAACGGGTTGGAGTTGGCGCCGCCACCGTGCAGCTGCAACGCCAGGTCGAAGCGTTCCGCGCGGGCCGCGACGAGGAAGTCGTCCGGCGTCGACTCCGGCTCGCCCGGCTCCGGGTGGCGGATCCCCGGCGCGGGCGGCACCACCAGCACGCGATCCACCGGCCCGGGCCGGTCGCGCCAGAGCTTCGCGTGCCACGGCGCACCGAGCAACACGATCTCCGCTTCCGGGTACGCGGCCCGCAGCGCGTCCAGCGCCGGCAGGACGAAGATGAAGTCGCCGAGCGCGTTGGCGCGCAGTACGGCGATCCGCTCGACGTCGGGCACGAGCCCGGTGGCCGGGCCGAGCAGGTTCGGGGTGACCACGCGGCCCGTTACGGCAGGTCGGTATCGCCGACGGCGATGTCCGGGCGGTGCATCTCCCGGTCCGCGGCCGGGTCGACGACGCTCGGCGTACCCCTGGCGGGGCCGGTGGGGCGGGGGCCGGTGCGGCCGACGGTGATGGTGCGCGGCGAGGGCCGGGCGGCCCGGGGCAGTCGCACCCGGAGCAGGCCGTGGTCCATGACCGCGTCGATGGCGTCGGGGTCCACCCGGGACGGCAGGTCGACGCGATACTCGAAGCCCCGGGTCTCGAAGCCGCCGGGGATGCCGTGGTCGGCGTTGACCTCGGCCTCGGACCGGGCCCGGACGCAGAGCTCACGGTCGTCCAGCTCGACCGCCACCTCCTCCGGCGCCACCCCGGGCAGCCGCACCACGACCTCCCAGCCGTCGGCGGTCTCGGTCAGCTCGACGTCCGGCGGCCCGGCCCGACCGCCGACCAGCCGGCGCAGCTCCGTACGCAGGGACTGAAGCTCGCCCATCGGGTCCCAGCCCTGCTGCCGGCCGCGCCAACCCCGGCCGGCCCCTCCGCTCTGCTCACTCATGCCGGCCCTCCGCTACGCTCCACGCCGCCCTGAGGCACCACCGCACTGAGCCCCACGACTCGCTCGCTGCGCTCACTCATGCCGGCCCTCCGCTACGCTCCACGCCGCCCTGAGGCACCACCGCACTGAGCCCCACGACTCGCTCGCTGCGCTCACTCATGCCGGCCCTCCGCTACGCTCCACGCCGCCCTGAGGCACCACCGCACTGAGTTCCACGATTCGCTCGCTACGCTCACTCATTGCATCTCTCCGATCCGTTGGGTGGCCGCCGCGGGTCGCAGTGAGCTGGGCGCGTCCAGGCCGGCGTCCCGGTCGACGCCGACGCCGAGCCGGTCGACGAGTTCCCCGCCCAGCCAGGCGCTGACCCCGAGGATGGCCAGCGCCACCACCTCGATGGCGATCAGCGCGCCACCGGCGGCCCGGGAGTCGGCGTTGAGCCGGACCACCCAGATCGCGGCGAAGAGCAGAATCACGGCCAGGTTGGCGGCGGCGTGGGTCAACGCCACCCGCTTCGCGCGGGTGGCCGACGGGATGGCCAGCAGGTCGAACGTCCCGGCCGCAGCGGCCAGCAGGCCACCGATCAGGCCGACGGTGATGTTCCAGTACGCGACCTCGCCGAGGAAGTCCGGCCCACCGACGGTGTCCACCAGGTCGAACAGGACGGCGGTGACCAGCAGACCGACGGGAAACATGACCAGCATCGGGTGGAGGGGATGGCCCAGCACCTTGAGTCGGCTCTCCATCGGGCCTCCACTGCTCGGTCTCTCCGGGCGGGTCGGGTGAGGCGGTACCCCAGCCCGGGCGGGACAAACCTCGCGCCGGCCGCGCCTCAATAGGCTGGCGGTCGGCGGACACGCCGCCAACGGGGTCAACGCACAGGGGAGGATCACGTGACGGTGGAGATCACCTCGCACGAGGAACTACGCGAGCTGCTGGGAGCGCCGACGCCGCGGGCGCTGGGCAAGGAGCGGCCGGTCCTGCACCCCCGCGACCGGCAGTGGCTCGCCGCGTCACCGTTCTGCCTGGTGGCGACGGCGGGCGCGGACGGCAGTTGCGACGTCTCACCGAAGGGCGACCCGCCCGGCTTCACGCTGGTGCTGGACGAGCGGACCATCGCCATTCCGGAGCGGCCGGGCAACAGGCGTGCCGACGGCTACCGCAACATCCTGGACAACCCACACGTCGGGCTGATCTTCATGATTCCCGGGCGCACCGACACGCTGCGGATCAACGGCCGGGCCCGACTGGTCCGCGACGCCCCCTGGTTCGACGACATGGTGGTCAAGGGGCACCGCCCGATCCTCGCCGTGGTGGTGGAGATCGAGCAGATCTTCTACCACTGCGCCAAGGCGTTCCTGCGTTCGCAACTGTGGCAGCCGGAGAGCTGGCAGCCGGACGAACTGCCGTCCCGGGCCCGGCTGGTCAAGGAAGTCGAGTACCCGGCGGCAGACCTGGCGGACCTGGAACGCCACTACGGCCCGAACTACGCCACCACCATCTACACCTGACCTCTCCCGCCAAGGACGGTCGCGCGGACCTCAACATCGGGCACCCCGGTTGACTCCGGGTACCGCTGGCCCCACCCGGCCGACGTGGCACCCCCCACACCTCAGCCAACTACTAACTCCGGCTCGCCCCCTCCGCACGCCCCCTCCGCACGCCACCGCACGCCTCCCCCTCCACACACCTCCCCTACCGCACACCTCCCCCTCCGCACGCTCCCCCTCCGCACGCCACCCCCACGGCACGCCACCCCCACCGCACACCACCACCGCACGCCTCGGTGATCAGGACGCCATGGACGTTAAAGCCGCTGGGTAGCGTCCATGACGTCCTGATCACCTTGGCTGGTCGCCTTCCGGTGCGGTTGTTCTGTGATTGCGGCAGTCAGTAGACGGGCAATTCGGGCAGGGCGTCGCTCCGGTGCCTCGTCCTCGCATAGGGGCCGCAGCAATCAGCCGCCCCTCGCGCGCGTAGTGCGTCGAGTCGAGGGGGCGGGGCGTTGAGAGTGAACGCGCTCCCGGCGGCGGTGACCCTTGCACTCGTAGCGATCGGGTCTCCACGGTTGCTAAAGCTATCTTTATAAAGATAGCTTTAGAGTATGCCGCTGCCCGAGGTGAAGCTCACCGACCCCAAGGCCCTGCGCGGCTACGCGCATCCGCTGCGGATGGCCCTGATCGGGCTGCTGCGCCAGCAGGGCCCCATGACCGCGACCCAGGCCGCCGAACGACTCGGCGAAAGCGTGCCGAACTGCTCGTTCCACCTCCGGCAGCTCGCCAAGTACGGGCTCGCCGAGCGGGCGCCCGGTGCCGATGCCCGGGAGCGACCCTGGCGGGCCACCGCCCTCAACACGTCCTGGGACGACGTCTCGGACGACCCGCAGACCCGGGCAGCCGTCGACGAACTGAACGCCGTCCAGCTCGCCCTCTACACCCGCCGCGCCGAGGAGTTCCTGGCCAGACGGGTCGACGAGCCGACCGCCTGGCGCGCGGTCACCGGATTCAGCGACCGACCGGTGCACGTCACCGCCGACGAGATGGCCGAGCTGACCGCACGGATCGACGCCCTACTCGCTGAGTACGACGACCGGATCACCGACCCGACGAGGCGTCCGGCAGGCAGCCGGAAGGTCAGCATCATGCACCTGACTGTCCTCGCCGACCTGCCGCCGACCGGAACCGCCGCCAGCGCAACCACCGCGAGCCCCACGTCCGGCAACCCCTCCAGCCCCACCACCGCCCACGCCGCCAACCCGACCACCGCCAACCCGACCACCGGTGCCGACGGAGACCCCCCGGCCGACGGATCGGCTGCCGGCGGCCTCGGTAGCCTCGGCGAGCAGGCCGGTGGCGGCCGGTGAGCGGGGAGGCAACCACCATCCCGGTCCCCGCCCCGCCCGACGGTCCGGCCCGGCGCAGCCCCCTGCCCCGGTTGCTGCGCGAGCGGGTGTTCCGCCGGTTCTGGTCGGCGCAGACCGTGTCGTACTTCGGCGACGAGATCTCCACGCTGGCCCTGCCGCTGCTGGCCGTGCTGGTGTTCCAGGCCACGCCCGCCGAGATGGGCTACCTGGTCGCCGCCGCGGTCATCCCGAACCTGCTCTTCTCGCTGCTCGCCGGCGCCTGGGTGGACCGGTACCCGCACAAGCGCCGACTCATGATCCTCACCGACGTCGGCCGGGCGCTGCTGCTCGCCGCGGTGCCGGCGGCCTATTTGCTGGACGTGCTCACGATGGCCCAGCTCTACGTGGTCGCCTTCACCGTCGGCACACTCGCCGTGATCTTCGAGGTCGCCCGGGGGCCACTCTTCGTCTCCGTCGTGGCCCGACCCGACTACGTCGACGCGAACACCCTGTTCAACGGCAGCCGTGCGATGTCCCTGGTGGCCGGGCCGAGCATCGGCGGTGTCCTGGTGCAGGTGCTCACCGCGCCGATCGCCCTGGTCGTCGATGCGCTGTCGTACGTCGTGTCCGCGTACTTCCTGGTGCGGATCCGGCCGACGGAGCCGGCACCCGCGCGCGGCGGCCTGGCGCTCGGTGGCGGGCTGGGCTTCATCGCGCGGACGCCGATGATGCGCGCGATCCTGCTCGGCACCACCACGGTCAACCTGTTCAACTTCATGTTCGTCGCGCTGTTCGTGCTCTACGCGACGCAGGAACTCGGCCTCTCGCCCGGCCTGCTGGGCGCGGTGCTGGGGGCGGGAGCGGTGGGCGGCCTGATCGGCGCGGCGCTGACCGGCCGGCTGGTCCGTCGCTTCGGCGTCGGACCGACGCTGCTGGCCGGGTTCGTCCTCTTCCCCGCCCCCTTGCTGCTCGTACCGCTCGCCGACGGGCCCACACCGATGGTGGTGGGGATGCTCTTCGCCGCCGAGTTCCTTTCCGCCGTCGGGGTGATGATGCTCGACATCACGGGCGGCTCGGTGCAGACCGCGCTCACCCCGCAGACGCTGCTGGCCCGGGTGGCCGGGGCGCGGCGCACCGTCAACTACGGCGTCCGGCCGATCGGCGCGCTGCTCGGGGGCGCGCTCGGCACCACCCTCGGCGTACGGCCGGCGCTGTGGATCGCGACGGCGGGCGCGCTCGTGGGGGTGCTGTGGGTGGTCTTCTCGCCGGTTCCCCGCCTGCACGGGCTGCCCGAGCAGGCCGACTGACCGGGCCGGATCGGCTGGTGCCGCGGCCGTCCGATGTGGTGGCCCGACGGGCCCCGTGGTTGAGCGTCCGTGTCGGGGGTAGGAGTTCCGGTGACGAGGACGCTCTCCCACCGACGAGAGCGGTTCGACCTGACGAGGAGGATCGCACATGACCACGAAGGTCGAGAAGTCCATCGAAGTTCATGTTCCGGTCAGCACCGCATACAACCAGTGGACGCAGTTCGAAGAGTTCCCCCGCTTCATGGGAGCCGTCCGCGAGGTGCGCCAGCTCGACGACCGGCGGATGCACTGGGTCGCCGAGATCGCCGGCGTCCAGCGCGAGTGGGACGCTCACGTCCTGGAGCAGGTGCCCGACCGGAAGGTCGCCTGGGCGGCCACCGAGGGCGTGACCAACGCCGGGGCCGTCTACTTCCAGCCCGTCGGCGCCGACCGCACCATGGTCCAACTGCATCTGGAGTACGAGCCCGAGGGCCTGGTCGAGAAGGCCGGCGACAAGCTCAGCATCATCGAACGGCAGGCCGAATCCGACCTGCGGAAGTTCAAGTCGTACATCGAGGAGCGTGGCGTGGAGACCGGTGCCTGGCGTGGCACGGTCGACAGCGGCATCGGTGTCGGCACACCCGGCGTCGAGCACGCCGCCGCCACCCGTGGCGACAGCGGCAGGGCCGGGACGGTGCGCGACCCGGCGGCCGGGGCGACGACGGCCGGAACCCCAACGACCGGGAGGCATCACACCGACGCGGACGGCCTGCCGACCACGACCGGGGTCATCCCGGGGACCGGCGCCGCCGGCTACCCGCACCGCACCCTCTGATCGCTTCCGTACGCCCCACCCGTCACCGTACGGCCCAGGTCCCCTCGACCTGGGCCGTCCGGTCGTCCGTAGCCCGCGACCGGCCCCGGTGCCTGCGGCGGCCCCACCGATTGCGGGCCTCGCCGTGACACACGCCTTGCCGTGGCCGGCCGCCCTTGGGGCAGCTCGACCCGTCGCTGCGGGAGGCCGGGCGCGGCACAGACCATGAAGATCGTGCCGTCCAGGTTGCCCGGCCCGAGGCTGGTGGGGGGTGTCAGTTCGCGTCCGCGAGCACCGTCCAGAGGTGACCGTCGGGGTCTGCGAAGGTGCCCGTGTAGCCCCACGGCTGCGGGCCCGGCTCGACGACGACCTCCGCGCCGGCAGCCCGGGCCCGCCCGACGAGCTCGTCGACCTCGGCCGCCGTCGTGGCGGGAAGGCTGACGACGCACTCGCTCTGCCCCGGCTGGGCCACCTCGTGGCCGCCGATGACCCAACCGAACCCGCCGGTCGGCACCAACATGACGCGGAGACCGGCGTTGAGCGTGAACTGGAGGGGCTCCGGAATGCCGTCCTCGGCCGGTTCGCCGACGGCCTCCAGGCCGAGCCCTTCGGAGTAGAAGCGGTACGAGGTCGGGCGGTCGGCGATCGGCAGGGCGACGACGACGGGTGCGTACTGCATGAGGCTGCCTCCAGGGAGCTGACGACTGCGTGCCGTCAGTGTGTACGCCGGCCGGTGTCGAAACTTGTCGCTTCCCGCCCGACGATTGGCTCATTCCCCGCCCGACGGTGGGGCAGGATCAGTTGCTCCAGCCGGCCGGATTGGTGAAGGACTCCCGGGAGATGCCCGAGCCGGTCACCGGCCAGCCGCCGAACCGCTCCTTGTGCAGGTGGGCGAAGAAGTAGCACATGCCCTCGCACTCGCCGTCGGGCACGGCCACGGCGGGATCGGCGCGCACCGCCTCGTAGAACTCGCGCCCGAGCGCGACGATGTGCCCCCGGCAGTAGAGGAATCCGTCGTCGGAACCGTCGGTCACCTCGTGCACGTCGGCCCGGTCGAGGTCGTGCAGTTTACGCTCGGCCACCCGGTCCAGGTCGGTCAACTCCTGGCTGGGCAGGCCGGCGGCGACCTGCCGAAGGCTTTCGAGGAACCGGTCGAGCCACTCGTCGATGGTGTAGACGCCCTCGCCGCCGCCCCCGGGCGCCCTGGTCAGAAGCGCCCGCCGGAGCGCTGCGGGCTCGTCGCCGAGCCGTTCCCAGGCCGACTCGACGAGGGCCCAGAACCTCGCCTCGTCTTCGACGGTCGGCACCTGCACGCCATCCACCAGGTCAGTCACGCCGGGAGCGTAGCGACCACGACCGACAACATCGCCCCGCTGCCCGAGCCGCGGACCTGCCCGGTCAGCGGCCATCGCCCCGGGCGGTCGGCTTGGCAGACTGACAGCGTGACCGATGAGCACGGCCAGGACGCACCCGACACCGACGAGCGCCCCCGGACCCTCACTCTGGAAATCGCGAAGCGGTTGGCAGAGGAATTGTCAGGGGTGGCGACTGTGGAAATCGACGACGTCAAGGGCGGAATCTCGGTCGACGTCACTCCACACAACGCGGATGCGCGCGCCTTCGGCTGGGTCGACTTTTCCGATCAACTCATCCTGGCTGTCGGCGACCACGGCGGCCGATGGGAACTGGAGGCCGTATCCGAAGATGTCGCGCTGCTCGAAGACATCGCCCGCTCGGTGATCGCCGGCAGGGTTCGGGAGGTCTTCGCTCCGGGCCGCTCGGCCGTCTCCGTCACGCTCGCCGACGGGTCCGTGGAGACCGAGATCGGAGGCGAGGCGCCGACTGGTTGCCTGCCGCTGCCCTTCTGGCGGCGCTGGTCCCGCAGCGTCCAGTACGCCCCCTACATGTGACCTATCCTGACGGCGTGTCAAGCGGGGTGGCGGTGACCGTACCTCGCTTCACTCCGGCCGGTGCCGACATGCATGCCTGGTGGCTCGACTGAATTTCACATCCCAACGGATGCTCGACATGATCGGCGCTTCGGTGTGCGACATCGACCAATCGGCTTACCATTCCTGCACCCGCCGGCCGTAGGCTCAAAGCATGATCGGCAAGGTTTCGGCTGCCGTGGTGCGGCATCGGCACGTCGTCCTGATGCTCGGTCTGCTGGTGGCGGGTGTGAACGCCGCGGCCGTCGGGTTCGTGCCCACGTTGGGGCAGTGGCTGTTCCTCCCGCTGCTCCTCCTCACCTTGGCGATCCTGGTCCTGGCGCTCATCACCATGGGGATCCGTCCGGCCTGCTTCGTGGTGCAGCGGCAGATTCCGGCCTTCGCCACACCCGCGCCGGCGTGGAAGGTGCTTCTTGCCCTGGGCATCCTCGGGCATGTATCGGCCAGCATCGGCGCACTGGTGCGCTCGACCAGGCAGGGCATCGTGTCGACGGTCGACGTGGTACCCAGCGTCCTCTGGTTCGTGCTGGCCGCGCTGCTTCTGGTTGAGGCGTGGCGGGGATACAACGTGGCGCTCCATCCTCACGGGGTACGGCAGAGTTGGGCTCTCGGCTCGGTCACCGTGCCGTGGGAGGCCATACCGGCCGCTCAGATCCCCCCGGGTGCCGACCGCCCCTCTCGGCTCCGGCTGACGTTCGCGCAACCCCAACTGGTTCGGCGGCGTGGCATTTCGTGGGGCCGGAAGGCTCTGCGCACGGACAATGTCGACGCCGGATTTCTCGCCGCCGCGATCGGGCACTACGTCCGTCACGGCGAGCATCGGGCTGCGATCGGCAGCCAGGCCGAGTACGAACGGCTTCTCGCCGAGTTGCCCGAGCGAGCCGGCTGATAGTCGTCATCGGCGACCCGGCCGCCCCCGGCAGGGATCAGACATGCCCACACCTAAATGAACGGCGGCTCGACATCGGCTGAGGAGACAGACATGGCGGTAGGAGTGTTTGCGGGCATCCCGGTGCGCGACTATGACAGCGCCCTGGAGTGGTACAAGCGGCTGCTCGGCACCGAACCGGCCTTCTATCCGAACGAGATCGAGGCGGTCTGGCAGTTGGCCGAGAATCGGTACGTTTACATCATCCAGGATCTCAACCGGGCCGGCGGAGCTGTCAGCATGATTTGGGTCGACGACCCAGTCGCCGAGGTTGCGAGGATCTCCGCACGGGGCCTGGAGCCGGTCGACGTCGAGAAGCACGGCTCGGTCTGGAAGTACGTCTTCCACGACAGCGACGGCAACGAGACCGGAATCGGCGGAGAGGTCTCGACGACCGGATGATCACCGGCCCCACGCAGGCACGGTTACCTCGGACCACTCTTCCTACCAGACGGACGACCTCGCGACACCCTGGCCCTGGTCTGCTCGGCTCCGCCTGGGGTCGTCGGCAGGCGGAATGGTTCCACTCCGTCCCGGAGCCGGAGCGCCCCCACCGAAGCGTCCGCTGTGGCGGGTCGGAGCAATCGCGTAGTCGTTTGATGTATGGCTGAACTGGGCTTTCAGCTGTGCTGGCTGGGAGACATGCAAATGCCGCCCCGGTGTACGCATAACGCTCATTTGACGACGTGAAAGTGAGGGTGGGCGATCCAGGCAGTCATCGCCGCCGCGTCGAGGTAGACGGCATCGTCGACGCGTACGCAGCGACCCGCGCTTGTCAGGTACTCGAGCAGGTCTACCGAGGGCGGAGTGTTGAACTCGACGAAGACCCAGCCATCGGTCCGCCGTGCCACTCGCTCGGCAACGCGGGCCAGGGCGGGTCGGCCGGCGAGATCGCTGACGAGGATGTGCAGCACGATGTCACAGCGCATGACCCGACCGGCTGCCTGCGCGATCAGCTCGAGCTCGTCAACGTCAACCTCGTAGTCCGGTGCCTGGAAGTCGAATCCGTAGGGCAGGCCGTCGACGGACAGCCAGTAGTCAGGGTCGGGCTCGTACCGGACAAGGCCCTCGGCCGCCATTTCCTCCGGCAGGACTGGTTCGACGCACTCAGCAGTGCACGGACTCAGCACGCTCAACGCCGTTCCACCCACGGCGGGCAGTAGACAGCATCCGACCGGGCTGGCGCCACGCGATACCGAATCTTGCCCTGTACGCCGCCGACCCGAACGTCCTCACACCCAGGCACGGCTCGATCGCGGGGTACGTATTTTGAAACACGCTAGACGGATGGGGACGGAGCCTCCGGTGGGCGGCCGGCGGCGCGTCGCGCGTCCGCGACGGCGACCCCGAGCAGTACGACGGCAACGGCGATGGCAGCGAGCAGCGGCGGACCTGACAACAGCGGCGGCCCCAGCAGGATCAGAGTGGCGATGCCGACGAGCCGGCGCAGGGCGAGCCGGTTGAAGACGACCCATTCCAGCCGGCTGCGGCCGAGCAGGAAGAGCACCGGCCCCCCGAGGATGACCACGAGCCAGGCCGGCTCAGAGGCCCCGCGGGGATGGGCCAGCACGATGTCCGAGCCCGTCGCGACGGCGGTGATGCCGAGCACCATGAGCACATGGGCCGCGCCCACTATCCTGCCGGCAACCGCCCGGTTCGACGCCATCTCGACGGCCTCGGCCAGCACCTGGCCAGCGCGATAGAAGTAGATGCGCCACATCAGCACGGACGACAGAAACGTGGTCACCAGGGCCGTCGTCGTGGCGAGCGTGGCGGGGTGGTTTGCGTAGGTGAGGCCTATGGACAGCACCGTCTCGCCGAGCGCGATCAGCAACAGTTGCTGGTAGCGCTCGGGGAGGTGTCGGCTGCTGACCATCGCCCACGCGCTGATCGGTGGTCGGCGTATGCCGGGTATCGGCCATCTGAACCGCGCCGCGACCAGGTCCACGGCGATGGCGATCAACCACAGGACAACCCGGTGGTTTCCGTGCATCGCCGCCCCGGCGAGCCAGATTACGCCGGAGACGCCGGCCCAGATGGCCGCCCGGTCGTAGAGCGCTCTTACGTCCTTCTGCTCCCGTAACAACGGCCGCAGCAGCAAAGGGCGTCCGACGTGCAGCAACACGTACACGACGGCGAAGGCGGCGCCGCGTGCCTCGAACTCGTACGGCAGGGACGCCGACATGATCAGCAAGCCGAACGCGCTGAGCAGGACCAGCAGCTGAATCCAGCGGTTGCGGCTGTCGAACCGGCTCGTGATGTACGCCGTGGTCGTCCACAGCCAGAGCAGCGGCAGGGCCAGAACGATCGTGTACACCAGCGACAACCAGTGCAGGCGCACGTTGTCGGAGAGAAGGTCCGGCACCATCCGGCTGACGACCCCGGTCAGGGCGAAGACCAACACCAGGTCGAAGAACAGCTCCAGGAAGCTGGCCTGCCGGGCGTCCTCCTCGCCGCGCAGGATGCTCCCGGCCTGCGCCGGCTCCGATGGTCGTCCCATTCACCCATCGTCGCCGGAACATTGTCATGCACGCCCCGATTTAGCCCGCTTCTCGTCGACGAACTGGCCCGCACATCGCCGGAAAGGGGTCGGGACGAGTTGGTCTTCACCGCCCCGAACGGCGGCGGCGCGACATTCCACGTCATCGGGGAATCCGACCACGAGACACAACGCGGCTCGCGCGCCCCCGGATCACCCCCGCTTGCGTGGGGAGCAGTTCGTCAGGCGACGTTCAGCAGCGAAGCCATGGGGTCGCCCCGCAGGGCGGCCAGGGGATCCGGCGTTTGACACCCGAGCGACGTCAGCACGCTGGCGCGCGAGCTGGCGAACACCGCAGAGGCCGCTGCGGCGATCGGTAACACCGCGCCGCTGTCCCAGTTGCTCACCGAGTGGCGCCACACCGCCGAGGTGTACGCCGATCCGGAGCTGCGCACGGCGCTGACCGGCCGGCAGCTCGGCGACTTCGGGGCAGTGCCCCGGCCCGTCAAGCGCCCAAGCGCGGGGATCGCGTCGCCCCGCCGCCCAGGCCCGGCGACAGGGCACCTGAAGAAACCGACCAGCAGTCCGCTCCGTCCCAGCTGATGAGCGAGAGACCTAGGAATCCTGCGTCTGTCCCAGGCGGGTGGACGAGTAAGTCAATGCTTGCCACAGCCGTTCGTATTCGACTTGTTCGCCGATTGCCGCCCGGTGCTGCGGGTGGTCGACGTAGTGCCGGATCACGTCGGCGATGAACCAGGCGTGGATGTCGGCGATGCTCAGTCGCTGGCTCGGAACGACACCGCGGCGGCGCACCAGTTCCGGTCGGGCATAGGCCAGGGTCAGGACGGACGCGTCGACTGGGGGCCGGGAAGGCGTCCCGGGGGCCAACGCATCCCACGGCACACTCAACGACCCGAGGAACAAGCGCCGATGGATACCGTCCGGCTGTAGCTCGATCGAGTCGCCGCCCCAGGCGAAGGCAACGTTGACACCGACAAGGACGAGGTACGGGATCACGAGGTACCGGGGCTCATCGCCGGACCCCAGTAGGAGCGAGCCCAAGAACGTGAGCCCCATGGCCAGGTAGATGTAGCTCGTGTTGGGCGCTACGGCCAACGCCGGCACCGCAGGCTTGACGAGTAGCCCTGCCGGTCGTCGTCCACGCAGGCCGAGCAGGCTTAGCAAGAGCAGAACCATGACGGCGACGAAACTCACGCCGACCAGGATCGCGTCGAGCACGGGCGACAGCCTCCGGCCCGCGGCCAGGACCACGGCCAGGACAACCGAAATGGTGAGGATCGGCCGCCGGTAGCGGACCGTGACGGCGAAGACCGTGGCCAACACGCCAGGAGCGTAGTCGACCTCATCCAGGCCCTGGTTCCTCATTTTCCGGATCCGGACAGACATCTTGTGGTACGCGGGTGTCAAGCATCTCCCGTGACACGACACCGCCTGGCGAACTCGAACCGTCGGTCGCCCTGTCCCGTCTGTCTCGCCCACGAGAGCCCCGCCCCGCCGGTTGCCCCGAAAACCTGTCGACCTCGCCGACATTCGTCCATATTCCGGGAATTCCATTCCGCTCTTCAGGATGACAGGAGATCAGTTGGTCCTGCCCGTGCTGCTCTCACCGGCAAGGGCGCGGCACCCGCCAACCAGCCCAAGCCGGAGACCCCACGACTTTGCCGGAGTCCTGCGTCCAGCCCAGCACCGGCCAGAGGGCTGCTCGGCCCGCAGCGCGCGCCGGACCCGGTCGTGTCCGCCCGCCCGAAAGCTCCTGCCGATCAACGGCACGTCGGCAGCCAGCGCGCATGGCTCCCGACGTTGCCGAGAGGCGCTGATGCAGATCTCCTCGTCGGGCAGTCGGAGACCGTCCAGCCTTCCCGGACGGGGACCGTACGGACGGATGCCCGGCGGCCGTGAGGATTGCTCCTGGCCGCCGGGCATCCGTGGTGGTGCTACTTCGTGCCGGTGAGGGCGACCAGAGCCTGGGCGGTGTGGAAGTACGGGTTGCGGCCGAGGTCGCCGACGGTGGCGATGCCGAAGGCGTCCTTGAGCAGCTTGGCGTCGCCGTCGCTGACCCCGGCGAGGGCGGAGACCGGGGCGTCAACGATCTCGGTGAGGGCCTTGTCCTGGTAGGCCTTGTCGACAAGCTTGGTGAGATCGGCGGTGACGGGCATGCACACTCCTTCGAAACTCTGGCCGGACAATCCGGCCGGAGAGGGACAAACTTAACGAATTAGATCATGGGCCGGCCGGATGATCCACTGTGGATCCGGGAAGGTTCAGGCTTCTTCGTCGCCCTCCTCGTCGTCGCCGAAGGAGTCGAAGACCTCGTCGGCGACCATGCCGCCGGCGAAGCCGAGGGCCGCGCCGCCGACCACCCCGGCGGCGACAGCGCCCATACCGGGACCCCGCTCGTGGTGGTGCTCTTCCTTGTAGTGGTCGCCGGAATGGCCATACGCGGTGTGTCCGTACCCGGGAGCGCCGTAGCCCTGGGCGGGCGGGGCGTAGCCGCCGCCGGTGTGCAGGCTCCGGTAACCGTCGAGGGCCTGACGAACCCAGGTGTCGACCTGAGCGGCCCAGTCGACGCGGTCGGCGTCGGCGTGGGCGGCGTGGTGGCGACCGAAGGAATCGTGGCCGCCGGTGAACAGGCCGCCGCGCTTGTCGAACTCCAGCACGACGTCGACGCCGTGCTCGTTCGCGACGAAGGTCAACTCGACCTCGTTGACGTCGTGGGCGTACTGCGGGGCGGCGTAGTACTCGATCTCCTGGTAGAACGGCAGGCTCTGGTGCAGCCCGGAGATGTGCCCGCGTTCCAGGTCGGCGCCCTTGAACTGGAAGCCGAGCCGGCCGAAGGCCTCCAGGATGCGCTCCTGCACCGGCAGCGGGTGCACGTACACCGGATCGAGGTCGCCCTTGTCGACCGCGCCGCGGATGGCCACCTCGGTGCGCAGGCCCATCGTCATGCCGTGCAGGTGCTGCCCGTGCACGTTGGTCACCGGGGTTTCCCACGGCACAGGGACCTGGAACGGCAGGGACAGGTGCTGCCCCTGCCGCAGGTGCAACCCGCCGGTGACGCCGACGCGATGGAACTCGACGAGCGCGTCGTACTCCTCGTCCGCGCCGTCCATTTCCACGCGGGTGACCAGGCCGACGGTGATGTGGTCGATCTCCACATCGTGGCTGCCACCGGTGATGTTCACCTGCCCGCCCAGCAGCAGCCCTGGGCGGGTGTTCGGATTGGACAGGACCGCATCGACGCTGGGACCGCCCACCCCGAACGCACCCAACATCTTCTTGAACACCACGGACGTCTCCCTCGACGGACACCGAACGCGCGACACCCGACTCCGGTGGTAGTTCCACGCGGAAGCCGTTGTGTCGTAACGGAATCAGCGACGTCCACGATGGACGAAGCTGGTTCGGCAACCTACCAACGCCACCTGAGAGATAGCTGGGTGAGTTCACGCAGCTACGCTGCGGTAATCCAGGGAAGCCTCGGTGTAACCTCTGCCAGCTGCGCATCCTGGCCGCGGTCGACCCATCCTGGTGTACGACCGCCACCCCACCACCTGCGCGCGTCAGTCGACGGCGGTCCCGTCAGGAGTTCTCACCGGCACCAGACCTGTCGCCGTGCATTGAAGTGATGCGCAGGCGCACCCGGGTGATGGCCCGTCCCGTGATCTCCGCCACCTCGGCGGACAGCCCTGGCAGCTCGATCACCTCGCCAGGTGTCTTCGGGATGTGGCCGAGGTGCGCCAGGACCAGACCCGCCACGGTCGTGTAGTCGCCGGCCTCGAGAGTGTCCACGTCGAGGTCGACGCCCACATCGGGCAGGTCGTGCAGCGGGAAGCCGCCCGGCATCAGCAACGACCCGTCCGCCTCCCGTACGACGGCCTGCACGTCCCGGTCCGTCTCGTCGTAGATCTCCCCGACGATCTCCTCGACCAGGTCCTCCATCGTCACGATTCCGTCGATCGCACCGCGCTCGTCCACGACGAGGGCGAACTGCTGCCGCTGCGACCGCATCTCCCGGATCGCCTCGGTCACCTTCAACGTCTCCGGCAGGTACAACACAGGGCTGGCATGCTCGGCGACCGGGCCATCCTGGTCGAGCAGGTCCCGCATGTGCACCACGCCGACCGTGTCGTCCAGGCCACCACGGCCCACCACCGGCGCGCGGGTCTGCCCCGACCTGCCCAGCTCCCGCAGTGCCTGCGGCGCGGGCAGCGACGCCGACAGCGTGACCACCTCGCGGCGTGGAACGAGGATCTCCCGGAGGATCCGCTCGGCCACCTCGAACGCCCCCGAGATGATCATCCGGTGTTCGGGCGTGAGGTTGTGCTGCGCAGCGACCATGTCCCGCAGTTCCTCGGTGGTGACCTCCTCCCGGCTGGCGCGCGGGTCACCACCGGTCAGCCGCACCACCGTGTCGCTGGCCTTGCTCAACAGCCAGACCGCCGGGCGGGAGAACGCCGACAAGGCGTCCAACGGACGAGCCACCAGCAGCGCCCAGCCCTCCGCGCGCTGCATCGCGATCCGCTTCGGCGCCAGTTCGCCCAACACCAGGGTGACGAAGGTCAGCGCAATGGTGACCAGCACGATCGACACCGGCTCCGCCGCCGACCCCAGGAACCCCAGCGGCCCCACCAGCGGAGCCGCGAGAGACACCGCCGCCGCAGCCGAGGCGAGGAAGCCGGCCAGGGTGATGCCGATCTGGATCGTGGCCAGGAATCGGTTCGGGTCCCGCGCCAACCTTGCCAGCACCCGTCCTGCCCGGGAGGTGCGTTCCAGGCGCTGTAGTTGGCTCTCTCGCAGCGACACCAACGCCATCTCGCTGCCCGCGAACACCGCGTTCACCAACACCAACACGAACACCAGCGCGACCTGCACGCCATAGCCGCTCACGGCCTGTTCAACGCCTCCCTCGACCGGACCATCCGGAGCATCAACCGTAGCCGTCCCGGCGCACCACCCACTCCGAGCCGACAGACATCAGGGCAGCTCCCGCCGCCGATCGGGGGACTTTCCGCCGGAAGCGGCGGACAGCCGAGGCCGCCGGTCCGCCGCTTCCGCTGGTGGAGTGCGGTGGAACCAACATTTGGTACGCGTGTCGTCTGTCACCCGATGGCAGCTCCCACAACCGGCTGCCGATCAAGCCGGACGAGTGCCTCCAGATGCCCAGTCAGACATTCTTATACCCCTATCTGGGTAAGCGATTCTCGCGGTCGCCATGGTTACGCTTCTGCGCGAATCAGATGCCATTGAGGCATCCGGCCCGGCGACGGGTTCACGCCGGCTCCACTTTCCATTCAGGGGGACCACTTGAAAAGAAGGCTGATCGGATTCGCCTCGGCGCTCGCCATCGCTGTCGGCGGGTCGCTGGCCGTCGCCGCCCCGGCGCAGGCCGCCCCGGCCGTAATGATCACCAAGGTCTACTACGACTCCCCGGGCAGCGACACCGGATCCAACAGCAGCCTGAACGCCGAATACGTCCGGCTGACCAACAAGCGCAGCACCGTCATCAACCTCAAGGGCTGGTACGTGCGCGACAAGGCCGGCTACACCTACAAGTTCACCAGTGACTACCGGGTCGGCGCCGGAAACAGCATCATCATCCACACCGGCAAGGGCACCAACAAGGGAACCCACCGCTACTGGGGCCGTTCCTGGTACGTCTGGAACAACACCGGCGACACCGCATACCTGCGCAACCCCTCCGGCGCCCTCATCGACAGCTGCGCCTGGACGAAGCGCGGCAGCGGCTACACCAACTGCTGACGCCGTTTTCAGGACGCCGGCCCACCTACGATGGGCCGGCGTTCCACGGCTCGATCTGCTGGTCACGACCATTCCGACGCCTGGCGCGATACTCGAGGACCCCGTGAGCGACCATCAGGGCCAACGCTGCCATTAACAGCATGGCGCCGATCCGCCGGCCCGGAGTGCGCCAACTGCTGGGCGTGACCTCCGTGAGGTCTCCCAGCCCCAGGAGAACGTAGAAGCCCATGCATGTTGCCCCTGCGGCCCACAGCCGGGGGTGATGCAAGGTCCGCCCGAACAGCCGAACCATTGACGCGCGTCGGCTGCGGATGACCATCCAGGCAGCGCACCCGACCAAGGCGACAGCGGCGCCGGCGAGCACGATCTCCACGGCCGTTGCGCCCGTCTCGTAGGTCGTCACGGCGTCACGGTAGCGGCCACCGCACAGCGGCGGCCTCGGGCAACTGGACAGCCGTCGCCTGGTGCGGCGGGTCATGTCGGCCGCAGGCCGCCAGCAGCGCACCGCAGCCCGAGCGTGGCGTGGATCGCTCAGCGGACTGTTCGCGAACTGGCACCATCGGTGGCTGTGTAACCGATCTCGGAAACGGCGAAGCCCAGGTCGTGACCTGGGCTTCTGTACCGAGCCGCCTGACGGAATCGAACCGTCGACCTACGCATTACGAGATCGAGTTGCCCGCCTCGATCCACCTGCCCAAACCCCGTCTGGCCTGCGGAAACCCCTCTCGGCATCTCTCAGTGTCGGTGGTCGCCCTCCGGCCTGTTGAGGACTGGATGAGGACTGCGGCAGGCCGGACCGGAGCGGCGCTGTCTCAGCGTTCCGGTGAGCGCTGGGGAGGACTGTACAGTTCCCCCATGCGGAGAGATCAATTGCCGTCAGGCTTCTCCGGGATGCCATGCGTCTCGTGCACAACAATTTCGGCACCTCTGACCGATGCCGACTTCGCCGACTATTTTCGCGGCGGCCTCTGGACACCTTCAGCGTGCAACCACTCCGTATCACTTTGGCGGGCCGTAAGAGCGGCGGTTGGATCCGATCACGCGCTCATGCCGGGCGCAGTCGCCATCAGCGTGGCGAAGCTGTCGTTTGGAGAACTTACGCTTAAGCGCAAGGAAACCGTCAATCTGGACTTGCACCACATAGGGGTGCCCGAAGGCGCAAGGATTCTAGGTGTCTTCCTCACCCCGCACGGAGGAAACGAGGAAGACGGCTGGCTGGCGCCGGCAATATCTGCCCAATCTTTCACCACGGCACCGATACCCCATCAGTTCTGGCTTCACGGATTCGCCGCACAAGGCGGCTCGGACTCAACGAATGTAAACGTCTTGTGCAGCTGGGTCGACCCTGTCAGCGATCCTGAACTGCTCCCCCTTTGGAGCGCGGTCGAGGCGTACACGGCCGGCTCCTACCAGGACGTTATTGTTCCGGCGTCTGTTGCAGTGGAGTCCAAACTTGGCTCGGTGCTTCATGCACACTTCAGGCAGTTTGCCGGTCGAGAAAAAGTTGAACGATTCCTCCAAGATGCCGCCACATTTTCCTACCAACTGAGCCCTCTGCTTCCTGCTGTCATGTCCGGCACGGGTGCACCGGAACTGCCCGAGGAAGTGGCGGGAATGTTGAGCTGGCTACGGAATATCCGTAACAAGGTTGCCCACAGCCATGCAGCGGTCAGCCGCGAACAAGCAGCTGATGCCGTCTGCGCATCTCTATTTGGCTTCCGGTACTTGGCCTCGTACGGCCCGCTGGTCGCGCCTTCACAGACATGACGATTGCAGTCGTTCTTTAGCCCCACAGCCTCCGCATGAAAGCGGATCTCCTCGTCGGGCAGTCGTAGACCGTTCAGCCTCCCCGGACGGGGACAAGGTGGTGCGCCCTACCGGACGAACGACCTTGTCCCCGTCCGGGGAGGCTGGTAGCCCTTGTGGTGCCCGACGAAGTGATCCGCGGCGGCATCTCTGAGGAGGGCCGGGGTTCGGGGCGGAGCCCCGAGGTCTTCGGATCTTGTCGTCCGCCAGTGTGGCCGGCCGGCCCGGCCGATGCCGGCCGGAGGTCGCCAGCAGGCCGGAGGTCGCCAGCAGGCCGGGGCCGGGCCGGCGCGGCCCACTCTGCGGGCCGCCTTGATTCTTAAGAGGTCAATTCGGCAGTGAAACTGGCTCGCCGATGTCCTCCGTCGACTGATGTGCGACGGGCGTCCGCCAACTGATCTGCGACACCTCAGCGCGCTGATCGCGGCAGATGAGGATGTTGCGGGGTTCTAATGGGAGGGTGCCTGTCGGAGGTGCTCGCCGTTGATTTCCGTTTTCCCGGCTAAGTCCCACCAGAGGGTTTCGTCTTCAATGACGTACGGGTGCCATTCGCCGACCGCGCCGCCCTGCTCGAGAGTGTCCGCCACTGCCGTCAGGTAGGCGCACAGGGATGGCCATGCATCCGAGAAGTCTGCGGGGTTGTCATGTGGCGCTATACCTAGCTGGGCGTGGCGAGGACCGGGCCTCAGATCGATGACCTGCAAGTCGCCGTCGCCGCCGAAGGGTATCCAGAGTTCGTTCCACCAGGGCTCGGTGTTCGGGCTGTGCACGGTGAATCCGTCGACGTCAGGCGCAATCTCCATGCGTATCTCATATTGCTCGACGATGTCCTTGAGACCGAGAGGTGTTGCTTCCGGCAGTATGTTGGCCCACTCGGTGACGCCGTCATGGCGCAGTAAGGACTCGACGAGTTCCGGCGGGAACGCCACGCCTAACTGGGTCTCTGCCGCGACGATCAGGGCAGGTGTTGACGGCCCGGCGAGCACGGCGGCGCTTCCCGGGGTGTGCTGGTGCAGCCAGCCCTCTATCCGGGCCCATGCTGCCGTTACGGTCGCCACGCGGCCAGTCTATGGACCGGGAAAATTTGACCGTCGGGTACTCGGCATGACAGGACGCTGGTCGGCGGCTAACCTGCCGCCCCTCGATCGCCGGACCCTGTCGCGCATCACCTGGCAGAGCTGCGTCGCACATCAGTTGTCGGATCACAAATCGGGCTCGCCGAACTGGGTGCACCGGGCAAGCGTGGCGTCGTCGTGGGTCTTGCCACGTGGCCACTTCCTGCCGTGCGGGTCGCTGGCTTCGGCTGCCCGGACTTGCCGGATGACTTCGGCTGGTCCGGATTCGGTGATGAGGGCGAGGACTTCCGGCCAGTCTGCGAGTCCAAAGCGGTCCGCAATGCGGCTTGCGCCGTCGCTCAGTAGGACGGCGCAAGGCGGTGCAGCGGATGCTCGGGCGCGCCTCGGCCTCGATGACGCTGGACGTGTACGCCGGGCTGTTCGGTGACGACCTGGACGCGGTCGCCAACCGGCTAGACGAGGCGGTCGCGGCGCGGGGTACGGACTATTTGCGGACCGGCACCGTCGGCAGCGGTGTTGTCGACCTCGGGAAACGGCGAAGCCCAGGTCGTTGACCTGGGCTTCTGTACCGAGCCGCCTGACGGAATCGAACCGTCGACCTACGCATTACGAGTCGGCTGCCCGGCGCTGATCCACGCCTGATCCTCGCCCTCAACCTGGTGCCTCAGTTCGCCTACGTCCGCTGACGATCGCTGGATTGGCTGCTCGTTTGGCTGCTCGGTCCTCGGCCCGCAGCAACGATGGCTTAGCCACCACGACGTGTGATTAGCTCTCGTCTAGCATGAGAGAGCCACCGAGAGCGATGCCTCGCCCCCTTGAGACGTGGAGCGTCTGTGGAGTCAGGGTCTGCTGCTAGTCGACCAGAAGAGAGTGCCGATCGGCCGAGGACGCCTGAGAGGTATTCGTATTCCTTCTCCGGGGAGCTAGCTTCTGCGGTGAAGGAGGTGGATCGTTCCATCGCCATCGACATTCCGGTGCCAGGCGGCATGACCGAGCCTGCGAGACAGAGGTTCGCCGCATCTGTGCACGAGTTCAGCCTGGCACTTTCACGAGAGACGTCGCGTCTCGAAGAGGCCGAACGCGCAGACATAGTGAACGCCGCTGAGATCACGGCCACGATGGTAGTAAAGGCAAACAATGAGGTCCGGAACCCGCGCCAAGAATCAGATCCTCCTCCCTCCCTGCTGGTTGTGGCGGCACAGCTAATCGCATTCATTGCGGCCATACTAGCGGGAGTCTTCGGGAGCTACCTAAACTCTAGATGGCAATGGTCAGGCTTAATCGGATGCGCCACAATTGGCACAATCACACAGGGGTATGCAATTCTCACGGTGCGGAGGCGGCCATGAGCAGAGACAGGACCGAGAACGCAAAATCTTCTGACCCCAGTCTCACTGCCGCAGCTTCGGACTTGTTGTCCAGCCACCTATCCTCCACTCGTGATCGCATTCTGACTGAGGTTGAACGTGCCCGCATCACCGACGGACTTGAAGGCAGCGTAAGGGCAGAGGACGTATCGGCCGCAATTCTTCGGATAGCAGCAGCCGATGCCAGAATTCACTATCTTGGGAAGCTGCGTGTAACACGCAGGCATCTCCCATCACTTCCAGTGCTGGCAATCGGGTTCCTATTCGCGGCCATAGGTGCCGGCATCTTCAATGCAGTAACAAACAGAAACCCAGACTTATTTTTGCCGGCAGCCCTTATTATCGGAGCCGTAAGCCTCGCCGTAGGGATGCTGTCCCCGGCAATCGAGAGTCACCTCCGATCGCGTCAGGCGCGGCGTGCCAACAAGTCACAGCTATTCCTGCAACTGATTTCGAAGGTGGAGAGTAAGGCCCGCAACTATGTAGCGCGCGAGATCGGCCTATCCTACGCCGAAGGGCCTCTAGGGATTGTTCTTGCAGTCATGCGCGAAAAAAAGGTGTGGTCAGACGAAGAGATTAACGATTTCCGAATACTAATGAGGATTCGCAACTCTCTAGTTCACGAGAATCTAAAGACTATTTCTGATGACCATCTTTGGATCGCGCTGTCGCAACTACAGCGATTGAGTGACCGCATACCTGGCCCACGCATTCCTTGGCCGACGCGAGGCCGAGAAGCAACGGGTTCGTAGTGCGAACCACGCACCAGGGCAAGTGCCATCCCGTCTGCCGTCGACCCGCCCTCGTGGGGAGCGGGCCACCGCCCGGCCCGCCATGTCAAGCGGACCTTGACGGCTCGCTCGGACGCTGGCGGGTCGGGCGGGGGTCTGCTCGGCTTGCCCGGGTCGATGGCAGGCGGGATGGCCTACCGCAACCACCCACGGACCGTGACGCGCCGACGGTGCCCCGGCCATCCTGGAGCCGGAGCGCCCCCGCCGGAGGCGCAGTAATCGCAACCCCGCGACCGCCGCAAGCTCGCCGACGCGGCCGGCGTGCGCTCCCCCTACGCCGCGCGGGCTCGTGGCCGCGCGGCCCCGGCCGGCTGCCGGCCCACCACCACCCGGTCAACGCTGCTGTCGTCATGCGGCGGCCCCTTGGGCTTCCCGCTATCCGCGCCAGCCGCCGGGCGTGTTGCGTGGCCGGAGTCGGAGCGCCAGCGGAGCGACGGACGCGGGCCCAGGCGGCGGCGCGTGCGGCCCGTTCAGGGCCGCCTTGAAGACGTACAGAAAGTTTGAACCACATCGCCGGCAGCCGGCTGTCCGGTCTCGGGACCTGCGTGACACATCGTTATCAGGACCTGGGTGACACTCCGGCGAGTGTTAGTTGAGATGAGCGTGATGGAACAGCGGTACCCGATGGTTTCAGTCGTAGAAGAGCTGCTCAAGATCCTCGACGGAGCCGGGTCCGGTCAGGAAGCCCTCGGCCTTGGCAATCGCGTCCTCCGGTGGTGGCCCGCCCGCTCTGAGGAGCTGCTTCATCCATAGCTCGCCCTGCTCGCCGACCGCGTAGATGCCGGAGAGGAGCTCGGCCATGCCCGCAGGCTGCTGCGGGTTCTGCCCGACGACGGGTTGGAGTTCCCATCCACCAGCTCGGGCAGCCAACCGGATCACCCCCGCCCAGTTGGCGATCCGCCCGATACGCACGCGCCACGGGTCCTCGGTAAACGGGGCCAGCCGCCCACCGTGCAGCGCGTTGGTGGCGGCCCTGATGTCCTTCATCACCTGCCGTTCCACTGCATCGCGGACCCAGCGCCCTTCCTGCGCTTCTTCAACGGCGGCGGAGAGCCACTCCCAAGCGCCGTCGACCCGATCCGCGAATGCATCCACGCATACAGGTTGCCATCCGGGACGTTGTCGGCCCCTCGGACGTTCCACCCTCTCAGCCTCGCAGGAGCAGCAACCATGCGACTTGGGGCTACCGCAAGACAAGATTCTCTAGCCAGACGTGTCACCCACGTCCCGAAACTGATCTGTCACGGACGTCCTGAGACCCGACATCGCCGGCAGCCGGCCGGTTCCTACGCCTCCGCAGCTTCGTTGCGCTGGAGGTTCTGGCTGACTAGCTCGGCTGCCACTTCTGCGCGCACCTTCGATGTGTCGATGGTGAGGTCGGCGAGGGCCAGGGGCTCTGTCTCGTCCCATGCTCTGAGGCGTTCTGCGGTGTCGCCGGTCTGACGTTGCGCGATGCGCCGTTGCGCCACGTCTCGGGGACATGTGAGCGCGACGACGGTCCACCGAACGTCGGGGAACGCGTTGCGTACAGCTTCAACGGCCTCGGCCTGGCCGAGATGCACTACGGGGATGCCGTCATGGAACTGCATGCGCAGACCGTCGGCGTCGACGACGTATACGGACCCGTACCGCCGGTTCTCCCACACCACGCCGCCGACGGCGCGCAGTGCCGCCAAGTCCGCGTCCGTGGTCATCCGGTAGCCCGTGGTGCGACCCGGTCCGGCCTTGAGGCGCCGGAACTGCTGGTATCGACTGTTAAGCCGTTGCAGCTCTGCGGTCACGGTGTCTTTGCCTGATGCGGGTGGACCGTAGAGGATCACGCCGCGCATCAGTCGAGTTCCAACCCCATCAACGACTTCACGAGCGCTTCCGCTTGGTGCTGTAGCGGCTTGGCTGAGGTGCAGTTGTTGATGACGACGTGCTCGACCAGCGGCCGGAAGTCGGTGTCAATGCGGCTGAGGTAGCCAGACCAGTCGGCAAGCTTGGCAGCGTCTCGGGCTGCTCCTCGCTTGCGGATATAGAGATTCATCGTCTCTGGGTCGCAGTACACCCACACCACGCTCACGGATGCACCCATGTCAGTGAACCGGGCTGTGGTCCGGCCCAACCATTGGGCGTCTTGAAACTCGGCGATGAACGGGGCGGTGACGATGGCGCTGTTACCGCACTGCACGTTCTCCTCCGCCGCGCTGCTCAACGCCTCGTACTCACGGGGCCGCACAACCTTCAGGTAGGTCTCTGACTCCCGGTCATGGGGTGAATGGCCCAGGATCTCTAAGGCGTGTTTCATAAGCCGGTCAGAGCCACTCGGTGATGATCGCGATGGTCAGGACGGCTTGGAAGCGGACGGCGAGTTTGTCGTATCGGGTGGCGACACCACGGTGGCGTTTGAGTCGGTTGATGCCGTTCTCGACGGCGTGGCGTAGCCGGTAAAGCTGCGGGTCGAAGGCGGGTGGGCGGCCGCCCTTGGACCCTTTGGCCTTACGGTGGGCGTCCTGGTCCTTCTTGCTCGGGATACAGGCCTTGATCCCGCGTGAGCGCAGGTATCGGCGGTTGCCGCGGCTGGTGTAGGCCTTGTCGGCCAGGACCAGGTCGGGGCAGGTGCGGGGCCG
>NZ_JBEZMR010000039.1:0-48827 GCF_040652795.1 Micromonospora sp. NPDC048170
GGTCTCCGGTATGAAGTTCTTGCTTGGTCGCAGAACCAGATACCGGAGACCTCTTCAGTTATCGATCACCGCCACGCCGCAACTTCACGGACACAACCCGACTTACGAAACACGCCTTAAAGGCCGTCGACGGCTTGCGATTGGAGGCGCGGTGGATCATCGGGATCGCGCTCGGACTTCGGCAAGGTGAGGTCCTAGGCTTGCGTTGGGATGACGTCGACCTGACCGCAGGCACCCTGCGAGTGCGGGGACAACTGCAACGCAATCCCGAGACGGGCGGCCTGGTCTTCGTCGAGACGAAGACCGCTCGGTCTCGCCGGACTCTGCCGCTGCCGCCCACTGTGCTTGTGGCGCTGCATCGTCATCAGGAGCACCAGGCAGCAGAACGTCTGAACTCCGACAACTGGGCCGACCCCGGCTTGGTGTTCGCAACCAGCGTCGGTACGCCCATCCACCCGCGCAACGACTACCGCTCGTTCCGGGAGATCATCCGGCGGGCCGGTCTCCGGCAGGTTCGGCTGCACGACCTACGCCACACGGCTGCCAGCGTGCTCCTCGCCCAGGGCGTGCCGGCCCGCGTGGTCATGGAGATACTCGGTCACTCACAGATCAGCGTAACCCTCAACATCTACGCCCACGTAGCTCCGGAGATCGCACGGGAAGCCGCTTCGCGGATGGAGGGGGCGCTGTGGTCGGGTGAATGAAGCTTGGCTGCTCGCTTGGCTGCTCGGCTCAGCGAAGGCATGCAAAAGGCCCAGGTCATGATCGGCGATCAAGCCGGTGACCTGGGCCTTTCCATGGAGCCGCCTGACGGAATCGAACCGTCGACCTACGCATTACGAGTGCGTCGCTCTAGCCGACTGAGCTAAGGCGGCAACGATCATCAAGTGTACGGCACGACCCGGCCTCCGGCCGAGCGGGATCCCCACTCGCCTGCCGAGCCGGACAACCGACCCCGAACCGTCGTCCGCCGGACAGCGATCGACGTCGGCCGGGACTACGCTGCGGCGGGTGACCGACGATCGCGCCCCCGACGTGGCTCCGCAGGACGGCGCGGCGGAGAGCCCGCACGCGAGCGAGGCGGTCGGCGGGCGGGCGGCACGCCGTCCGCGCAGCGTCGATCCCCGGGAGCTGGGCTTCACCCCGCGCAAGCCGGTGCCGTGGCTGGCGCCGTTCCTGCTGATCAGCACCGGCATCCGTACGCTGCTGGCGGTGCTCTTCGGGGCTTACCTGGACAAGCGGGAGCTGCAGAATTCGCTCGACGCCGGCATCGCGCGGCAGGTCGGGCCGGACGGCGGTCTCTGGCTGGACTACGTGGCCGACCTGGGCGACGGTTTCAACGCCACCTACTCGGTGGCCTATCTGCTCGCCCAGCCCGAGCTGGAGGTGGACGGGCACCGGCTGCCCCGCGCGCAGACCCTGGTGATGGGTGGCGACCAGGTCTACCCGTCGGCCGCCTTCGAGGCGTACGAGGACCGGTGCAAGGGGCCCTACCAGGCCGCGTTGCCGGTCACCCCGCCCGAGCGGCCCACGCTCTTCGCGGTCCCCGGCAACCACGACTGGTACGACGGCCTGACCGCCTTCCTGCGGCTCTTCGTCCGGTCCCGGGACCGGCACTTCGGCGGCTGGGAGACCGGCCAGTCCCGCTCGTACTTCGCGGTCGAGTTGCCCGCCGGCTGGTGGCTGCTCGGCCTCGACGACCAGTCCGGCTCGTACCTGGACGATCCGCAGCTCACCTACTTCGACAGGGTCGCCAAGCGGTTGGGCCCCGACAGCCGGGTGATCCTGGTCGTGCCGGCGCCGACGTGGGTCAAGGCCGTCGACCATCCCACGGCGTACGACTCGATCGACTACTTCATCCGTACGATCGTCGCGCCCACCGGGGCGCAGGTGCGGCTGCTGATCTCCGGCGACCTGCACCACTACGCCCGGTACGCCGGCCCGGACCGGCAGCTGATCACCTGCGGGGGCGGCGGCGCGTACCTCTACCCGACGCACGAGCTGCCGGAGCGGATCGAGGTGCCGCCGCGGGACACCCTCGCCCGGAGGGCCAGCACCTCCCACCCGTACGAGCTGGCCGGCCGCTACCCGGACGCCAGCCGCTCCCGGCGGTACGCCTGGGGGATCTTCCCCCGGCTGCCGCTGCGCAACCCGGGTTTCACCACCCTGCTGGGCACCCTGCACACGCTGCTGATGCTGTCGATGGCCGGCGTCGTGGCCAACCCGGAGGGGACGGCGCAGCGACTGTTCAGCGTGCCGCTGATGGCGATGCTGATCGTCACGATGCTCGGCGCGGCGTTCTTCGCCAAGCCGCCCAGCTCCGGCGGCAAACGGCATGCCCGGCACTGGATCCTCGGTGTGGGCCACGGCCTGGCCCAGATCGGGCTCGGCGCCGCCGGCACCTGGGCCTGGCTGGCGCTGCCCTTCCAGGACTGGCCGTGGCCGCTGCCGGCGGTCGCCGCGGCGGTGCTCTACGGGCCGGTGAGCGGGCTGGTGGCGAGCCAGTTGGTGGCCGCGTACCTGCTGGTGGCCGGCGCGTTCGGGGTGAACGTCAACGAACTCTTCGCCGGCCAGGGCATCGAGGACGCGAAGGCGTTCCTGCGGCTGCGCATCGACCCCGACGGCACCTTGACGATCTACCCGATCGCCGTGGACCGGGTCGCCCGCGACTGGCAGATCAACCCCGACCAGTCTCCCGGCTCCTCCTGGCTGACCCCGAAGCGCCCCCTCCGCCCCCGCCTGGCCGAGCCCCCGACCACTCTCACCTGAATCCGGTCAGGGGGCGTAGTGCTGGTCGTGGGCCTGGCGGGGGCCACAGACAGACGCGCGGGAGCAGGAGCAGCGGGAGCCGTCGGCGTCGAGACGCACCGTGACGGAGTCCCGGGGGACGCTGTGGCCGACCACCCGGCCGTCGCCCTCCGGCGTCGACACGCGGGTGCCGATCGCCGGGGCCGACTCCTGGAACCGCTGGTAGAGGGGATGTTCGTACTTCAGGCAGCACATCAGCCGGCCGCACGCGCCGGAGATGCGCAGCGGGTTGAGCGGCAGGTCCTGGTCCTTCGCCATCCGGATGGTGACCGGCTCGAAGTCGTTGAGGAAGGTGGCGCAGCAGAGGTCCCGGCCGCAGGAGCCGATGCCGCCCTGCACCCGCGCCGAGTCGCGGGCGGAGAGCTGACGCAACTCCACCCGGCAGTGCAGGGTGGCGCCGAGGTCCCGGACCAGCGCGCGGAAGTCCACCCGGTGCGGGGCGGTGAAGTAGATGGTGCTCCGCTCTCCACCGCCCTCGGCGGCACCGAGCACATGGTCGATGGCGACCACCTTCATCGGCAGGGCGTGCTCCCGGATCAGCCGCTTCGCCGCGACCTTGGCCTCGGCCTTGCGGCGGCGCACCGTCTCGTCGCGGCGCAGGTCGTCGTCACCGGCCAGGCCGGCCAGGCGGGGAAAACCGTCGGTCTCCTCGGTGACCCACTGCGCCGCCCAGACACACTCGGCCACCTCCGGCCCGTCGTCGGTCGGCACCAGCACCTTGTCGCCGACCTGGGGACGCAGCTCGCCCGGGTCCAGGTAGTAGAGGCGCCCGTACCGCTGGAAGCTGACCGCGCAGAGCATGCCCATGCCTCACACCCTACGATGCGCGGGCCGGGGCGACCCGGCCGGCCGTCGCCGCCCGACTACGGTGCGCAGCCATCCGCGCCTGCCGAATCGCCCGGCCCGCCCGCCGGCAAGGCGGTGGTCAGCGGGCGCAGCACCGCCAGCATCCCGGCCCCGCGCAGCCGGCAGCCCGGCACGGCACGCCACGCCCGCACCGCCGGTCACCAGCCGACCCGGGTGGGGGTGTCGTAGCGAGGGCGTTCCGCCGCCGGAGCCCGCCAGCGGGACTCGGCGAGGCTCGGCGCCCACTGGCGCAGCAGGGTCTCGGCCCCGTCGTACGCGACGCCGAGCACCGCCAGCACGCGCGCGGCGATCTCGGCGGCCTCGGTCCCAGCCGGCCCGGCCGTCCCCCGGTGTTCCGGTCCGCCGCTCGGCATCGACGTCGCCGCGACCACGGTCACCGCCTCGGCGGAGCGCAGGACGGCGGCCAGCGCCCGGGCCAGCGTGAGCCGGCTGCCCTCCACCCAGTCGGCGAGCGCGTCGGCGTAGCCGGCCGTCGACTCCAGTCGGCCGACCAGGCTCTCCGGCCCCTCGTCGAGGTGCCGCAGCAGGGCCGCCCGGGCCTGCCCGTACGACGAGGCGGCCGGGCCGGACCAGAGCACCGGGTCGGTCAGCGCGGCGCAGACGTCGTCGTACCCCCGCGTCAGGCGGCGCGCGGTGTGGCCGGCGGTGGCCAGCGGCGCCGGATGCAGGTCGAGGAAGCTCCGGACGGCCTCGCCGGGAAGCACCTGCATCCGGCGCAGCAGCGGCCATACGCGGTGCCCCTCGGGGGCCCCGGCGGCGAGCAGCGTGTCGACCCGGCGGAGCAGGTCGAGGGCGGGCTCGGCGAGCCGGTCCAGCGCGTCCATCACGCCTCCCCGGTCAGCCGGTGGCGTACGTCGCGGTCGACGTCGGTGTAGTGGTCGGCGGCGGCCCGCACCGCCGCGGCGGCAGTGGCCAGTTGTTGGGCGGCGGCGTGCGCCTCCCGGGCCCGGTCGCCGGTGGCGGCGGTCCACTGCCGGTGCAGGGCCCGCCCGATCTCGCCGGGCCGGCCGGGGGCGTCGACGCCGAACGCGGCCTGCGCCGGGTCTCCGGCGGTGACGGTGCGGGACATGGCTGCCATGGTCTCGCTCGCCTCGTCGAGCCGGGCGGCGAGGACGCGCAGGCTCTCCATCTCAGGCTCCCGCCAGCGGCCGGTAGGCGGTGAAGGTCTCGTTGTGCAGTTTCTCCCGGGCCCACTGGGCGGCGTCGGCCGCCGCGGTGACCGCCGCCTGCACCGAGCCGGCGACGTCGCGGGGGTTGCGGGTGTGCAGCGGGCCGAGGAACCGGACGTCGGTGATCCGCCCGCCGGCGGTCACCACCACCTCGACCAGCCCGTCGGGCGACCGGACGGTGACCTCGACGGTCGACACCGCCTGGTCGAACTCGGCCTGGAGGGACTCGATCCGGCGGTAGCGCCGCACCGCCTCCTCGATCCAGGCCTCGTCGATCTCCCCCCGCGGCATCGGCGGACTCCTCCCGGAACAGGAAATCACTGTGCGTGCCGCCACCGTCACCACGGCACACCGGACCGCACCGCACAGCAATCGAGCCTGTCGATGCCTGTGGACAGCCGGTCCGGCCGGCGGGACCTCGTGGTCGCGGGGCGGCCCGCTCAGCCCTTCCAGAGCGAGAGCATCATCGCCTCGACGGCGATGCGGGGCTTGACGTTCGCCTCGATCGCCGCCCGGCACTCCAGCACCGCCTCCAGCCGGCGCAGCGCCCCCTCGGCGTCCCACTTCTGCGCGCCCGCCCCGGCCAGCGCGGCCGTGTCGGTGTGCACCGGCGCCACGGGGGCGCGCAGCGCCATGGTGAGCGCGTCCCGGTAGAAGCCCGCCAGGTCGACCAGCGCCCGGTCCAGCGCGTCGCGCTGCGCCCGGGTGGCCCGGGACTTCTGCCGCTTCTCCAGGTCCTTCAACTGCCCGGCGGCGCCCCGGATCGCGCCCGCCGCCCCCCGCCCGGTGCCGCCGGCGCCGAGGGCCGTCTCCAGCGCCGCCCGCTCGGCCGCGTCGGCCTCCGCGACCGACGCCTCGGCCTCCGCCTCGGCCGCCTCGATCAACGCCGACGCCGCGTCGAACGCGGCGCCCACGCCGGTCAGCCGGCGTGGCACCGCGAGCACGGCCTCGCGGCGCTTGCGCGCCTCCGGGTCACGGGCCAGCCGGCGGGCCCGTCCCACGTGCCCCTGCGCAGCCGCCGCCGCCCACCGCGCCGCGTCGGGCGCGACGCCGTCGCGGCGGACCAGCACCTCGGCCACCGCGTCCGGCGCGGGCTGCCCCAGCGGTACGATCCGGCAGCGCGACCGGATGGTCACCGAGATGTCGTCCGGGTGGGTGGACGGGGCGCAGAGCAGGAAGACCGTCCGCGGCGGCGGCTCCTCGATGGCCTTGAGCAGCGCGTTGCCGGCCGCCTCGGTGAGCCGGTCCGCGTCCTCGATCACCACCACCTGCCAGCGCCCGCCGGACGGAGTGCTGGCGGCGCGCAGCACCAGCGCCCGCATCTCGTTGACGCCGATGGAGAGCCCCTCCGGCACCACCATCCGGACGTCGGCGTGGGTGCCGGCCAGCGTGGTGTGGCAGCCGGGGCACTCGCCGCAGCCGGTGCCGCGCACGCACTGGAGGGCGGCGGCGAGGGCCCGCGCCGCCACCGACCGGCCCGACCCGGGCGGCCCGGTGAAGATCCAGGCGTGCGTCATCCCCGCCCCCGGGTCGACGACGGCTGCCGCCTCCGCGCCCGTGCCGTCGGCCTCCTCGGCGAGAGCGTCCCACTCGTCCCCGGCGGCGTCGGTCGTGGGCGGGACCGCGGCGGCGCGCAGCACTGCGGCCGCCGCGGCGGCGGCGCGGCGCAGCGTGTCGACCGCGTCGTCCTGCCCGACCAGGTCGGCGAAGACGTCGGGCATCAGGTTCTGTGCTCCATCGGTACCAGCTCCGATTCGGATAACTCCGGCTGCACCGTGGTGTCCGGCCCCTGGGCGGGGCGCGGGTGCACGATGCCGCCCGGGCTGCCGAACATCTCCTCGACCCGCCGGGCCACCTGCCCGGTGATCTCTTCGACCGGGCGGGACGCGTCGAGCACCAGGTAGCGCTTCGGGTCGGCGGCGGCGAGGTCGAGGAAGGCGTACCGGACCCGCTCGTGGAAGGCGACGGACTCGGCCTCCAGGTGGTCCGCCGCCTCGGTGCGGGCCGCCACCCGGGCCAGGCCGGTACGCGGGTCGACGTCCAGCAGCACCACCAGGTCGGGCTTGAGCCCGCCGGTGGCCCAGGACGAGAGCCAGGAGACCTCGTCGGCGGGGAGTGTCCGCCCGGCCCCCTGGTATGCCAGGGACGAGTCGACGTACCGGTCGCTGATCACGACCGCGCCCCGCACGAGCGCCGGCCGGACGACGGTGGCCACGTGGTGCGCCCGGTCGGCGGCGTAGAGCAGCGCCTCGGCGCGCGGCGACGGCACGTCGGACCCGGGGGCGCCGAGCAGCAGCGACCGGATCCGCTCGCCCACGGCGGTGGCCCCGGGCTCACGGGTCACGACCACGTCGCGCCCCTGCCCGCGCAGCCGCTCGGCGAGCGCGGCGAGCTGGGTGGACTTGCCGGCGCCCTCGCCGCCCTCGAAGACCACGAAGAGGCCGGCGGAGACGAACGGCTCGGCCGGCATCAGCGGGCGGCCCCGGATCGAGCCCCAGAGGTCGGCCAGGACGGGCACGCCCTTCTTGTCGTCCATCTGCCCGAACGCGCTGATCCCGGCGAAGATGCCGGCGGCACCGGCGGCGAGCAGCAGCAGTCGGGTGGACGAGATCGAGACGCCCAGGTCGGCGAGTTCCAGCCGGCGCGATCCGCCGACGCCGGCGAGCAGGCTGCTCAGGCCGATCGCGAGGATCAGCACCAGCCGGGTGCCGATCTGCACCACCGCGAAGACCCGGCCCCGCACCTCGTCGGCGATCTCCCCGCCGAGCAGGGTGGTGCCGGAGAGGAAGGCCATCCCGGCGCCCGCGCCGACCAGGACCGCGCCGACCATCGCCATCGAGAGGTGGATGGCGAAGGCCAGGGCCATCACCGACGCGCTGGCCAGCACGATGCTCATGCCGAACCAGCGCCGCCGGGACATTTCCTTGACGATCATCGGGCCGAGCCCGATGCCGAGCGCGAGGCCGACGAAGATGGCACCGAAGAGCAGGTAGAAGGCGGCGTCACCGGCGCCGAGGGAGGTGGCGAAGAACTTGGCGGTGCCGATCACGATGCCGCCGCCGGCGAACGCGCCGAAGATGCCGAGCACCAGGCCGCGGACCAACGGGGTCTGCCCGATGAAGCGCCAGCCCTCCTTGAACTGGCGCAGCATGCCCTGCTCCGCGTCGCCCCGCTCCGCGGCCTGCCCCTGGCTGATCTCCTTGATGCCGTACGCCACCACCAGCGCGGTGGCCAGCCGGGAGAACGCGTTGAACCAGAGCGCCAGATCGGCCGGCTCCGCCCAGTTCGGCGTCGAGCCCCCGGTGGCGGCCCGCACGATGCCGTCGAGCGAGGCGAGGATCAGCGCGGCGAGGATGGGAGTGAGGCCGTACGTGGTGATCAGCGTGAGCTGGTTGGCGGCCTCCAGCCGGGCGCGCGGGATCAGGTTGGGGACCGCGGCCTCCTTGGCCGGGATCCAGAGCAGCGTGATCGACTCGATCAGGAAGGTGGCGATCGCCGCCCAGCCGACGGTCACGCCGCCGGAGGCACCGAGCAGCGCGACCAGCGGGATCGAGGCGAAGAGCAGGAAGCGCAGCACGTCGCAGATGACCATGGTCCAGCGCCGGTCGAACCGGTCGGCGAACACGCCGGCGACCGGGCCGAGCACCAGCGCCGGCAGCAGCCGGATGGCGATGACGCCACCGAACGCGGCACCCTGGGCGGTGCTCCCCTCGACCTGGGAGGCGGCGAAGACGGAGGTGGCGAGCAGGCCGAACCAGTCGCCGAAGGACGCCGCGCCGAGCACGATCCAGAGCCGGCGGAACGGGGTGATCCGCAGCACCGAACGGATGCCGGCGTAGCCGGACAGGTCGGTGCCGGACTGGTCGGCGGTGCCGCCGGACTGCTTCGAGGACGACGACACGCCGGGCGACTCGCCGTTGAACTGGCTTTCGATGGCCGTACCTCCACGTGCCGGCCCATCGCTGGGCAGTCCCGGTGGAACACTCTAGACCCGGTGGGGACCTGCCCCGCCGCGACATTCTCCTGTTCGCCGAGCCTAGGCCGCCGCGACCACCGCCCGCAGCCCGGACAGACGCGAGGGTATTTCGCATTGCCTCCCAGACAGTTAGCGTGCACACGTGGCCATCGAAAGCGACAAACTTCGTGATCGCCTCGACCGGGCGACCGCGCACCTCGACCCGCCGTACGCCGTCGTCGACCTCGCGGCCTTCGACGGCAACGCCGCCGCGCTGGCCGCGCGGGCCGACGGCAAGCCGGTTCGGGTCGCCAGCAAGTCGGTACGCGCCCGGGAGCTGATCGGCCGGGCGCTGGCGCGGCCCGGCTGGCAGGGCGTGATGGCCTTCACCGTGCCCGAGGCGATCTGGCTGGTCCGCTCCGGCGTGACCGACGACGCCCTGGTGGCGTACCCCACGGCCGACCAGGGGGCGCTCGCCGAGCTCGCCGCCGACCCGGCGCTCGCCGGGGCCGTCACGCTGATGATCGACAACACCGACCAGCTCGACCTGGTCGACGCCGTGTGCCCGCCCGGGCGCCGCCCCGAACTGCGGGTCTGCCTCGACCTGGACGCCTCGTGGCGACCGCTGGGCGGAAGGGTGCACGTCGGGGTGCGCCGCTCCCCGGTGCACAGCGCCCGGGCGGCCGGCACGCTCGCCGCCGCCGTCGCTGGCCGCGCGGGCTTCCGGCTGGTCGGCCTGATGGCGTACGAGGCACAGATCGCCGGCCTCGGCGACGCGCCGCCTGGGCGGGCGGTGCTCGGCTCCGCGATCCGGCTGGCCCAGCGCCGGTCGTACCGCGAGCTGCTGGCCCGCCGGGGCGCGGCGGTGGCCGCCGTACGCGAACACGCCGACCTGGAGTTCGTCAACGGCGGCGGCACCGGCAGCGTGGCCGCGACCAGCGCCGATCCCGCGGTCACCGAGGTCACCGCGGGATCGGGCCTGTACGGGCCGACGCTGTTCGACGCGTACCGCGCCTGGCGCCCCACCCCGGCGGCCTTCTTCGCCTGCGCGGTGGTCCGCCGCCCGGGCCCCGGGCTGGCCACCGTGCTCGGCGGCGGCTGGATCGCCTCCGGCCCGGCCGAGGACAGCCGGCTACCCCGGCCGTGGCTGCCGGAGGGGCTGAAACTGATCGGCACCGAGGGGGCCGGCGAGGTGCAGACCCCGCTGGCCGGCGCAGCGGCCGGCACGCTGCGGGTCGGCGACCGGGTGTGGTTCCGGCACGCGAAGGCCGGCGAGCTGTGCGAGCACGTCAACGAGTTGCACCTGATCGAGGGAGATTCGGTCGTGGCCACCGTGCCCACCTACCGGGGCGAGGGCCACGCCTTCCTCTGACCTGCCGGCCCGGCACGTACCGGGCCGTCCGCACCGTGTCCCGCCGCCTGGCGCACCCCGGGTCGGCGGGCCGGGTTCAGCCGGGCTGGTTGGCGTCGGCCGGGGCGTCGACCTGGCGGTGCAGGTATTCCCGGATCAGCGCCTTGGCCTCGACCAACACCCGTTCGTCGCCCTCGGGCAGCCGACGGAACGCCAACTTGATCAGCGCGTCGGCCGCCTCCACGGCGATCTCCAGGTGGAACCGGAGGTCGGGGACGTCGGTCAGCCCGAAGCGCTCGGCGAGCACGCGGGCCAACTGGTCCGCGATCACCCCGTTGTTGTCCCGCTGCTCGTCGAGCAGGTGCAGGTCGACCACGTCGCCGAAGTGCAGGGTACGGAATCCGGGAACGGTACGGTGCATCGTGATGTACTCGTCGATACCCGCGTCGACCCCGTCCCACCAGTGGGTCATGTCGTCCGACGCGAAACGCTCGTCGAGCCGCTGGAGGTAGGACTCCATCGTGCGCAGGGTCAGCGCCTGCACTATGGCCCGCTTGTCCGGAAAGAACTGGTATACCGACCCGATCGCCACCTCGGCACGCTCGGCGAGCAGGGTCGTGGTCAGTCCCTCGTACCCCACCTCGTCGACGAGCTCGGCACAGGCGTCCAGCATCCGCTGGACCCTCGCGACACTTCGACCCTGCACCGGTACCCGGCGCAGCGGCCCGGCTGTGGCGGCTGGTGTGGACACTCGCCACCCCCCTTCGACGGATGAACATATCTGCACGTCACGGGTTCGTGACTACCGGTACAACGAGCAAACCTCGATTGCGGTATTTACCTGCTACAACGTTCCTGATATGAAGGTAGTTCACATTCATGTCGAGGAGTGCGCATGGCCGGTACCGCACCGCCAACCATGGCCGGCTGGTCCAACTGGGCCGGCAACCAACGCGCCACCGCCACCGCCATCCTGCGCCCCACCTCCCTCACCGACGTCGCCGAGGCCGTACGCTCCGCCGCCGCCACCGGGGACCGGATCAGGGTGGTGGGCAGCGGCCACTCCTTCACCGGCGTCGCGGTCACCGACGCACGGCGGATGGAACTGACCGAACTGGACACCGGCGTACGCGTCGACATCGACCGCCGACTGGTCACCGTACCGGCCGGAACCACCCTCCGCGCGCTCAACGACCTACTCGCCACCCACGGCCTGGCACTACCCAACCTGGGCGACATCGACGCCCAGACCATCGCCGGCGCGATCTCCACCGGCACCCACGGCACCGGCGCCGGATACGGCTGCCTGTCGACGTTCGTCGAGGCGCTCACCCTCGTCACCGGCACCGGCGAGGTGCTGCGCTGCTCCGCCGACGAACACCCCGACGTCTTCGCCGCCGCCCGGGTGTCACTGGGCGCGCTCGGGGTGCTCGTCGAGGTGACCCTGCGCTGCGTGGACGCCTTCGTGCTCCACGCCCACGAACGGCCCGCGTCGCTGGAAGCCGTCCTCGACGAACTGCCCACGCTGGTCGAGCGGCACGACCACGCCGAGTTCTACTGGTTCCCGTACACCGACCGGGTGCAGGTCAAGACCAACGACCGGGTGCCCGCCGACGACCGGCCGCTGCCCCGCTGGCGCGGCTGGCTGGACGACGAGTTCCTCTCCAACACCGTCTTCGCCGGGGCCTGCCGGCTCGGCCGCGCCGTGCCGGCGCTCGCCCCCGGCATCAGCGCCGTCTCCGCCCGCGCGCTCACCGAACGCCGCTACACCGGCCGCTCCGACCAGGTCTTCTGCACCCCGCGCCGGGTCCGCTTCGTGGAGATGGAGTACGCGCTGCCGCGCGAAGCCCTTCGCGAGGCGCTCGACGCACTGCGGCGGATCGTCGACGGGCTGCCCTTCAAGGTGCTCTTCCCGGTCGAGGTGCGGTTCACCGCCGCCGACGACATCTGGCTCTCCCACGGATACGGGCGGGAGTCGGCGTACGTGGCGGTCCACCAGTACGTCGGCATGCCGTACGAGCCGTACTTCCGGGCCTTCGAGCAGGTCGCCGCGAGCCTCGGCGGCCGGCCCCACTGGGGCAAGCTGCACTGGCGCGACGCGCAGTCACTCGCGGCGGTCTACCCCCGCTGGACGGACTTCCAGACGCTCCGCGCCCGCCTGGACCCGCACCACCTCTTCACCAACCCCCACCTGACCCAAATCCTCGGCTGACCCCCCTCCGCCACGAGGCTCCAGCCAGAGATCTTGGAAGAAACAGGCCCCTGGGAGGGCCGAAATCCGCCAAGATCTATCGTCCGGTCGGGTGAGAGAGAGTCAGCCGGGCCATCCTGCGGCCCGGAGGGCGGCGTGGAGCTGGGCGAGCACCTCCGCCGGATGTGCCCGAAGCGCCCAGGCCGGAAAGCGGAGCACCCGGTCGCCCTCAACCCAGAGTGCGTTCTGCCGGCGCATGTCGGCCCAGGCCGTACGCGGATCGAGGTGCTGGCCGCCGTCGATCTCCACGTGCACCTTCCACTCCTCGAAGTAGGCATCCAGGTAGCGGCGTCGACCGCCGGAGTCACGTCGGACCTTCTGCCGGGTCGGCTCCGGCAACCCGGCTCGGCGCACCAGTTTGAGGAAATCCAACTCGGCCAGGGAATGTGCACCGCCGGCCGCGTCCCTGGCGACGTCCAGGACCAGCCGGCGACGACGCAGTCGGGGCATCCGATCGAGGACCTCCTGCACGTCGGCGCCGCACACCAGTCGCTGCTGAAAGCCAGCGGCGACGATCGACCGGGCCTCCTCGTCGGTGCGGGCCCACTGCGCCGCGTCCACGATCGAGCGGGCGGCGGTCGTCCGGCACGGTTGCCCGACCGCGAGCACGTCCCGCTCAGGCAGATGGGTCGTCCGGTGCGCCGACACCCCATGCGGCAGTTCCCGCCTCCGGTCGGCCGGCAACAGCAGGTGGATGACCCGTGTGGGAAAACCGCGCAGACCTCCCGCCTGGACGGCGGTCAGCCCACCGAGCATCGCGCCGGGCCCGGCAGCCAGCACCGCGATCCACCGGAGCTGTGCAGGACCGACCGGTCCGCTGTGCGTGACGAAGACGGCCTGGTGAACCTGTCGCCACCGCCCACTTGCCACCCGGTGCCGGATCGCCTTGCGGGACATGTGTCGTAGTGCCTGGCTGAGGCCGATCACGTCCTCCTGCCGGAAGAGCAGCCAGGTCAACTCGTCGGCGTGGTCGCCCGGCAGCGCCCGGATCAGCGCCGCAGGCGAAGGTTCGAAGAGCAGGCTCACGACCCCACCCTGCCCCTGTGGCACCCTCGTCGGCTGCCCCTGTGGACAACGTCAAGATCTTGGAAGGCGGTGGCCCCTGTGGCGGCTTCAACCGGTGGTTGCAACACCGATGAATTGGGACATTCTCTCACCAGGGGTGTCCCAGCCCAGGGTTTCTCGGGGCCGTGCGTTGAGTTGATCGGCGACGGCGTGCAGGTCGGTCTGGCTGATGCTCCGGAAGTCGGTGCAGCCTTTGGGGTAGTACTGACGTAGCAGGCCGTTGGTGTTTTCGTTGGTGCCTCGCTGCCAGGGGCTGTGGGGGTCGCAGAAGTAGACCGGGCAGCCGGTGGCGACGGTGAACTGGGCATGGCGGGCCATTTCGCTTCCCTGGTCCCAGGTCAGCGAGGCCAGTAGCCGGCGGGGCAGCCAGCACATGGCGGCGGCCAGTTGCGCCACGACGTGCTCGGACACCTTGCCCTCGGGCAAGCTGACCAGGATCACGAAGCGGGTGTGTCGCTCTACCAGCGTCGCGATCGCCGATCCCCCTGCCGGGCCCCGGCCGCCTTCGACGAGATCGCCTTCCCAGTGCCCGGGCGTTGCCCGGTCGTTGACCTCTGCGGGCCGGGAGCTGATGTTCAGGCCCAGCCAGGGGCGGTACGAGCGGATCGGCCCACCGGCCTGCGGTCGTCGACGCCGGGCAGCGCGACCGGAGCGCAAGGCCACCTGCCGGGCCAACTCCGCACGAAGGTTCCCCCGCGCCTGCAGATAGATCGCCTGGTAGATCGTCTCGTGCGACACCCACATCTCCGGGGACTCGGGATGGTCACGTCGCAGTCGTCGACTGATCTGCCGTGGTGACCACCGTTGCGTCAACAGGTCAACGACCCGCCGTCGCAACGGCCCGTCACCTGACAGCCTGGCAGGCCGCTTCCCACGCCGGTGACGCAGCCACGCCGCCCAATCCGCAGCGGAAGGCCGATACACCTGCCCGTACCGCTCGAACCGGCCCACCTCCCGACCCACCGTCGACGGCGCCCGAGACAACCCCCGCGCGATCTGACGGATCGACAAACCCGCCGCCCGACCCAGACCGATCTCTTCCCGCTCCACCAACGACAACCGAGCTGCCACTGCCACCACCTCCACCAGGATCAACGAAGGTGTTGCAACCAACGGTTGACCCCAAGTGTAGGGGCCACCGCCTTCCAAGATCTTCTGCTGGGGCGGCTCGGGGCGCTCAGTCGGTGGTGGTGGAGGCCTTCTTGGGGGCCGCCTTCTTTGCCGGCGCCTTCTTGGCCGCCGTCGTCTTGGCCGTCGTGGTCTTCCTGGCCGCCGTCGACTTGGTCGCCGCAGCCGTCTTCTTCGCCGCCGTGGCCTTCTTGGCGGGTGCCTTCTTCGCGGCGGTCTTCTTCGGCGCCGGCCCCTTCGCCCGCTTCTCGGCGAGCATCTCGGAGGCCTCCTCGATGCTCAGCGCCTCCGGGGTCTGGCCGCGCCGCAGCGACGCGTTCGTCTCACCGTCGGTCACGTACGGGCCGAACCGGCCGTCCTTGATGACCAGCGGCTTCTCGGTGAGCGGGTCGACGCCCATCTCCCGCAGCGGCGGCGCGGCGGCACGGCGCTGGCGGGTCTTCGGGGCGGCCAGCAGGGCCAGCGCCTCGTCCAGCGTGACGGTGAACATCTTCTCTTCGGAGTCCAGCGAGCGGAACTCGTCACCGCGCTTGACGTACGGGCCGTAGCGGCCGTTGTTCGCGAACACCTCGCCGCCGTCGGGGGCCACGCCGACCAGCCGGGGCAGGCTGAGCAGCTTCAACGCCTCGTCGAAGGTGAGCGAGTCCGGCGACTGCGAACGCAGCAGCGACGACTTGCGCTCGCCGCTGGCCACGTACGGGCCGAAGCGGCCCGACTTGAGCAGGATCGGCTCGCCGGTGCCCGGGTCGTCGCCCAGCTTGCGCTCGCCCCCGCCGCCGAGGAACAGCTCGTGCACCTTCTCCGGGGTCAGCTCGTCCGGCGCCAGCCCCTCGGGGATGGGTGCCCGGTCGCCCTGGCCGCCGCCCTCCTCGCCCTCGGTCTTCGGGGCCGGCTGCTCGCCGGGCAGCGCCCGCTGGAGGTACGGCCCGTACTTGCCCACCCGGACGACGACCTCGCGGCCCTCGTCGTCGGTGAACAGCGGGATCGAGTTGACGCTGCGCGCGTCGATGTCGCTGAGGTTCTCCGTGACCAGCTTCTTCAGCCCGCCCGAGCGGGCGATGTCCCGGTCGCCGGCGCCGTTGGCGCTGCCGAAGTAGAACGCGGTCAGGAAGTCGACGGCGGCGTGGTCACCGCCAGCGATCTCGTCCAGCTCGTTCTCCATGCTGGCCGTGAAGTCGTAGTCGACCAGGCGCGGGTAGTGCCGCTCCAGCAGGCCGATCACCGCGAAGGCCAGGAAGGTTGGGATCATCGCCTGGCCACGCTTGGTCACGTAGCCGCGGTCCTGGATGGTCTGCATGATCGACGCGTACGTCGACGGGCGGCCGATGCCCAGCTCTTCGAGGGCCTTGACCAGCGACGCCTCCGTGTAGCGCGACGGCGGCTGGGTGTGGTGGCCCTGCGCGGCCAGCTCGTCGGCGGTGAGCGGCTGGTCCTTCACCAGGTTGGGCAGCCGGCGCTCGGCGTCCTCGGCCTCGGCGTTCTCGTCGTCGCTGGACTCGACGTACGCCCGCAGGAAGCCCGGGTCGGTGATGGTCTTGCCGGTGGCGCCGAAGTCGGCCTCCTCCTGCGCGGAGGAGACGGCGCGGATGCGCACCGAGACGCTGGAGCCGACGGCGTCGGTCATCTGCGAGGCGATGGTGCGCCGCCAGATCAGCTCGTAGAGCCGGTATTCCTCGGTCGACAGCTCGTTGCGCACCTCGCCCGGGGTGCGGAAGTTGTCCCCCGCCGGGCGGATCGCCTCGTGCGCCTCCTGCGCGTTCTTCACCTTGCCGGTGTAGCGCCGCGGCTCCGGCGGCACGCTGCGCTCGCCGTACAGCTCGACGATCTGCCTGCGGGCCGCCGCGATGGCGGTCTCCGACAGGTTCACCGAGTCGGTACGCATGTAGGTGATGTAGCCGTTCTCGTAGAGGCGCTGCGCGGTGCGCATCGTCTGCTGGGACGAGAACCGCAGCTTGCGGGCCGCCTCCTGCTGGAGGGTGGAGGTGATGAACGGCGCGTACGGGCGGCGGCGGTAGGGCTTCTCCTCGACCCGGGTGACGGTGAACGGCCGCCCCTCCAGTCGGGCCGCGAGCCCCTGGGCACCACCGGAGTCGAGGTGCACCACCCCGGCGCCGGCCTTCACCCGGCCGGTGGTCGGCTCGAAGTCCTTGCCGGTGGCGATCCGGTCGCCGTTCAGCGCGACCAGGGTGGCGTTGAAGTTGCGCGGGCCCTCGCCGGCGTTCGCCACGGCCAGGGTGGCCAGGATGTCCCAGTATTCCGCCGTGCGGAAGGCCATCCGCTGCCGCTCGCGCTCCACCACGATCCGGGTCGCCACGGACTGCACCCGGCCCGCCGAGAGCTTCGGCATGACCTTCTTCCACAGCACGGGCGAGACCTCGTAGCCGTAGAGGCGGTCGAGGATGCGCCGGGCCTCCTGGGCGTCGACCAGGTCCCGGTCGATCTCGCGGGGATTCGCCACCGCGGCCTGGATGGCCGGCTTGGTGATCTCGTGGAAGACCATCCGCTTGACCGGCACCCTGGGCTTGAGCGTCTCCACCAGGTGCCAGGCGATCGCCTCGCCCTCGCGGTCCTCATCCGTCGCCAGGAAGATCTCGTCGACCTCCTTGGCCAGCTTCACCAGCTTGCTGATCTGCTGCTTCCGGTCGGCGGAGACCACGTAGAGGGCGTGGAAGCCGTTGTCGACATCCACCCCGAGCCGGGCCCACGGCTCGCCCTTGTACTTGGCCGGCACGTCGGCGGCGTTGCGCGGAAGGTCCCGGACGTGGCCGAAGCTGGCCTCCACGACGTACCCCGGGCCGAGATAGCCCGAGATCGTCTTGGCCTTCGCCGGTGACTCGACGATGACCAGACGGGTGGTTCCAGCTTTGCTCGGCACGTCTCTCCCCGACCTCACTCCTGCTCGTAGCCACCGACGCCCGGTTCGGGCCGCCTTCGACCCGCCGACCCCCGGCGGTCCGGATGTCCAACGTAACGCGCCGCCCGCGTTTCGGGTTTCGCGGGCGGCAAACCGTCCCGATGAGGGGCGGCCTCCTGCGCCGGCGGCGGCTGGGCGTGCCGGACGGCGCCACCGTACACCGTGCGTGTGCCGCCGGGTGGGACACTGTGACGATGGCGGGCCTTCGGCCGACGCGTCACCCAGCCGTTTTCCGCGATATTGCGCACCTGCTGTCCCGCATCGGACAGGCGCGCGGCGGGTCAGGAGCGGGCCGGCCAGGCCGTCGCGGGGGCGGCGGCCGGCGGGTCGCCGACCAGCTCGGCCAGGCGGGCGAGCCGCCGCCGGCCGGTGATCCGGTACGCCGGCCCGCCCTCGCCGGGACCGAGCAGCACCCCGGACAGGCCGACCGCGTCGAGGGCCCCGCCGACCGGTTCCCAGCACTCCTCGTCGGCGACGCCGAGCCGGAGCAGGAAGCCGGACGGCTCGGCGACCCCTGCCGCGGCGAGCCAGAGCCGCAGCCGCCGCCCGTTGAGGTGGAGACCGGCGGGCGGTCGCTTGCCGGCGCCCCGCAGCCAGGCCATCGCGAGCGGCTTCAGCGTGCGGGCGTACGAGGTGCGCACCGCGTGCCGCCCGTCGGTGGTCGCCTCCCAGGTGGCCGCCACCTGGCGCAACGCCAGCTCGGCGACGAGCACGTGCACCCGCCAGGCAGCGTCGACCACCACCGAGAGCCGGGCGGTGCCGCCCATCCGGACCACCTCGCCCGGGCCGGCCAGCAGCCCGGCGAGGTCGGCGAGGGACGGGTCCGCCGCCTCCGCGCCGAAGAAGGTCAGCTGCCGGGCCGACTCGTCGCCGCCAGCCGGCGGGGGCGGGGCGGGACGGCGTGCGACCGGCGCGACCCGGTCCGTGGGGGCCGGGAAGAGCACCGGCAGCGCCTCGCTGCCCGACGGGTCACCGGTCCCGCTCAGCGACACTCCGGCACCTCGTCGAAGGCGCGTTTCAACTCCTCCGAGTTGAGCCGGCTGATGTCGAGCGCGCTGGCGTCGTACTCCTTGTTCAGGGTGTCCACGGTGGCGCGGACGCCGTCGTAGAAGGTGGCGGGCTGGCCGGTGCCCAGCCCGTCGATGGTGTCGCGGGCCCGGCCGTACGCGTCGCGCACCTTCTCCAACGAGGCGCGGAAGCCCGCGGAAATCTCCGCGCCGTGCTCGGCCTCCGGGATGCCGGCCTCCTCGACCTTGCGGCGGGCGGTCTCGCTGGCCTGCTCCGCGCCACCGAAGAGCCGCACCAGGTTCTCCTTCGCCTGCGCCGGGGTGGTCTGGGCGGTCATCTGCTGGTCGGTGCTGCTGGTCAGCTTGCTGATCTCGGCCCGCCACGGGGTGAGCGCCGAGCAGACCGACGCCGCCCACGCCTGCGGGCTGGGACCGCTGCCGCAGCCGGCCGCCACGAGTACGAGCGTGGCCAGGACCACCGTGAGCTTTCCGGCGGCTGTCGCCCGGCACGTACGCATGCGTTGCAGCGTACGGCCTCTGTCGAGCACCGGCAGCGGACAGGTTTGCCGGGGTATGGGCGGTCCCCGGCCGGCCACCGGGGCCGATCGGGGACCGCCAATGCCGGACGGATCAGGCGTTGACCGTCTCCGGCCGCTGGCCCGGGCTGCCCGCGCCCGTGCCGGAGTCGGAGTCGGACATCGCCACGCCCTTGCGCTTGCTGAACACCACCGCCGCGACGATGACCAACGTCGCCGCCACGGCGATCCCCACCCGCAGGGCGGTGTTCCGCTCGTCGCCGACGCTCCAGGCCACCACGGCCGGCGCGATCAGCAGCGAGACCAGGTTCATCACCTTGATCAGCGGGTTGATGGCCGGGCCGGCGGTGTCCTTGAACGGGTCGCCGACGGTGTCGCCGATGACCGTCGCCGAGTGCGACTCGGAGCCCTTGCCGCCGTACGCGCCGTCCTCGACGAGCTTCTTGGCGTTGTCCCAGGCGCCGCCCGAGTTGGACAGGAAGACCGCCATCAGCGTGCCGGCCCCGATCGCCCCGGCCAGGTACGCCGCCAGCGCGCCCGGCCCGAGGCCGAAGCCCACCGCGATCGGCGCGAGGATGGCGAGCAGGCCGGGGGTCATCAGCTCGCGCTGCGCGTCCCGGGTGCAGATGTCGACGACCTTGCCGTACTCGGGGCGCTGGGTGCCGTTCATGATCCCGGGCAGCTCGCGGAACTGCCGGCGTACCTCCATCACGACCGCGCCGGCCGAGCGGGAGACCGCGTTGATGGCCAGTCCGGAGAAGAGGAACACCACCGCCGCGCCGATGATCAGGCCGACCAGGTTGCGGGGGTTCGCCACGTTCAGCGAGTTGAGGATCTCGGCGCCGACGTCGGCCACCCCGGCGTCGGCGTACGCGGTGCTCAGCGTGTCGGTGTACGAGCCGAACAGCGCCGTCGCGGCCAGCACCGCCGTGGCGATCGCGATGCCCTTGGTGATCGCCTTGGTGGTGTTGCCGACCGCGTCCAGCTCGGTGAGCGTGCGGGCGCCGTGCTCGTCGATGTCGCCGGACATCTCCGCCACGCCCTGCGCGTTGTCGGAGATCGGGCCGAAGGTGTCCATCGCGACGATCACGCCGACCGTGGTGAGCAGGCCGGTGCCGGCCAGCGCCACGGCGAACAGCGAGAGCGTGATGGAGCTGCCGCCGAGCAGGAACGCGCCGAACACGCCGGCGCCGATCAGCAGCGCCGAGTAGACCGCCGACTCCAGGCCGACGCTGATGCCGGCGAGGATGACGGTGGCGGGGCCGGTCTGCGAGCTCTTGCCGATGTCCTGCACGGGGCGCCGGTTGGTCTCGGTGAAGTAGCCGGTCAGCGCCTGGATCGCCGCCGCCAGCACGATGCCGATGACGACCGCGCCGATGGCGACCGTCCGCGGGTTCTCGCTGACGTTGGTCAGCCCGCCCTCCAGCTCGGCGAAGGTGGCCGGCAGGTACGCGTACGTGGCGACCGCCACCAGCACCGCGGAAAGCAGCGCGGAGATGTAGAAGGCCCGGTTGATCGCGGTCAGGCCGTTGCGGTCGGCGGCGCGCAGCCGGGTGATGAAGACGCCGACGATCGCCACGAGCACACCGATGGTGGAGATGATCAGCGGGAAGACCAGGCCCTCCTCGCCGAAGGCGGCGCGGCCGAGGATGAGGGCGGCGACCAGGGTGACCGCGTACGACTCGAAGAGGTCGGCGGCCATGCCGGCGCAGTCGCCCACGTTGTCGCCCACGTTGTCGGCGATGGTGGCGGCGTTGCGCGGGTCGTCCTCGGGGATGCCCTGCTCGACCTTGCCGACCAGGTCGGCGCCGACGTCGGCGGCCTTGGTGAAGATGCCGCCGCCGACCCGCATGAACATGGCGAGCAGCGCGGCGCCGAAGCCGAAGCCCTCCAGCACGGTCGGCGCGTCGCCCCGGTAGAAGAGCACGACCAGCGCGGCGCCGAAGAGGCCGAGGCCGACGGTGAGGAAGCCGACCACGCCACCGGTGCGGAAGGCGATCTTCATCGCGGCTTCCCGGCCACCCTCCCGCTCGCGGGCGGCAGCGGCGACCCGCAGGTTGGCCCGGGTGGCCAGCCACATGCCGGCGCCACCGATGAACGCGCTGAACAGCGCGCCCACGACGAAGAAGACGGACCGGCCGATCTTCACCGCCGTCTCGCTGCCGTCGGTGTCGTGCACCGGCAGCAGGAAGAGCAGTACCACGGCGATGACCACGAAGATCGCCAGGGTGCGGAACTGCCGGATCAGGTAGGCCGAGGCGCCCTCCTGGACCGCGCCCGAGATCTCCTGCATTTTGTTGGTGCCCTTGCCGGCGGCCAGTACGGCTTTCGTCAGCGCGCCGGCGAAGGCGAGCGCCACCAGCGCGAGCACCGCGGCGATGACGACGTACGTGACGTTGTTTCCGGTGAGGGATATCCCGCCGCCCTCGGCGGCCAAGGTGTCGGACATGCGTGTCCTCCTGTACCGAACGCTCGCGCCAGCCGGTGGAGACGCACCGACCCGGCGCCTGGATGCGGAGTGGTCGCAAGCACGCGCCAACCCACCCCGGCGGGACCAGCGATGAACAACCGTTCCCGCTGGCTGCGAGATGGATCACTTGCTGACAACTCGCGTACTGTAGCCCTCCGCAGTGTTGGAGGTCACACCGAGGGGCTACCGCGTCTCGATGATCTTCGTCGCTGTGTTATGAGGAAAAATCTGATATAGGAGTCCATCCATGCCAAAGAGGCCGCGCCCCGGCGGGACGCGGCCTCTCACGGCGTACGACACCCTCAGCGAGGGCGGTGGAAGATCACCTCAGCGGCCGACGGGCCAGACCATCCGCACCTCGGTGCCGATGCCCTCGTCGACCGGGCGGACCTGGAGGTCCTCGACGAAACCGGCCAGCAGCGCGAAACCGACCCCGGTGGTGAGGTCGTCCTCGTCGAGCGACTCGTTGGCGAGCTGGTCGGCGTCCAGCGCGGCCAGGCCGAGACCGGCCTCGATCGGCGCACGGTCGACGACGCGCACCGCGTACGCCCCCGTGTCGGACATCTCGACGAACACGGGATCGGGCACGCCGTACTGGCGGTGCAGGGCGACCGCGCGGGTGCACGCCTCGCCGATGGCCAGCCGTACCTCGTCGAGCAGTTCCTCGCGGACCCCGGCCCGCCGGGCGACCGCCACGCCGACCAGGCGCGCGGTGCGCACGTGCACCGGGGCCGGCGAGAAGGAGAGCTTGACCGTGGCCATCAGGCGCCAGCGCCGGCCGGGCCGGCACCGATCGCCGCGTCGACCGTGGGATGCAGCGGGAAGACCTGGTCGAGCGCGGTGATCCGGAAGATCTTGAGCAGCGGCTCCTTGTCACAGACCAGCGCGAACGAGCCGCCGGCCGCGCGCAGCCGCTTGAGCGCGCCGACCAGCACACCCAACCCGGTGGAGTCGAGGAAATCCACCCGACCCAGGTCGACCACGACGTGGCGGGCCCCGCCGTCGATCAACTCGAGGAGCCGCTCCCGCAGCCGGGGCGCGGTGTAGACGTCCACCTCACCGCCGACCTCGAGCACCGTGTGCTCGCCCACGGTGCGGGTCGCCAGCGACAGCTCCATCGGTCCTCCCTCGCAAGAGCCGTAAACTCTCCTGGGCATCTAACCATCCCCGCCGGACCACGGCTCGGCTCACCGGCGGAGGCCTCTCCTTACCCCGCCCCCCGGCTTTTCATCTCCGAACACCAGTGCGAGAGTGCAGAACGTGACCACCGTATCCGCGGGTATCGGCGCCGGGCGAACGCCGGCCGACCTGCTGGGCCGGCTGCGGGCCCGCACCGGCGCCGACCCGGTCACCCACGTCGAGCGGGTGCCGGCACGGGCCGGCGAACCCGCCGCGTGGCCGGACTGGGCGCCGGATGAACTGCGCGCGGCGTTCGCCCGGCGCGGCGTCGTCGCGCCCTGGCGGCACCAGGCCGAGGCGGCCACCCTGGCGTACGACGGCCAGCACGTGGTCGTGGCCACCGGCACCGCGTCCGGCAAGTCCCTGGCCTACCAGCTGCCCGCGCTGGCCACCCTGCTCGCCGACCCCCGGGCCACCGTGCTCTACCTGGCGCCGACGAAGGCGCTCGCCGCCGACCAGTTGCGCGCCGTCGCCGCGCTCGAACTGGAGGGGGTACGCCCCGCCTGCTACGACGGCGACACCCCGCGCGCCGAACGGGAGTGGATCCGGCGGCACTCCCGCTTCGTGCTGACCAACCCCGACATGCTGCACCACGGCATCCTGCCCGGGCACGCCCAGTGGTCCGGTTTCCTGCGCCGGCTCGTATACGTGGTGATCGACGAGTGTCACACCTACCGGGGGGTCTTCGGCTCGCACGTCGCGCACGTGCTGCGCCGGCTGCGGCGGCAGTGCGCGAGCTTGCGGCGTACCCCCGTCTTCGTGCTGGCCTCCGCCACGTCCGGCGACCCGGCGACGGCGGCCGGGCGGCTCACCGGGCTGCCCGTGGCCGCCGTCACCGAGGACACCTCGCCGCGCGGCGGCGTGACGTTCGCGCTCTGGGAGCCGCCGCTGCTGCCACCGGACTCCGCCGCCGACCAGCAGGCGGACCTCACCCAGGTCCGCCGGTCGGCACTGCGGGAGACGGCCGACCTGCTCGCCGACACGGTCGCCGAGGGGGTACGCACGCTGGCCTTCGTACGCTCCCGGCGCGGCGCCGAGGTGGTCGCGGCGAACGCCCGCCGGTCCCTCGACGAGGCGGTGCCCGGGCTCGGCGACCGGGTGGCCGCCTACCGGGCCGGCTACCTGCGCGAGGAACGACGCGAGCTGGAACGGGCGCTGCTGGACGGCGACCTGCTCGGGCTGGCCTCGACCAACGCGCTGGAACTGGGCGTCGACCTGATCGGCCTCGACGCGGTGCTGATCTGCGGATACCCGGGCACCCGGGCCTCGCTGTGGCAGCAGGCCGGGCGGGCGGGGCGTTCCGGGCAGGAGGCGCTCGCCGTGCTGGTCGCCCGGGACGACCCGCTCGACACCTACCTCGTGCACCACCCCGAGGCGCTGTTCGGGCGGCCGGTGGAGGCGACCGTGCTCGACCCGGCCAACCCGTACGTGCTGGCCCCGCAGCTGGCCTGCGCAGCGGCCGAGGCACCGCTCACCCCGGCCGACCTGGCACTCTTCGGCGACGGGGCGAAGGAGGCGGTGGACCAGCTCGTGGCGGCGGGGGCGCTGCGCCAGCGCCCGACCGGCTGGTACTGGCGGCACCGGGAACGACCGCAGGTGGACCTGCGCGGCGAGGGCGGCGCACCGGTCTGCGTGGTCGAGGGGGCGACCGGGCGGCTGCTCGGCACCGTCGACGGCGGCTCGTCGCACTTCCTGCTCCACCCCGGCGCGGTCTACCTGCACCAGGGCGTCTCGTACGTGGTCGACTCGCTCGACCTGGCCGACGGGTGCGCACTGGTGCACCCCGAGGAGCCGGACTGGTCCACCCACGCCCGCGACGTCACCTCGCTGTCGGTGGTGTCGGTCCGCTCGTACGTGGATGCCGGGCCCGTGGGGCTCTTCCTCGGCGAGGTCGACGTGACCAGCCAGGTGGTGTCGTACCAGCGGCGGCGGATCGCCACCGGCGAGGTCATCGACACCCGCCCGCTGGACCTGCCGGCCCGGGAACTGCGCACGGTCGCGGTCTGGTTCACCCTGTCACCGCAGTCCCTGACCGCCGCCGGCGTGGAACCCGCCGACGTGCCGGGCGCGCTGCACGCCGCCGAGCACGCCGCGATCGGCCTGCTGCCGCTCACCGCCACCTGCGACCGCTGGGACATCGGCGGGCTCTCCACGGCGGTGCACCCGGACACCGAGGCCCCCACCGTCTTCGTCTACGACGGGCACCCGGGCGGGGCGGGCTTCGCCGAGCGCGCGTACGGGACGGCGGCGGCCTGGCTGCGGGCCACCCGGGACGCGATCGCGGAGTGCGGCTGCGAGGCGGGATGCCCCTCCTGCGTGCAGTCCCCGAAGTGCGGCAACGGCAACAACCCGCTCTCCAAGCCGGACGCCGTCCGGGTCTTGGGCGTGGTGCTCGCCAACCTGCCCGAGGGCGTACCGGCACCCCGCCAGTCCGACGGCGGGTCCGGTGGCTCCTCCTCCGGTGGCTCTTCCGGTGACGTGTCCGGTGGCTCTCTCGATGACGTGCCCGGCGGGGCTTCCGGTGGCGTGCCGGTTTCGCGGGCCGGCGATCTGGCCGGCGGAAAGCAGGCATAGAACCTGCCGGCCCGGGGCCGGGGCCGGCGATCCGGGCCGCGTACCCGGGTCGGGAGTGGGGTACCAGTGTCGGGCCGGAGCCGGCCGGTCCCGACGGCTGGCCGCCTGGCCTGCGGCGGAGGGCCGCGCGTCCTGCGGCCGGCGGTGTGGTTGAAGCTGTGCGACACTCCGGCGACCCCTCGAAGGAGATCCCATGCACCCCGACAACTTGCAGGCCCAGCAGCAGTTCCACATCCGGCAGCGGATCCGGATGATGGTCAACCAGTACGAGGTCCACGCCGTCGCACCGGACGGCTCCGAAGCCGGGCTGCTGGCGTTCGCCCAGCAGAAGCGGCTCGCCTTCAAGGAGCAGGTGACGATCTACACCGACGACTCGAAGCAGCAGCCACTGCTCGGGTTCAAGGCCCGCCAGCGCCTCGACATCGGCGCCACGTACGACGTGACCGACCACGCCGGCAACCCGATCGGCCTGTTCCGCAAGGACTTCGCCCAGTCCCTGCTGCGCTCCACGTGGCACGTCGAGCAGCCTGGCCTGCCGCAGGTAACCGGCCAGGAACGCAGCATGCCGGTGGCGCTGCTGCGCCGGTTCGTCGACTCGCTGTCCTGGCTGCCGTACCACTTCGACTTCGTCGCGGGCGGCCAGCCGGTCTTCTCCGTCATCAAGAAGTGGGGCCTGCGCGACCGGTATGTCGTCCAGATCCATCACCCGCAGGTCGACCGCCGTCTCGTGATCGCGATGGCCATCGGCCTCGACGCCCTTCAGGGGCGCTGATCCGTCCGGGCCGGGGTGTCGGCTCCCGGCACCCCGGCCCAGGCACGGCCTGGCCCGAGCCCGGCATGGCGAGGGGTTATTAGCCTTGCCCGCATGTCAGATCCGCTGCCCGACACGCGTTCGGCTCGTCAGTCGGTGGGGGCCTCCGACGACGTGATCGGCGGCATCACGCAACAGGTGCGGCCGTCGCCAAGCCTGCCGGGCCCGGACCCGAACCCGTTCACGACAGCGGTAAGGGCCTTCCTCTTCACCTGGCCGCCGACCCTCGCCGTGCTTGTGGCCGCGACAGTCGCCGTGCCTTCGGCGACCGACGAGGCTGGCGTCGGTACGGTAGCGATGTGGGCGCTGGATTTCGCCCTGCTGATCGCAATCGCGGCGGCGGTCAGCACGCTCTGGCAGCGCTACCGCAAGCCCGGCGCGGGCGGCACGGCCCAGCCAATTCAGCGGGTTCTGCTGCGCGTGGCGGCCCAGGCGCTGCTCACCGGCGCCTGTGCCTGGCTGGTGCTGGCGCTGCACGGGCTCGCCACCGGCCAGATCGCCTCGTTGGTGGTCGCGCTCATTGTCGTGCTGAACCTGCTGCCCGTGACCGCCGCCCGGCTGCTGCATCGGCGTCGCAGGCGCAGCGGGACGCCGCCCACCCGGGCCTGAACCACTCGCCGCCGCGCTACCCGCCCTCGGCGCCAGCGATCCGGGCCGCCTCTTCGCGCGCCCGGTTCACGACCGCCTCCGGCGAGCCTGAGGATCTGTTCCACCCGGGTGCCGAGACCACTGAGCATGGGCCGCGTCTGATCCTGCCACCGTTGCTCCGCGGCAGTTGCTCTCTCCGCATCCGTCATGGAAGTGGTCAACCAGGCGTCCCCGTCAGGTCGGCGCTGAGCTTCCGGCCCCAGCATGGCGAGCGACGTTCACCCCGATCCCAGACATCACCAAGCCGGCAGGGTCCCCCACGCCTGCGTCCAATCAGCCGCGCACCGGGCCGGCACGGGCACTGGCCGTCACCACCCGCGCCATCCTCGGCAGCGGGTTGACGGCAACCTCCACGGTCACCAGGACATCAAGACCGTCGAGCCGACAGGCAAGCAGCCGGCCGCCGTTGGCGGCGGCGATCTCGGCCGCCCGCCCGCAGGCAGCCGCCTCGCCCCACAACCCGCGGCCGGCGCCCGCCAGCGCGCCGAAATCCGCCGCCACCCGGGCCTGTTGCCGGGCGACCCGGGCCGCGCCGACGGCGGCACCGAGCGACCCGACCAGGACGAACACCAGCCCCACCGCGAGCAGACAGACGGTCGCCCCACCACGCTCCCCCGCGCTACCGCCCGCGACTCGGGGCGACCGGTCAGCGAAGCACCGGCGCCCGCTCACCGTCCACCTGCCGGAGCACCCGGGACCGGTGTGGCAGCTTCCGCGACCCCGGGTTCGAGGGCCGCGACCGCCGTGGCGGTCACGACGATCCGGGGCAACCGGGAGCCGAGCGCGCGTACGGGCGCCTGGACGGTGGCGATGATCCGCTGACCGTCGACGGTGACGGTCACCTCGGCTCCCGCCGGGGCCGCGCCGCTCGCAGCGGCCGTCCCGTCGGCGCCCCGGGAGGCGGCCAGCGCTGCCTCCCGGGCCGCGTGCAGGCAACCCGCCCTCGTACCGACGGCGTTGACCGCCGACAGGCCGGCGAGCAGGAGGAGCAGGAGCGCCGGCAGGCCGGCCGCCAGTTCGGCGGTGAAGGAACCCCGGTCACGGCCGGCCGACCGGCGCCGGCTCACTTGAGTGCCCGGTCGATGACGGCAGTCAACGCGGACTGCACGTTGCCCGAGGTCAACACCTTCAGCAGGATCCCGGCGAAGGCGACGGCGGCGAGCGTGCCGACGGCGTACTCGGCGGTGTTCATCCCGGCGTCCCCGCGCAGGCGGGCCAACAGTTTGCGCACGTTCTCGTCCTTTCTCGAGGTGGGTCAGAGCACGTCGCCGAGGACGGCGACGATCACCGGCACCAGGCCGGCGAGAATGAAGGCCGGCAGGAAGCAGAGCCCCAGCGGCAGGACGATGAGCACACCGGCACGGCGAGCGGCTGCCTCTGCGGTCGTGGACCGGTCGGCGCGGAGGTCGTCGGCGAGTCGGGTCAGCGCGCCGGCCAGCGCGGCTCCGCTGCTCGCGCTGCGAAGCACGGCGGCCGTCAACCTCTCGGCCCCCGGCACCGACGCGAGCGGAGCCCACGCCTCCTCGACGCCCCCGCCGAGCCGCAGCAACCGGCCGACCCGGGCGAGCCGGGCGGCGAGCGGCCCGTCGAGCGCCCCCGACACGGCCAGGACCGACCTGTCCACGGGTGCCCCCGCCCGCATCGCCGCAGCCAGCAGGTCCGCGGCGAGCGGAAGGTCGGCGGCCTCCCGCAACCGACGGTTCCGTACGGCCGGCGGTTCGATCCGACGGAGCAACCGGTCGAGCAGCAGCGCTGTCGGCACCGCCGCGACCGCCCCGGGCCAGCCGCCGACGATGACCGCCACAGCCACGCCGCCCAGGCCCGCGGCGACGCGGACGGCGTCGGGCCTCCGCCGAGGACGCACGTCTTCCGTCGCCTCGTCATCGGGACCGACCGGGCGGCGGGGCGTGGCGGCCGGGTGCATGCCGACCGGCGCCCTGCGCAGCGCGCGCAGCCGACGCAGGGGCCGCCGCCCCGCGACGAGCATCGCGGCGAGCAGGGCCACGGTCACCACGAAGCCTGTTGCCAGGGCCACCCGGGGCATCAGCTCACCCGCCCCGGCGCCGCACCGAGCCGCTCGGCCCAGAACAGTCCCGCGACCTGAAGGGCGATGGCGACGACCGCGCACGCGCCACCGATCGGGGTGTGCAGCAGCACCGCCACCGGGTCGACGCCGATGCCGTAGCCGAGCCCGATACCGCCGAGCGGCAGGGCGGCGAGCAGCCAGGCGGTGGCTCGCGCCCCGGCCGCCTGGGCGTCCGCCGCGGCCAGCCCACGGTCGGCCGAGCGGGCGTCCGCCTCGATCCGCTCCAGGAGTTCCGCCAACGGCGCGCCCGTCTGGTCGGCGAGGCGTACGGCCGATCGGGCCAGTCGATCCAGTCGCCCCGCCCCGCCCCGCTCAGCGGTAGCCGCCCCGTCGTCGCGCGGAGCCTCACCATCGGCTCCCGGCGTCGCGGGGGTGAGTCGCTCGGCAGCGACCGGCACCGGCAGGCCGGCCCGGAGGTCCGCGGCCAACCCGCAGAGCTGGTCGAGCCGGCGTCGCCGGGCCCGGACCGCGTACTGGCCGCTCTGCCGTCGGAGCAGCGCGCGGGCGGCCAACGTGCCGTAGGCACCGACGGCCACCGCCGCGACCGGTCCGGCCAGCAGCAGGCCCGCTGCGGTACCGGCCGACGCGGCGAGCAGCAGGGTGCGCCTGGGCGACTCCGTCAGCACGCCCGACCGAAGCCATCCCGGCCACCGATCCCCGCCCGCCGGATCGATCAGCGCACGGGGCCGACGGGGTGGGGCGGCGGCCGGGGCCGGCGTTCCGCCAGGGCGTCGGGCGTCCCGTCGCACAGGTGGCCGGGTCCGAGCGGGATCTCCGCCACCGGGTCGGGCCGGCCCCGCCGGTCGGGTCGCGCCACGCCTCTCCCCGGCTGGCCAGGGCCAGGGCGAGCGGTCGGTCGCGTCGCGGATCGCCCACCGGGCCGCATCGCCCGGCTCGCGCCCACTTCCGGGGACACCACTGGTCGGGGCTGCCCGACCTGCCTGCGGCTGTTGGCGAACCCAGAGTTCGTCGCGCGGGTCGCGGCGGTCGACCGACTGCGGACACGCCGGTTCCGGCTGGCGCGGACCGTCTCGGTCTCCGCCCACCGCCTGGCCGGAAGCCGGATCGGCGTCGAACGGCCGGCGGGGCGGCTCAACGCCCTGAGCAGGTGTCCGGCGCAGTTCGGTGATCCAGTCGACGAGCGGGTCCTCCGCCCCGGTGCGCCCGCCTCCCCCGACCCCGGCGGCCAGCGCGCCCCGCCAGCTCCGGCCACCACGCACCGCCCCGACCAGCAGGACCGCGACCAGGACCGAGAGCAGCGCCACCAGGGCGTACGGGGTGCTCACTTCGGTCCCGCCGATCCGGGCCACGGTTCGGTGAGGACCGGCGGCACCGGTACGGCCCGCTCCCGCAGCAGTGCGGCGAGCGCCCGGGCGGCGAGGGTCGGTCCGCGCCCGCGTACCCAGGCGGGAACTGCCGTGACCAACCGGTCCGGGCCTTCCGGCAGGAGCAGGCAGACCGACTCCAACACCCGCCCCTCGGCGCTGCGGCGCACCTGGAGCAGCACCTGGAGCGCGGCGGCCACCTGGGCGTGGAGCGCGGGGCGGGGCAGCCCACCGAGCATCCCGAGTGCCTCCAGCCGCGCCGGCACGTCCGACGGGGCGTTGGCGTGCAGGGTGCCGGCTCCTCCGTCGTGACCCGTGTTCAGGGCGGCGAGCAGGTCGACGACCTCTCCGCCCCGGCACTCGCCGACCACCAGCCGGTCGGGCCGCATCCGCAGGGCCTGGCGCACCAGGTCGGTCAGCCCGACGGCACCGGAGCCCTCCACGTTGGCCGTCCTCGCCTGCAAGCCGACGACGTGCGGGTGTCGAGGGTGCAGCTCCGCCGCGTCCTCCACCAGCACGATCCGTTCGGTGGCGGGGACCAGTCCGAGCAGCGTGTTGAGCAGGGTCGTCTTGCCCGAGCCGGTGCCGCCGGTCACCAGGTACGCCAGCCGGGCCGCCACCACGGCGGACAGCACCGGTGCCACCGGCCGGGGAACCGTCCCCTGGCTCACCAGTTCGTCGAGGGTGAAGGGCCGTTGCCGGAAGGTCCGCAGGGACAGGTAGGGCCCGTCGGTCGCCACCGGCGGCAGCACCGCGTGCAGCCTGGTGCCGTCGGGGAGTCGGGCGTCGGCGTACGGGGAGCCGTCGTCGAGCCGCCGGCCGGCGCTGGCGGTGAGCCGCTGCGCGAGTCGGCGTACGTCGTCCACCGTGCCGAGCGGCACCGCGACCTGGTGCAGGCCCCGTCCCCGGTCCACCCAGACCCGGACACCGTTCACGAGCACGTCGGTGACCTCCGGATCCGCCAGCAACGGGGCGAGCGGACCTGCTCCCACCAGGTCGTCGTGCACCCGGTCGGCCATCCGCAGCACCGCGGTGTCGCCGAGGACGGCGGCGGTGGGCTCCGCCCGTACGGCGGACACGATCGCGGCGGCGGTGACCGGGGCCGCCGCTGCCGCGATGCGCTGTCGCACCCGGGCGGCCAGGGTTTCGCCCTCGGCGGGCCCGGTCATGCCGCACCCGCCGCCGGCGATCCGGTCAACTCGGCGACGATCCGCTGGCAGAGCGCCGCCAGCGGCCCCCGGCCGTGGGCGGCCGGCGCCTCGCCCCGCTCCAGCCCACGGGCCAGCGCCGGTTCCGGGCGAAGCGTGGCGGCAAGCGGCAGCCCGAGTGCCCTGGCCACCTCCGCCGCGCTCAACCGGCCCGGTGCCGGACCACGCACGATCACCGACATCACGGCGCAGTGTGGGGCGGCGGACGCCACCACCCGCGCCGCCGCGGCGGTGGCCCGCAGCTCGGCCGGGACCACCAGGTAGACCTGATCGGCCGCCTGGAGCGCGGTGACGGCCGCGTCGTCCAACTGCCGGGGCAGGTCCACCACCACGAAGTCCCTGCCCCGCCGCGCGGCGTCGACGGTGGCCGCCATCGCCTGGGCGGGAAGGGCGAGCAGGTCGCCCCGGTCCCAGGAGAGCACCACCAGGTCGCCCCGGCTCGGCAGGGCCCGCACCAGCGCCGGTGCGTCGACCCGGCCGTCGGCGCCGGTCAGCGCCGGCCAGCGCAGCCCTTCCAACTGCTCCCAGCCGAGCACCAGGTCGAGCCCGCCGCCGAGCGGGTCGGCGTCGACGAGCAGGGTGCGCAGCCGGGCCCGGGCGGCGGTGACGGCGAGCCCGCCGGCGAGGATGCTCGCTCCGGCGCCGCCCCGCCCGCCCAGGACGGCGACGATCCGGGCACCACCGGGCTCGGCGCCCTCCGGCCCGCACTCGGCGAACCGGTCGACCAGCCAGGGCTCGGCTGCCGGCAGCGTCGCCACGTGCTCCGCGCCGATCAGCTCGGCTACCTGCCAGCCGGGATCGAGCTCCCCGGACCGGCCGACCAGCACCATCCGTGGCCGCCGCGGCAACCGCGCCCGCAGGCAGGGCTGGGCCTGGTCGGCGCCGACGAGCACCAGCGGGGCGGGCAGCCAGCGGGTACGTGCCGCGGCAGGGTCGGCGGCGAGTTCCACCTCGACGCCGCCCGCCGCGGCGAGCCGGAGCAGGTCGTCGAGCAGTTCGCCGTCCGAGGTGACGAGCAGCGGCAGGCGCCGGTGCGGCGGGACGGAGGTACGGGGTGGCATCGCGGCCTCCAGCGGTCGGACTCGGGGGTTGCTGACCCGAGACCCTGCTCCGGCACCGCCCCAATCGCCGCCCCGTCCCCACAGCCTGTGGACAACCGCGCGCCCTGTGGACAACGCCCGCCGAACCAGTCGATCTGCTATGGACGCGTACCGTCGCTGATGCCTGCTGGTCGGCGAGATGACCCGCCCGCCCTCGCCAAGTTCTGAACTGCCACAAGCGGACCGCGAAGACCCGGACCGACGGCGTCCCGATCAACGTGGTGCAGCGCGTCACGGGCACGAGCAGTGCTCACGACGCCGAATCGTTATCAGCACACCCCGGACGACTACGCCGCGCGCGTCCCTGACCGCCTTCGACAACTCCGCTGTTTCCCTGCTGCCTCCGGTCGGCATCCGCCTTTCGAAAGACGCCATCCACGAGGAGGGAGATGGCCTGTGACCTGCGCCGGAGCGCTCTGGCAGAGAAAGGGACGACCCCCGTCGGGGGGAGACGGGGGTCGTCGGAGGTTCGGCTCCGGGGGGGGTGAGCCGAACCCACTCAGCGGTCACGGGGGGTGCAACCGCCGAGGGTCTGACTGTCGTACGAGATGTGAACGCTCGTCGCGTCGACAAGTCTGCCTGAGCGAACCTGTATACGTCGAGTGGCGCCGTCTCCACTCCCTGCGAAATTATGTTCGCAGGGTGTGACCATCGTCACGGTGCGCGAAGGTGGCAGGGGCCGGCCCGCAGGTCCGAGGGGTCAACGGGCCCCGGGCACCCGCCGACCATAGACCATCCGGCTAGACTTTCGCGCCGTGGGCCGAGGTGCCGCTTTCTTCGATCTGGACAAGACCGTCATCGCCAAGTCGAGCGCCCTGGCGTTCGGTCGGCCGTTCTACCGGGACGGCCTGATCACCCGGCGTGACGTGGTCAAGTCGGCGTACGCGCAGCTGATGTTCCGGCTGGGCGGCACCGACGAGCAGACCATGGCCAGGACCAGGGACTATCTCGCCGCTCTCTGCAAGGGCTGGCAGGTGGAACAGGTCCGCCAGATCGTCGCGGAGACACTGCACGAGCTGATCAATCCTTACGTGTACGCCGAGGCCGCCGCCCTCATCGAGGAGCACCAGGCCGCCGGCCGGGATGTCGTCCTGGTCTCCGCCTCCGGCGAGGAGATGGTCCGGCCGATCGGCGTGCTGCTCGGAGTCACCGACGTCATCGCCACCCGGATGGGCGTGGTGGACGGCCGTTACAGCGGCGAGGTCGAGTTCTACGCGGCCGGCCCGAGGAAGGTCGACGCGGTCGGCGAGTTGGCCGCCGAGCGTGGCTACGACCTGGCCGACTCGTACGCCTACTCCGACTCGTACAGCGATCGGCCGCTGCTGGAGTGCGTCGGCCACCCCTCGGTGGTCAACCCGGACCGGCAGCTGCGCCGGCTCGCGGTCGAGAACTCCTGGCCGGTGCTGGAGTTCCGGCACCCGATCCCACTGGGCCGGCGACTGCGTGAGCGCCCGGCCGTCCCGGTCGCCGCCGCAGCGCTGGGGGTGGGCGTGGGTGTCGCCATCGGCATCGCCTGGTACGGCCGCCACCGCCGCACCCGCGCCACCGCCGCACCCGCCTGAACCGGAACGACACCGCCCGCGGGCGGCCGGACAGCCAGGCCGGACCGTGCCTCGACGAGGCGACCGCGCGTCGGCTGGCGATCGGCTCCGGCGCGACGGTCAGGCTGCCGCGAGGACCTCGTCGCCGATGGCGGTGAGCTGGTCGGCGCCGACCTCCACCGCCGCCATGTAGTGACGCAGCCAGGAGCGCAGGCCGTCCGGGGTGCCGGTGGCGAAGGCGCCGGCGGAGCCGACGTACTCGGGCTCGCGTTCGTGGTGACCGACGTCCACGGCGAGCAGGCCGCGCGGGTCGAGCCCGCTGGACAGCAGCACCAGCCGGGCGGCACCCCGGGCCACCACGCCGGACGGCCCGGCGAAGGGGCGCAGGTTCAGCAGTTCGCCGTGGACGACCGCGGCCAGCACCAGCGGCGAGACCTTCGTGCCGCCGGCGACGAGCCCGGACAGCCCGTCCAGCCGGGCGGCCACGACCGGGTCGGCCACCGGCCGGCCCAGTTCGGCCTCGCCGACGACGTCGCGGGCGGCGAGCACGTGCAGCCTGGCCAGCGCCTGCCGGGGCGCCCTGGGCCACAGCTCGGTCAGCCCCGGCAGCGCCCCGGCGACCCGTAGCGCGCCCTGCACCACCGGCTCGGTCACCGTTCCGGCGCGGACCGCCTCGCGCTCGCGGGCGTACCCCTCGAGGGCTGCGCTGGCCACCGCGGACCGGAGGCTGACCTCGGCCGCGACCTGGCCGCCGTGGCGGCGCAGCGCGCGGTGCCCCAGCGCCTGGTCGAACCGCTCGCGGGCCTGATCCACGGCGAGGGCGATGTCGGCGAGTGCGAGCAGCGGGGCGAGCGGATCGGCGGTCACCCCGTCACGCTATCGACTGCCCCGCGCAACCCGCCGACGAGCCGCCCGGAAGCGACCATCGCCACCCTGCGCTTTCGTCAGGAAGGGGCCCTTCCTCTACAGAAAGCGTCAACCAGGTGCCCTTCCTTGCACCGGGATCGCCGTCCGGCGCTTGGCGGGGGCCGCTCGGCGCGCGCCGGACGGACCGGTGGTCGCCCGCGCTCCGGGTCCCGACTAACCTCGTGTCGAGAGAGATGCAGGTCACCTGAGCGACGAGGGAGCACGGCATGAGCGAGGCATTGGCCAATCTGCTGAACGAGACTCGCCAGTTCCCGCCGCCGGCCGAACTCGCCGCGAACGCCAACGTCACCGCCGACGCGTACGCGGAGGCCGATGCCGACCGGTTGGCGTTCTGGGAGCGGCAGGCCGGGCGGCTGACCTGGGCGAGGCAGTGGGACCAGGTGCTCGACTGGTCGAAGCCGCCGTTCGCGAAGTGGTTCGTCGGCGGGCAGCTCAACGTGGCGTACAACTGCCTGGACCGGCACGTCGAGGCCGGTCTGGGCGACAAGGTCGCCATCCACTGGGAGGGTGAGCCGGGCGACACCCGCACCATCACGTACGCGGACCTGCACAGGCTGACCTGCCAGGCGGCGAACGCCCTGACCGACCTGGGCGTCACCGCGGGCGACCGGGTGGCGATCTACCTGCCGATGGTTCCGGAGGCGGCGGTCGCGATGCTGGCCTGCGCCCGGATCGGCGCCACGCACAGCGTGGTCTTCGGCGGTTTCTCCGCCGACGCGCTGACCAACCGGATCCAGGACGCCAGCGCGAAGGTGGTGATCACCGCCGACGGCGGCTACCGCCGGGGCAAGCCGTCGGCGCTGAAGCCGACCGTGGACGAGGCGGTGGCGAACTGCCCGTCGGTCGAGCACGTGCTGGTGGTGCGCCGTACCGGCGAGGAGGTCGCCTGGTCGGGCAGGGACCGCTGGTGGCACGAGACGGTGGAGACCGCGGCGGCCGAGCACGCCGCGCAGCCCTTCGACGCCGAGCACCCGCTGTTCATCCTCTACACCAGCGGCACGACGGCCCGCCCGAAGGGCATCCTGCACACCACCGGCGGTTACCTGACCCAGACGTCGTACACGACGCACGCGGTCTTCGACCTGAAGCCGGAGACGGACGTCTACTGGTGCACCGCCGACATCGGCTGGGTCACCGGGCACTCCTACATCGTCTACGGCCCGCTCTCCAACGGCGCCACGCAGGTGATGTACGAGGGCACCCCGGACACCCCGCACAAGGGCCGGTTCTGGGAGATCGTCGACAAGTACAAGGTCAGCATCCTCTACACCGCCCCGACGCTCATCCGCACGATGATGAAGTGGGGCGAGGACATCCCGGCCGGCTACGACCTGTCCTCGCTGCGGCTGCTCGGCAGCGTGGGCGAGCCGATCAACCCCGAGGCGTGGATGTGGTACAGGCAGCACGTCGGCCGGGGTGAGCTGCCCATCGTGGACACCTGGTGGCAGACCGAGACCGGGGCGATCATGATCTCGCCGCTGCCCGGCGTGACGGCGACCAAGCCCGGTTCCGCGATGACGCCGCTGCCCGGGATCGTCGCCGACGTGGTCGACGACCAGGGCCAGTCGGTGCCGAACGGCGGCGGGGGCTACCTGGTGCTGCGCGAGCCGTGGCCGTCGATGCTGCGCACCATCTGGGGCGACGACAACCGGTTCATCGAGACGTACTGGTCGCGGTTCGAGGGCATGTACTTCGCCGGGGACGGCGCGAAGAAGGACGACGACGGGCACGTCTGGCTGCTCGGCCGCGTCGACGACGTGATGCTGGTGTCCGGGCACAACATCTCCACGACCGAGGTGGAGTCGGCGCTGGTCTCCCACCCGTCGGTGGCCGAGGCGGCGGTGGTCGGCGCGACCGACCCGACCACCGGGCAGGCCATCGTCGCGTTCGCCATCCCGCGCGGCACCACGGACACGGCCGGCGAGGCCGGTGAGAAGCTCATCGCCGAGCTGCGCAACCACGTGGCGAAGACGCTCGGCCCGATCGCCAAGCCCCGGCAGATCATGCTGGTGCCGGAGCTGCCGAAGACCCGCTCGGGCAAGATCATGCGCCGGTTGCTGCGGGACGTGGCGGAGAACCGCTCGCTCGGCGACGTCACCACGCTCCAGGATTCGTCCGTGATGGACCTGATCTCGTCCGGTATGGGCGGCGGCAAGTCCGACGAGGACTGACGACAGTCGTACGGCCGATGGGTGGCGGTCCCGCGCGGACCGTCACCCATCGTCGTTTCTTACGGGCGGTCGACCGGCCGGGTGCGCACTGTCACATCGGTCGGTCGGGTGAGCCGAGAGAAGCTGAACGGACACAGGCAGACGTCGACCCCTGTCGTTCGCCTTCTTTCTGATTTAGGTTCACGCAAGTCGACCCGTTTCGATGGCCGTCGCATCGATGAAGCGCGGGGCCGACTTCCTCCTCCCCCTGCCCGAGAAACGGAGCGGAATGAACAGAAATCCGCAATCCGGGCCGCGTCGACGCCTACTCGTCGCGCTGCCCGCCCTCGCACTCGCCGCCACGTCACTGACCGTGACGGGCAGCGCGGCGGTGGCAGAGTCCGGCCCCGCCCGCGCCACGATCGGGGCGGACGAGTACTACATCAACTACGCCGAGCCCGCCGTCCAGCCGGACAGCAGCGGTCGCGAGGTCAAGGGCAAGGGTGGCGTCTACGCCCCGGCGGTCGAGGACGCACGCGCCTTCGACCGCAAGTACGCCCGCGGTAATCCGGTCGCGGCCGAGCAGCTCGCGAAGCACGAGGCCAAGGCGATCAAGACGGGCAAGAGCCCGCGGAACATCAAGAAGGCCCCGGCCACCCAGACCGCCAAGCTGCTGACCCTGCTGGTGGAGTTCAACGACCAGGCGAACGACGACTTCACCGACGTCATGGTCCCCCGGACGGTCTTCGAGGACCGGACCTGTGTCCCCGGCACCGTGCAGAACGGGCCCCGGCACAACAACATCCCGAACCCGGCGAGCCTGCCGCACGAGGACAACAACTCGATGTGGGTGCCGGACTTCTCGCCCACCCACTACAACAAGATGCTCTACACCAAGAAGGGCCTCACCGAGCGGGTCCGCAAGGACCTGAAGGGTCCGGACGGCAGGCAGGGCATCGACCTGACCGGCCGCACGATGCACAACATGTACCTGGAGATGTCCAAGGGCGCGTACACGGTCGACGGGCAGGCCAGCCCGTGGATCACCGTCCCGCACTCCGAGGGCTGGTACGCCGCCTCGCGCTGCTTCCAGGACGAGAACGGCAACTGGGTCGCCGGCCGCCAGCAGTCGATGAACGGCCACCCGGACAACCCGCAGGGCGCGGGCCGGCTCGCCACCGACGCGATCGACGCGCTGGCCGCGATGGACCCGAACTTCCCGTGGGCCGACTACGACATCGAGGACCAGGCCGACCGCGACGGCGACGGCAACCTCTTCGAGCCGGACGGCGTGATCGACCACCTGGTGCTGGTGCACGCCGGGCAGGGCAAGTCCCGCGGCGGCGGCGCCGAGGGCACGTACGCCGTCTGGGCGCACTCGTCGACGGTCACCGGCGGCTACACCATCCCCGGCACCAACCTCCAGGTGTCGAACTACATCGTGCAGCCGGAGGACGCCGGCGTCGGCGTCTTCGCCCACGAGTTCGGCCACGACCTGGGTCTGCCGGACCTCTACGACACCTCCGGCAACGCCGACTCGGACGTCGACTTCTGGGACCTGATGGCCTCGGGCTCGCACTCCGGTGAGATCTTCCAGGCGCTGCCGACGCACATGGGCCTGTGGGACAAGTGGGTGCTCGGCTGGGCCGACCCGGTGACCCTCGCTCCGGGCTCCGACCCGCGCACCGTCAAGTTGGGCCAGACCTCGCGCACCCCGAAGCACACCGAGGACGGCATCAAGGTCGACCTGCCGAACAAGGTGATCACGCTGGCCACGCCGCACAGCGGCGCGAACATGTGGTACTCGGGCGCCGACCAGGACTGGGCGGACGTCAAGATCGCCCGCCAGGTGGCCGTGCCGGCGGCGGCCGACGCGAAGTTCTGGATGTGGAACAACTTCGTCATCGAGGCCGACTGGGACTTCGGTTTCGTCGAGGTCTCCACCGACGGCGGCACCACCTGGACCGAGCAGAAGGTCTACGACGCGGCCGGCAACCTCGTCACCACGAACGACGGCTACGCCGACCCGAACGGCCGGATGGTCGACTTCGGCAACAAGAAGTACGGCCTCACCGGTGACACCCACGGCTGGCGGCACGACTACGTCGACCTGTCGGCGTACGCCGGGCAGACCGTGCAGGTCCGGCTCCGCTACGCCACGGACGAGGCGTTCGCGGAGCGCGGCTGGTTCGCCGACGACTTCTCGGTGACCGGCGGCGGCGCCACCACGTGGAGCGACGACGTCGAGAGCGGGGCCAACGGCTGGACGGCGACCGGCGGCACCTTCGTCGACACCACCGGCCAGGGCTGGACCATCAACACCGGCACCTCCGTCCAGGCGCACTACTACCTGGCCGAGTGGCGCAACTTCGACGGCTTCGACAAGGGCCTGAAGTACGGCTACGACACCGTGTACTCGCACGAGGCGTGGAAGGTCGACCGGATCTCCTACAACGCCCCGGGCATGCTGGTCTGGTACCGGGACACCGCGCTGGGCGACGTCAACCACACGACGGCGCAGCTCACCGCGCTGCCCAGCTACGGCGCCAAGGGCGGTCTGCTGATCGTCGACTCGCACTTCGACCCGTACCGCCGCAAGGGCGAGGCGGCCGTCAAGGACCCGTCGGTGCTGGACAACCTGCCCAGCCGCCCGCAGTCCGCGAACGCGGCCTTCTCGCTCAAGCCCACGTACCCCTTCACCGAGTGCCTGGAGGCGGCGGACGAGCCGTACAGCGAGTACTGCACCAAGTTCGGCGCCCAGCCGGCGGTGCCGTCCTTCACGGACGCGAAGGGCTGGTACCCGGGCATCGAGATGCGCGACGGCTCGCCGTACGCGCGGGACAGTGACGCCTCGGTGGTCATCCCGTCGAAGGGCAACGCGCCGTACACGACCCGGGTCACCAACCCGGACGGTACGCCCGCGCCGTCCTACTACGGGGTCTCCCTGGGCAGCAACATCGTGCTGGGCACCGGCAACCCCGGCGACCAGGGTGTGTCCTACGGCGTGACGATCACCATCAAGCGCGCCGCGAAGGACAACTCGTACGCCACCGTGTACGTCACCCCCGCGAGGAACTGACCGCAGTAACTCACCATCGGGCATCCGTTGGGGCCGGTGGCGTCACCGCCGCCGGCCCCACTTTTCGCGTACGCGACCGCTCTATCGAAAACCGTCTCTTCTTTCCCATCGAAGGCCATGCGCGCTGCTCACGGTGGGCGCCGAACGGTCTGATGTGACGGTGGAAAGCGTTCTCAACAAAACTTTGCAACAAATCGACGTATGCATCTTCCCACCGGTCACACGAGTGTCTATCTTCACCATTGGTCCCATCAGTGGACCGATCTTCCGGCCCGTACCCCCGTTGGGCCGGTTCCCTCACACCGGAGGTACCACGTGCGCAAAGTCGCAGTGGGTCTGCTCGGGCTTTCGCTGACGGCGACGGGACTGGTGGTCAGCACGCCCGCCAGCGCCGCGCCGCAGCTGAAGTTGCCGGCGGCCGCTCCGTCGGCCGCCGAGCCGGCCCCCGACCACGACCTGCCGAACCCGCTGGAGGAGAAGCGTCGCGCCCTGCGCCAGGAGGGCCTGAGCGACGTCCTGTCCGGCCGGTCCAAGCCGCAGAACATCAACGGCAGCAAGGTCGTCAAGGTCGGCAAGACCCAGGCCCAGGGCGCCAACGCCCGCTCGACCCGGGCCAACGCCGCCAGCCAGACCGAGGACCAGTACGTCGAGCTCTCCCGGGAGAAGACCGACCGGATCTTCGTCATCCTGGCCGAGTTCGGCAACCAGCGGCACCCGAACTACCCGGACCAGGACACCGACCCGGACACCCCCGGCCCGACCCGGTTCGACGGTCCGCTGCACAACGAGATCCCCGAGCCCAACCGGGCCGTGGACAACTCGACCGTGTGGCAGGCCGACTACAACGCCGACTACTTCCGCAAGCTCTACTTCGGCACCGAGCCCGGTGGCGAGTCGGTGAAGCAGTACTTCGAGGCGCAGTCCTCGGGTCGCTACAGCGTCGACGGCACCGTCACCGACTGGGTGAAGGTCCAGTACAACGAGGCCCGCTACGGCCGCTCCGGCGGCTACCCGTGCGGCTCGAACGTCTGCACCAACACCTGGGCGCTGGTCCGCGACGCCGCCAACCAGTGGGTCGCCGACCAGAAGGCCGCCGGCCGCACCGACGCCCAGATCGCCACCGAGCTCTCGGCGATGGACCAGTGGGACCGGTACGACCACGACTCGGACGGCAACTTCAACGAGCCGGACGGCTACATCGACCACTTCCAGATCGTCCACTCCGGTGGCGACGAGGCCGACGGCGACCCGTACCAGGGCGAGGACGCCATCTGGAGCCACCGCTGGTACGCCTTCGCGTCCGACCAGGGCTCGACCGGCCCGGTCGGCAACCCGCTCGGCGGCACCCAGATCGGCAACACCGGCCTCTGGATCGGTGACTACACGATCCAGCCCGAGAACGGTGGCCGGAGCGTCTTCTACCACGAGTACGCCCACGACCTCGGGCTGCCGGACGACTACAACGTCATCAGTGGTGGGGACAACAACAACGAGCACTGGACCCTGATGGCCCAGAGCCGGCTCGGCGCCAAGAACGACGCCGGCATCGGCGACCGCGGTGGCGACCTCGGCGCGTGGAACAAGCTCCAGCTCGGCTGGCTCGACTACGAGGTGGTCGTCGCGGGGCAGAAGCGCACCATGACCCTCGGCCCGCAGGAGTACAACACCAACGAGGCCCAGGGCGTCGTCGTGGTGCTCCCCAAGCGGGACTACACGTTCGACCACGGCGCGCCGTTCGCGGGGAGCAAGCAGTTCTTCTCCGGCAACCAGGACGACCTCAACAGCTCGATGACCCGGACGCTCGACCTCACCGGGAAGTCGTCGGCGGCGCTGTCGTTGAAGGGCCGCTACAACATCGAGGCCGACTACGACTACCTGTTCTTCGAGGTGTCGCTGGACGGCGGCCAGAGCTGGTCCACCCTGCCCGGCACGGCCAACGGCCAGCCGCTCAAGGAGATCTCCGCCGGCCGCTTCGCGCTGGACGGCAGCAGCAACGGCCAGTGGGTCGACGTCGCCGTCCCGCTGGACGTGGCGGCGGGCAAGGTCGCGCAGTTCCGGCTCCGCTACCAGACCGACGGTGGTGTCTCCGACGGTGGCTTCTACGGTGACGCGATCACCGTGACCGCCGACGGCCAGACCGTCCTCTCCGACGGTGCCGAGGCCGGTGCCGCCGGCTGGACGCTCGCCGCCGGTTTCGAGATCGCCGAGGCGAGCTACACCAAGGCGTACGACAACTACTACATCGCGGGCACCCGGCAGTACATCTCGTACGACAAGTACCTGAAGACCGGCCCGTACTTCTTCGGTTACTCGAACACCCGCCCGGACTACGTGGACCACTACGCGTACCAGGAGGGTCTGCTGATCTCCTACTGGAACACCCGCTGGGCGGACAACGACACGTTCGCGCACCCGGGCGAGGGTCGCAACATGATCATCGACGCGCACCCGCGGCCGATCTACAACCTGACCGGCCAGGCCTGGCGCTCCCGCGTCCAGATGTACGACGCGACGTTCGGTCTGAAGAAGGCCGACTCGTTCACGCTGCACCTCAACAGCCAGCCGCAGTACATCCGTGGCCAGGCCGCGCAGCCGCTGTTCGACGACACCCAGCAGTACTGGTTCCCGGAGCTGCCGAACCACGGCGTCAAGCTCCCGGCCACCGGCACCAAGATCAAGGTCCTGGAGAAGAACGGTCTCAACACCAAGATCCGTATCTCCTGATCCACTGATCCCGCACCACCACGCGATGCCCGGGCAGGTCACCTGCCCGGGCATCGCCCTTTCCGCCGGCCACTTGCCGGCCTGCGCCGGGGTCCTAGGCTGTCTGGCATGACCGAGCAGCGCGGCGGGCCCGTCGACGAGTCCTGCGTCCTTACCGAGGGGCCGTGGACGCACCGGTTCGTCGGCGCCAACGGCAGCCGCTTCCACGTCGTGGAGGCCGGCACCGGCCCGATGGTGCTCTTCCTGCACGGCTTCCCCGAGCACTGGTGGGCCTGGCACGAGATGCTGCCGGCGATCGCCGGTGCCGGCTTCCGGGCCGTCGCGGTCGACCTGCGCGGCTACGGCGCCAGCGACAAGCCGCCCCGGGGGTACGACGGCTACACGCTGGCGGCCGACGTCGCCGGACTGATCCGGGCCCTCGGCGAACGGTCCGCCACCGTGGTGGGCACCGGCATCGGCGGCATGATCGGCTGGACGGTGGCGTCGTTCCACCCGTCGCTGGTCCGCCGGCTGGTGGTGCTCGGCGCTCCCCACCCGCTCCGGCTCCGGGCCGCCATCTTCGCCGACCCGCGCGGGCAGTTCGCCGCCGCCACGCCCACCCTGAAGTTCCAGCTACCCCGCTACGAGCACGTGCTGACCCGCGACGACGCGGCGGCCGTGGAGGAGATGTTGCGCCGCTGGGGCGGGCCGCGCTGGGTCGGCGGGCCTGACTTCGAGGCGTACGCGCAGCGGTGCCGGGAGGCCATGCGCATCCCGCAGGCGGCGTTCTGCGCGCTGGAGGGCTACCGCTGGGCGTTCCGCTCGGTGCTCCGCCTGCACGGCTACCGCTTCGTCCGGCTGATGCAGAAGCCGCTCGTCACGCCCACCCTCCAACTGCACGGCGCGCTGGACGAGGCCTCCCTGCCGCGCACCGCCCAGGGCTCCGGCCGGTACGTGGTGGCGCCCTACGAGTGGCGGCTCCTGGACGGCGTCGGGCACTTCCCGCACGTGGAGGCCGGCGACGTGGTGCTGGGCGAGATCCTGCGCTGGGCGAAGTCCTGACTCAGACCCGCTGCTCGCGCAGGTCGGCAACCTCGGCGGCGGGCGCCCAGCCCTGGTAGACGCCGAAGTCGAAGACCTCCAGCCCCATCGCCCGGGCCACCGGCCAGCGCCCACCGGTGTACTCCACCCGCAGCCAGCCGTCGTGCTCACCGAGGACGATGAACGGCTGCCCCTGCCAGGTGCAGGTGGTCCGCACGTACGCCAGGTCGATCTCGGCGGCCGGCAGCACCCGGACGTACCGGCCGGGGCGGATCTCCTCGAAGCCCTCGCCCGGCTCCGGCTGGTACAGCCGGACGTCGTCGCCGTCCGGGCTCGCCTGGTATTCCCGGCCCTGCCAACGGGCCACGTAGCCGTCCCGCGTCACTGCTCACCGACCTGTCGCCACCGCAGCGCGTCCGTGTCGAGGATGGCGACCACCCGCTCGGTGCCGTCCGCGCCGATCCGCCACAGCTGCGCGCCGTGCGGCAGCCGGGCGCTGTCCACCTTGAACTCCGCCACCACGTCGCTGCTCTCGCCCGGCGCGAACCCGTTGCCCCGGAACGGCGGTCGCTCGATGACCCAGCCCTCCATGGCCCGCATGGCGGCCTCGTTCTGCCCGCCGTACGGGATCCGGTAGAGGCTCGGCCGGTGCGCCGGCCAGCGCAGCACGTAGATCTCCTCGGCGTCCCGCGCGAAGGGGGAGTCCGGGTAGCCGAGGCCGAGCGCGTCGCTCAACTGGGCCGGGGTGGTGAGGTGGGCCAGTTCGCCGGCCCGGTGCACGAAGCCGGAGACCCGGTCGTAGCCCCGCTCCAGGTAGTACGCGAGCTGGCTGGGGGCGATCGCCTTCTGCATCACGGTCGGGCGCGCCGGGTCGGGTGCGGGCGGGTCGTAGCGGGGGCGGCTGACCGGTTCCTCGGCGGCCGGCGGCTCGGTCTCGGTGTCGTCGCCGAGCCCCACCTCGGCCGCCCAGTTGGCCAGCCCGACGATCTGCTCACCGGGCAGCTTCGCCCCGACGGGGGTGCCCGGGTTGACCGCGAACGACCAGCACTCGTCCGGCCAGCGGCGGATCAACTGGACGAACCTGACCTCGATGGTCTCGACCGTCGCGTCGGTGTGGTCGGCGAGCCGCTCCGGCGAGGTGTGCACCACGACGAACGTCTCGCCGTCCAGTTCCTCCGTACGCCAGACGAAGCCGGGCTCGCCGGGCCGGCTGCCCGGCGCGGAGTCGGCGGCCACCGGCAACAGCACGCGCGCCAGCAGCAGGGTGGACAGGAAGGTGTCGGTGCTGCCGGCGCCGGCGGCGTCGAGCAGGTCCTCCTCGACCTCGTTGGCCGGCTGGAAGCCGACCGGCACGGCATCCGACGGCACGTCCTCGACGGTACGACCGCTCCCGGCCTCCGTCGTCGGCTCGTCGGCGACCGGCCCGTGGTCCGCGGCCAGCGCGGCGGGCTCGACGTCGGGAACGCCGACATCGGCCGAGGCCGGCGCTGTCGGCGCGACCTCCTCCGCGGCGGCATCGTGCGGCGTCGGCGCGGACACGGGTACGGCGACGGTCGCCGGCTCCCCCTGCCCCGATGGCTCCCCCTGCTCCATCGGGACGCCCGGCCACGCCGGGTCGAAGGGCGCGGTGGCCTCCTCCCCGGAGGCCGCCGGCTCGCCCGGCCACGCCGGGTCGGCCGGTGCGGTCGGGTGTCCGGACGCCGCCGGAACGCCGGGGACGGGCGGCGCGGGCGCGACGTCGACCGAGGCGGCGGACGCGCCCACCGACTCCCGCCGTCGCCGGACCGGCTCGAACAGCGAGACGGTCTCGTCGGCCGCCGGGGCAGGCTCGTCGGCGGACGGCCCGGTGAAGTCCCGCGACTCCACGACGGTGCCCTCGATGACGATCGGCGTGAATCCGCGCCGGGGGGCGGGCGGCCCGGACACCGGCTCCGCGCCCGAGGCCTCCGCCACCGGCTCGGACCCGACCGGTTCGGAGGTGGGCTGCCGGCGTGGCAGTGCCTGGGTGACGTCCTCGGCCGGCGCCGGTCGACGACCGCCGTACGCCGGTGGCGGGACGGACTCCGGAGCGGGGGCCCGGAGGTCCCGGGTGGCGTCCCCGTCGGGCCCCCGCGGCGGCAACACCTGGGTGGCCTCCGCGCCGGGCACGGTCAAGGGCTGGGTGGCCTCCGTGCCGCGCACCACGAAGGGCTGCGTCGGTTCCGCACCGGGCACCGCGAAGGCCTGGGTCGGCTCCGCAGCGGGCACCGCGAAGGCCCGGGTCGGCTCCCCGCCGGTCGGGTTGTTCGGGATCGGGCGGGTCGGCTCCTCCGGCACCGGCTCCACGAGCGGCCGGCGGCGCGGGAACGGCTGGCTGCCGGACGCGAGGCGGGGCGGCGGGGCGGCCCGCTCACCGGAACGCAGCGCCTCCTGCCGGTTGGCCGCCGCCCGACCGGACGCCGGCTCGAAGAACGACCGGCTCGGCCGCTCCGGGGCCTCCCCCTCCGAACGGCCGTTCGTCGACGGCGGGGGCTGGGCCTCGGGCGTCGGCAGGCCCCTCGGGCGCTCCGTGAGCGGCGCGGAGCGCGGCGGCGGAAGCCGGTCGGGGGCCGCCACGGCATCGAAGCGCGCGGGCCCGCCGGCCGCCGGGTCACCGCGCCACGGGTCGAGCGGGTCCGCCGGGAACGCCGGTGGGACGGGCGTGCGGGACTGCTCCGACGGCGGGCCGGGTCGGGCAGGTGCGGGAACCCGGCCGGTCGGCGATGCGACCGTGGGCTCGGGCCGGAGCGTGCCGTTGGACCGGCTCAGGCCGGTGGTCGGCCCGGTGTCCGACCCGCCCGGCGCGTCCTGCCCGGCGGCGAGGGCCCGCGCCCGGGCGGCTGTCTCCACCCGTTCCAGCCGGGCCCGCGCCCCCATGGTGCGGCCGGGCAGCCGGACGTCGCCCCGGGAGAGTTGGGCGACGAACCAGGCCGGCAGGTAGCCCTCGATGGGCAGGCCGGGGTTCACCGCCAGCCACCACTCGTGGTTGGGCCAGCCGTCGGCCAGGTCGGCGTACGTGCTGCGCCGGACGGCGCTCCCGTTCTCGCCGAGACAGGCGTGCACGGCTGCGCCGGAGGTGAACGCCAGCACGTGGGTGCGGCCACCCGTGCTCCAGGTGCCCCAGCCCACCGGCGCCGTTCCCGCGAGCGCCTCGGCGGAGACCGGCAGCAGCAACTCGGTCCGGGCCAGGACGCGGAAGTAGAGCTGTTGGTCGTTGGCGCGTAACGCGTCCCGCATCGCCGCTTCGGCGTCGGTGGCCGGCTCCCACTCGGTCACGGCCACCCCTCCTCCCGCGAACAGGCCATAGGTATCGCGTACAACCTACAAGGTAGAAGCAAGGTCACAATCGCTGGCCGGCGGCGGTGCGCCCGGTGTCGCCGGAGGCGCTAACATCCCGTTCCGGAGTCGACACGATACGGAGGCGGTCGATGTCCCGGTCCCCCGCGCGCCCGCTTCTCGCCGCTCTCACGACGGCGTTGCTGACCGCCCCCGCGGTCGCCGCCCGCCCGGCCGAACCCACCCCCGGCCCGGGCCTCGCCGGTCGGTCCGTGTTCGCGCCGACCGCCGTGCGCGCGGCCCCCGGCTGCCCCTCGCCCCTCGCCCCGGTCCGGCCGGTGTCCGCACCCCCCTGGCCCCAGCAGCGGTACGCCCCGGAGCGGCTGGCACCACTCGCCACCGGCGCCGGCGTGACGGTCGCGGTGATCGACTCGGGGGTGGACCGGCGGCACCCGCAGCTGGCCGGCCGGGTGCTCGACGGCACCGACCTGCTCGACCCGGGCGGCGACGGCAGCCGGGACTGCGCCGGCCACGGCACCGGTGTGGCGAGCGTCATCGCCGCGGTCCCCCGCGACGGGGTGGCGTTCCGTGGGCTGGCGCCGGGCGCCCGGATCCTGCCGGTACGGGTCAGCGAGCAGCAGGTGGTCGAGGGACGCGAGTCGGGGCGCACGGTCAGCGCAGAGGACTTCGCCCGCGCCGTCCGCTGGGCGGTCGACCACGACGCGGACGTGCTCAACCTCTCCGTCGTCCTGTACGCGGACGCCCCGGCGGTGCGGGCCGCGATCGGCTACGCGGTCGACAGGGACGTGGTCGTGGTGGCCGCCGCCGGAAACCTGCACGACGCCGGGGACCCCCGGCCCTACCCGGCCGCGTACGACGGGGTGCTCGGGGTGGGCGCGATCGGGGCGGACGGCACCCGCGCCCCGTTCTCCCAGACCGGCTCGTACGTCGACCTGGTCGCCCCGGGCAGCGACGTGCTGATGGCCGCCCCCGGTCAGGGCCACCACCGGGCCGAGGGCACCAGCTACGCGGCGCCCTTCGTGGCGGCCACCGCCGCGCTGCTGCGCCAGTACCGGCCGGAGCTGACCGCGGCGCAGGTGGCGCAGCGGATCGTGGCGACCGCCGATCCGGCCCCGGGCGACGGCCGGGGTGGCGGGTACGGCGCGGGGGTGCTGAACCCGTACCGGGCGGTCACCGAGACCGGGGGCGGCACGCCGGAGCGGGTACGTCAGGTCACCGCGCTCGCCGACGACCGGGCCGAGCCGGCGCTGGTGGCGCAGCAGGCCCGCCGGGCGACGGCCCGGGACCGGGCGCTGCTGGTAGCCGGGATCAGCGGTGCGGTGGTGGCCCTGGCGACGCTGTTGGCGCTCGTCGTGCCGCGCGGGGCCCGCCGCCGCTGGCGGCCGGCCGGTCCGGCCTGATCCGGCGCCGGTCACCGCCTGACGGCCCGCTCGACCCCGGTCGCCCCGCCGACAGGCCCGGCCCGGTCAGCCCAGCCGGGGCTCGGCCCGAACGCCGGTGGTGGGGGGGGCCGGGGGCGGTGGGGGCCCCCCCCCCCCCGGGGGGGCGGGGACAAGCCGCCCCGCAGATTATTCCAGTGGTAGTCGTTGGGGGCGGGGGGGGGGAGCCCCGCCCGTCTA
>NZ_JBEZMR010000040.1:0-48010 GCF_040652795.1 Micromonospora sp. NPDC048170
GCCGCGAGCCCCCGCCCGCCCCCGGCCGGGCCGGCGCCCGCCGGCGGATCGCCCAGCAGCTGGCGCACCCCGTCGAGCATGTCGGCCCGCAGCACCTCGACCGGTACGTCGGTGAAGAAGACGACCGGGTCGCTGCACGCGGCGACCGCCTGCACCGCCCGGACCCGCTCGCGGCGCCCGGCGCCGGGCCCGGCGATCAGGTCGTTGGCCCGCATCGCGATCCGCATCAGGCGGTGGTAGGTGTCGCCCCGGCCGACGAGCGCGATGTCGTGGAAGAGCATGCCGAGTGGACGGCGGTGACCCAGGATGATGTCCACCCAGCCCTCCAGGACCGTCCATCGGGCACGCTCGGCAGGCCCCGCCTCGGCCGCGTCCAGCAGCGCCTCCAGGTCGGCCACCAGCGGCTCGACCAGGGCCGCGAGCAGGTGCTCCTTGGTGGGGAAGTGATAGAGGATCGCGGCCTTGGTCAGCCGTAGCCGCTCGGCGATCTGGCGCAGCGAGGTGCGCTGGTAGCCGTGCTCGGCGAACAGGTCCAGCGCCGCGCGCAGGATCCGCGTACGCGTGTCGTCGGGCGTGTCGACCGTCATGCCGGCAAGCCTAGCCACGACTGACCGGTGACCGGTAACACTGTTGATTCGACTGACCATCGGTCAGTACAGTGAGGACGTCGGCACCACCAGCGGCAGGAGGAGCCATGCCCGTCATCTCCATCGGCGACCTGGTCAAGACGTTCGGCAGCGTCCGTGCGCTCGACGGGCTCGACCTGCGGGTCGAGGCGGGGGAGGTGCACGGCTTCCTCGGTCCCAACGGCGCCGGCAAGTCCACCACCATCCGCGTCCTGCTCGGCCTGCTGCGCCGCGACGCGGGCGACGTACGGGTGTTCGACGCCGATCCCTGGCGGGAGGCGGTGGCCCTGCACCGCAGGCTGGCGTACGTGCCCGGCGACGTGAACCTGTGGCCGAACCTCTCCGGCGGCGAGGCCATCGACCTCTTCGGCCAGCTGCGCGGCGGCCTCGACCGGCGCCGCCGCGACGACCTGCTGGAGCGCTTCGACCTCGACCCGACGCGCAAGTGCCGCACCTACTCGAAGGGCAACCGGCAGAAGGTCGCCATCGTCGCCGCCTTCGCCTCGGACGTCGAGCTCTACGTGCTCGACGAACCCACCTCCGGGCTCGACCCGCTGATGGAGGCCGTGTTCCAGGACGAGGTCCGCCAACTCAAACGCGACGGCGCCACCGTGCTGCTCTCCAGCCACGTGCTCGCCGAGGTCGAGGCGCTCTGCGACCGGGTCAGCATCATTCGCGAGGGCCGCACCGTCGAGTCCGGCACCCTCACCGAGCTGCGCCACCTCACGCGTACGGCCGTCACGGTCGAGACCGCGCGACCGACGACCGGTCTGGCGGCCCTTCCCGGCGTCCACGAGGTACGCGAGGTCGACGGGCGCACCCACCTGGAGGTCGAGCCCGCCCACCTCGACGAGCTGCTCGGGCACCTCGTCGGGTTCGGCGTCCGCGCGCTGACCAGCGCCCCGCCCACCCTCGAAGAGCTGTTCCTGCGCCACTACGGCGACGAGCGCGCCGCCCTCACCGCCAACGGCCACCGCGCGGGCGCCGACCGGCCGGCGGGTGCCCGATGAGCGCGTTCACCGGCACCGGGCGGCTCGCCCGGCTCGTGCTGCGCCGCGACCGGACCCGGCTGGCGATCTGGGTGCTGGGCACGCCCCTGCTCGGCTACGCCCTCGCCGGCAGCGTCAAGGAGTTCTACCCGGACGAGGCGTCCCGCGTCGGGTACGCCAGCACGTCGGCGTCCAGCCTGGTCGCCCGCGCGTTCAACGGCCCCATCGCCGGCACCGACCTCGGCGCCGTGACGGTCGCCGAGACGTACGTGACACTGGCCCTGCTGGCCGCGCTGCTGAGCACCTTCGCGGTGGTCCGGCACACCCGGCAGAACGAGGAGACCGGCCGGGCGGAGCTGCTCGGCGCCTCCGTCGTCGGCCGGTACGCCCTGCTCACCGCCGCCCTGCTGGTGGTCGTCACGGCGAACGTGGCCGCCACCGCCCTGCTCGCCGTCGCTCTGGCCGGCGCCGGCCTGCCCCTCGCCGGATCCGTCGCCGCGGCTGCGGCCGTCGGCGGCGTCGGGGTGGCGTTCACCGGCATCGCCGCCGTCACCGCCCAGATGTCGGTCACCTCCCGGGGCGCCAACGCGCTCGCCGCCGCCGCCGTCGGGATCGCCTTCCTGCTCCGCGCCGCCGGCGACGTGCTGGGCGAGCAGACCGACGGCGGCGTGCGCGTGGTCAGCGCCTGGCCGTCGTGGCTCTCCCCGCTCGGCTGGGGCAACCAGGTGCGCGCCTTCGGCGGCGAACGCTGGTGGACGCTGGCGCTGCCCGTCGCGTTGCTGGTCGCCGGCGTGGCGCTCGCCTACGCCCTCGCCGAGCGGCGCGACATCGGCGCCGGACTCGTCGCACCCCGGCGCGGGCCGGCCACGGCCGCACCCGGGCTGCTCAGCCCGGCCGGACTGGCCTGGCGGTTGCAGCGCGGCGCGCTGCTCGGCTGGGCGGTCGGGGTGGCGGTGCTCGGGTTCTCGATGGGCATCGCCGGCGACGAGTTCAACGCGATGATCGAGGAGAATCCGGCCGCAGCCGAGGCGATCAGCGCGATGGGCGGCGGCGCGAAACTGATCGACGCGTACCTGGCGGCCATGCTGGCGCTGTTCGCGCTGACCATCGGGGCGTACGTCGTGCAGGCGCTGCTGCGCACGCGCAACGACGAGGCCGACGGGGTGCTGGAGGCGGTGCTGGCCACGGCGGTCAGCCGCACCCGGTGGCTGGCCACCCAGGTGCTCGCCGCGACACTCGGCGCGCTGGCCCTGGTGCTGCTGGGCGGGCTCACCACCGGGCTCGGCTACGGCCTGGTCGCCGGCGACCCCCTCGGGAATGCCGTCGAGCTGGGCGGGGCGGCGCTGGTGCGGCTGCCGGCCCTGCTGGTGGTGGCCGGGGTGGTGACGGCGCTGTTCGGGCTGCTGCCCCGCTGGTCGGTGGCGCTCTCCTGGACCGCGCTGATCCTGTTCCTGCTGCTAGGGCAGCTCGGCGCGGTGCTCGACCTGCCGCAGGCGGCGCTGAACCTGTCGCCGTTCACCCACGTGCCGTCGGTGCCGGCGGTCGAGCCGGTGGCGCTGCCGCTGGTCGTGCTGACGGCGGTGGCGGCGGTACTGCTCGCGGCCGGGGTGGCCGGCTTCCGCCGCCGCGACGTTCCGAGCTGACGTGAGCGCTTTGCCTGCCGGCTCTCCGAAGTGACGGGTAGCTGACAGTATCGACCTGCGTACGTCTTGTTTGTCACACCGGGGCGGGAGGCTGGGTTCCCGACCCCTCGGAGGTGCCGCATGCCGTACGTGAAGCCCCACGTCCGCCGCAACGGAGCCCGGGTGCGGGGGCACTACCGCAGGCGGCGGCGTGCCGGCAGCGGAAGACCCGTGCGGCGTGGCCGTTCCGGGGCCGGCTCGGGAAACAGTTGGGGGCTCGTCCTCGGGGGACTGGCCGTGGCGCGTCGTCGTGCAGTGCAAACGGCAGAGCTTGACGAACCGGGTCGGCAGCGCCGCCATCCAGCGCTTCGCCGGCACCTGCCGGGAGGTGCACGGCGGTGAGCTGTGCATGATCGTCACCAACGGCTTCTTCACCGCCGGCGACGGCGTACGTCTCGCCCGACAGCTCGGCATCGTCCTGGTCGACCGGGGGCTGCTGGAGACGTGGGCCTGGACGGGGACGCCACCGTCGAGCCTGCTCGGCAGGTGACCCGGTGGGCGCTCCGGTTGCCGCCGGCTGGCAGGCTCGCAGCCATGGAAAGTGTCGTAGCGCAGTTGCCCGCGCTCATCGGTGTGTTGATCGGCGCCATCGGCACGATCGTCGCCACCTCGGTCGCCGATCGCACCCGCTGGAAGCGGAACCAGTCCATTCGCTGGGACGACCGGCGGCTCGACGCGTACGTCGAGTTCGGGCGGGTGGTGAAGGAGATCCACGCCATCGCTGTACGGATACTCGCCAGTGAGCGGCCGAACTCGCGCGGACACCGCATCGACCGGGAGGAAGGGCTCGCCCGGTTGGCCGAGGCGGACGTCCGGCGCACCCTGGCCTGGGAGAGCGTCCTGCTGCTCGGGGACGCCTCCACGGTGTCGGCGGCGCGTGACTGGCGGGACGCCGTGTGGGGGATCGAGCGGGCGGCCCGCGGGCTCACCCAGGGGGAAGACCGCGATGACCTGCTGCACCGGGCCAACGAGGCGCGAGACCTCTTCTATCGTGCGGCCCGTGGTGGCCTCGGTGTCCGTGGCGGCTCGGTCGCCCAGGCCACGACGCTCGAAGCCCGGCTGGAAAGGAACCGGGCTGACAGAGCGCTACGGCAGACAGCGGAGGCGTCGGCCCCGGCTGAATTGACGGGAGGCGGTGCGTAGAGACCAGTCCCGTCAGGGGGCGAGCCCGATGAGGTCCAGCCACGCCCGCGGCCGTGAAGCATAGGAGCGGGTGACATACGCGGGTTGCGAAGCCGGCGGGCTGACGACGGGACGGAGGCCGGCGAGCCGGACATAGATCTCGCGTTTGGCGGTCGCCGCGCCGCGACGGTTCAGGACGTAGCCGGTCAGCCAGATCCAGCCGGCGTACGTCGGCTGGTCGCCCACCGAGACGACGCGGAAGGCCAGGGCACGGTCCCCGGCGAACTGCACCGAGGCGCGGCCGTCGACGACGAGCAGGTCACCGGGGCAGGGGAGCGCGGTCACCGGTGCCCGGAGTTGCCGTCCTCCGGCGGCCGACACTCTCGCGCGTGCATGGTCTGCCAGTCCCGCAGTGCCCGCTTGATCCGGTCGTTCTCCTGGCTGAGCTGCCGTACCGTCTCGTTGAGCGTGGCCAGCTCGTCGGCCACCCGGGCCTGGAACTCGCGTACCTCCACGGGGTCGACGCCGCGCCGGCGTGCGGTGAATTCGCGGGTCCGCACCTCGTGCGGCGTCAACCGGTTCGGGTGACCGGCCGGGCGGGGCTGGCCACCTCGATACACCTGAGCCACGACGATCCTCTCTGGGGCAGGCGGGAGCGCGCCGGCTCCTCGCGGTGGGCCTGGAAGGGCGGGTCGTCCGCGAGGGGGCTGCGGACGACCCGCCCGCTCGGCCGCCGCAGCTCGATTCAGCGGTACGACAGCAGAGCAGCCGGACAGGGTCGGGACGGGCACGGGCACCCGCCCCGACCAGGGGGATGCCTCTGCTCCTTGTTGCCACGCAAGGGGAGAGGCGGTCCCAAACTTAGCTGTCCCAGTCATCTGAGTCAAACGATGAGTTGTTGCAAGGTGTCGTTGCGTGATCGAATTGGCGTGCCACGCAGGGGGAGCCATGCCGATCACCGCCGACTACATTCGCATCGCCGACGAGATCGTCGCCGACATCAGAGCGAAGAAGCTCAAGCCGGGCGACAAGCTGCCCTCGATCACGCAGCTCGCCGCGACTCACAAGGTCAGCCCGTCCACGGTCAAGCAGGTCTACGTCCGACTCGAAGCCCTGCGTGTGATCTGGCGGCATCAGGGCAAGGGTGTCTTCGTCAACGACCCGAAGCTCTGGATGCGGGAGCCCTGATCGGGGACGGCTGTTCGCCACTCGCCAGGTCTCCGCTGCCATCCGCAGGTGCCCGAGCGACAGCAGGTGCGGCGGTGCCCATGATCGTGTGACCGAAAACCGGCCAAAGTGGTGGGTGGCTTCCGGGCTCTCGACAAACGATCATCGGTGCCTTGGCCTGTGTCGAAGTCGGTCATGGCCACTCGTTGCTGGCGGCGAGGTGGATCGTGGCCTCGTAGCGGACGGCCAACGTGTCGAAGCGGGTTGGCCGTGGCCTGCGTCTGAAGCGCCCCGCGCTGTGGGCCGTCGGTCAACGGCCCGCGCCCTCGGCGACACCGAGCCACAGGGCCGATAGGGGCCCTAGCGCGGCTACCGGCGCGTGTGGGGGTTTTCCACAGCGAGGGTGCTGTCCACAGTGCGCGCGGAGTCGGGTGGCGGGCAGTGGACGTATCCGGCACGGTCAGCGGCGTGAACCCTGTGTTGCGGGCCCTGGTCGACGGCAACGGTGGGCTCGTCACCCGACGCGCCGCCGCGCAGGTGCTTCCGCGCTGGGTGCTGGAAGACGCCTCGCGCTCCGGGCGCCTGCTCCGGCTGCTGCCCGGGGTCTACGTGGACGCCGCCCTGGCGGACGGCGAGAAGAGCACGCCACCGCTGGCCCGGGTCGCCCCGGTCCTGGCCCGCCGGGCGGCGGTGGCCTACACGGGTGGGCGTGGTGCGCTGAGCCACCTCACCGCCCTGGACGTGTGGAAGCTGCGCCGTCAGCTGCCCGGCGAGCCGGTGCACCTCAACGTGCCGAACGGTGCGGGGCTGCGTAGTGGGCCGTACCTGGTCGTACACCATCGCCGGTCCTTCGCGCCGCAGCCGCCGCATACGCTGATGCGAGACGGCGAGCCGGTCACCCGGTTGGACCAGACGCTCGTGGACGCCTGGCCGTTGCTGCCGCAGGTGGACCGGCCAGCGACTCTCATCAGGGCGGTCAACGACCGCCTGACCACTCCACCGCGGGTCGCCGCCGCGTTGGCGACCGTGCCGAAGTTGGCGGACCGCGCCGCACTACGTGGGTTGCTGGACCGGCTTGCGGCAGGCTGTCGGAGCCCGTTGGAGATCTGGGGGTACGACCATGTCTTCGTCGGGCCGGGAATGCCGGCCTTCCAGCGGCAGGTGCGGGTGCGGCTGGGCGGACGCGTCGTCTACCTCGACCTGTTCGCCGAGGTCGAGCTGGTCGACATCGAGCTGGACGGCGCGACGGCGCACGCCGACCCACGGGAGCGCGAGATCGACCTGCGCCGCGACGCCCTGCTGGCGGCCCGGGGCGTTCTCGTCGTCCGCTTCACCCACCGGCGGCTGCTTTACGAACCAGACGAGGTACGTCGCGAGACGCTCTCCATCCTCGCGACCCGCCGCAGCCAGAATTTCGTGGTCGCCCCCGGGGCGGTGCGGCGACCCTCGATCACATGAGGGGACGCGAAGCGACCGACCTCGCCCCGCTCGGCTGACCGTGATCCTCTGATGAGGAACCGGCCAAACTCACCCCCGCCTTCCGGCCAACCATCAACTGATCATGATCCGAGCCGGGGCAGACCGACCAACCGGCGGAGGCGTGGTCAGTTCGGGTGGGGTGGTTCGTCGAGGATGGCGCTGAAGCGTTCCTCGGCCAGGTCGAGCTGCCCGAGGATGTGCTCCTTCACCGGGGCCGACAGGGGAGTGTCCGGCCGGGTGACGAGGTCCCGGTAGACCGGGACGAGTGGGCGGTACTTGCGGGCGGAGGAGGTCACCTTCGGCCCGACGGTGTGGATGACGCCCACCCCGTTGTCCGTGAAGTCGGAGATCTTGATGACCCGGGCCCACGGTTCCCGGTCCAGGCTGGCCGCCACGTGCTCCCGGTACTGGTCGTGCTTGTCCCGCCCCGGGTCGTACGCCGGATTGGTGACCGCGCCGACCAGGCGTGCGACCCGCGGGCCGAAGCGTTCCGCGAGCACGGCCAGGGCGGCGGCCGTGGCGTCCCCGTCGGCCTGCGCCCCGGCCAGTTCGCCGGCGGACGAGGCGGCCAACTCGTCGGGATGGTCCTCGACCGCGTCGTGCAGCAGGCCGGCGACGATCACGTCGACGTCGCGGACCTGGTAGTGGTGCATCATCCGGATCGCCACCCGCAGCAGGTGGTTGAGGTAGGGCTCGCGTACCCGCCGGTCGTCGCCGTGCAGTTCGGCGGCCAGGTCGAGGGCCTCGGTGAGTCGCGCCTGGGCGGCCTCGTCGAACGCGCGCAGCTCCAGCCGGAACCGGGCCAGCAGGCCGGGCTCGCCGTGGATCTCGGTGATCGCGTGCATCGGCATGGTGGCGAGGTAGGCGGGAAACTCCATCCGCCACTTATAGCGGATCTTCACCGTTCCGGGGGTCCCTGGCGTCGGCCACCCGACGCCGGGAAGGGACCGTCCCGACGCCGGTCGGCGCGCAGCGTCCGCACCAGGCGCTTGCCAGACTAATCCTGGACAATTAATATCCAGAATATGCGGATGACCGAGGGCGTCGAATGGGCCCTGCACAGTTGCCTCAACCTGACCTGGTCGGAGCCGGGCCAGGCGGTGTCGGCGGCCCGCCTGGCCGCCTTCTACCAGCTGCCCACGGCGTACCTGAACAAGCAGTTGCAGGCGCTGGTGCGGGCCGGCATCCTGTCGTCCACCTCCGGCCCGCGCGGCGGGTTCCGGCTGGCCCGTGCCCCTGAGGCGATCACGGTGCTGGACGTGGTCGTCGCGATCGAGGGCGGGGAAGAGGCGTTCCGTTGCGAGCAGATCCTCCGTCAGGGGCCCGGCGGCCGCGGCGACGTCGACTACCGGCAGGTCTGCCTCGTCTCGCAGGCGATGCGCCGGGCCGACCTGGCCTGGCGGCGCGAGCTGGCCGGGCAGACGCTGGCCGACCTTCGCGCCGCCGTGCAGCAGCGCTACCCGGACACCCCCGGCAACACCCGCGACCGTTTCACCGCACCGCTCACCTGACCGCACACCCGTCCTGGGAGGACAGATCCATGACCACCGCACCTGTGCACGTCCGGGCCGCCGACGCCACCGTGCTCGCCGACGGGCCGACCAGCCTGATCACCCTGCTGGCCGACGCCGACGCCACCGGCGACGCGCTCACCGCCAACCGGGCCACGCTGCACCGGGGCTCCCCGGGCGCGCCACCGCACCTGCACACCCGCGCGTCCGAGTCGTTCTTCGTGCTCGACGGTGTCCTGGACGTGCTGGTCGGCGACGAGATCCGCACCCTGCGCCGGGGCGACTTCCTGGTCGTGCCGCCGCACACCCCGCACGCGTTCGCGCCCGCCCGCGACGAGGCCGCCGACGTGCTGGTGGTGTTCACCCCAGGCATCGGCCGGTTCGACTACTACCGGCTGCTGGAGCGGGTCTACCGGGGCGAGGCGGATCCGGCCGAGATCGCCGCGAGCGGCGAGCGGTTCGACAACCACTACGTCGACAGCCCGCTCTGGCGCGTCCGGCCCTGATCCCGGGAACGGGCCGGCGGGCGCCGGCGCTCCTGCCCGCGCCCGCCGCCGGGCCCCACAACCCGGTCAACGGATCCACACCCGAAGCCCTGCCACCCGCCGCCGTCGATCATCCAGTCGTGGTGCCTGGCGAAACTGTCAGGAGGTGAGCCAGGTGGCGGCGTTGGTGCGGATGTCTGGGGGAATCTCGTGGCCGCCCGGGAACTCGTCGTAGGTGACGTCGTAGTCGAGCGAGCGCAGGCGGGGAACCAGGCGGCGGCTGCACACGTCGACCGGCAGCACCGGGTCGTCGGCGCCGTGCGAGACGTAGACCTGGGGCCTGCCGTGGGTGACCTGCGGCGCGGCGAAGCCGGGGGAGAAGGCCAGCACCGCGTCGACCAGGTCGCCGTTGGTCAGGCCCAGGGAGAGGGCGTACGAGGCGCCGTCGGAGAAGCCGCCGAACGCCACCCCCGCCACGGGGTACCCGGCGAAGGCCGTGGCCAGCAGAGCGTCGATGCGCCGGACGTCCGCCCCGAAGCCCTCGACGATCAGGTCCCAGCTGCTCGATGCCGCCTGCGGGGCGACCAGCAGCAGCCGGTGCGCGTCGGCGACCGGCAGCAGCAGGTCCAGCCCCTGCCGGGCCGAGCCGCCGGCCCCGTGCAGGAGCAGCACCAGCCGGTACGGCGGGCCGTCGACGGGCTCCGGGGCGTACACCATCGCCAGCGGTGCGCCGTGCTGGTCGGTCGGCGACGCCAGCCCGGCGGCGGCCAGGGCGGTCGGCGGCGTCGGGCGCGCGGCGAGCCGGCCGTGCCGCGGGTTCTCCTCCGGCTGCCGGTGCGGGGGCGCGGGTTCGGCCACGGGATCACCGCTCCTCGTCCTCGGCGGGCATACGGCGGCGGTTACCCGCCCGCCCGGCGGCCAATCCACCGACGTGCCCGTGACCGAGGCCCCAGGTTGTGTTGAAAGCGCTCCCAGGTGTGCGATCGTACGCAGACCCCGGCCGAGAGGACCGCCACCGTGAGCCGCACCGCCGCACCGCCCGCCGCGTCGACCCCGGCCGTACCCAGGGCGGTGCTGGCCGCCCGTACCGGTGTGGCCGTGGTGTTCGCGCTCAACGGCCTGGCCGTGGCGACCTGGTTCTCCCGGGTGCCGGCCGTCCGCGACGAACTCGGGCTCAGCCCGGGCCGGCTCGGGCTGCTCCTGCTCGCCATGTCCGTCGGCGCCCTGCTCGCGATGCCCACCGCCGGGCTGGTGGCCCAGCGGTTCGGCACGGCCCGCACGGTCGCACTCTCCACCCTGTGCGTCGCGGCCGGGCTGGCCGTCGCCGGGGCTGGCACCATCGCCGGTTCGACGGTCGGGGTCGTGGTGGGCCTGTGCGCCCTCGGCTACGGCTCAGGCACCTGCGACGTCGCGATGAACGTCGAGGGCGCGGCGGTCGAGCGGCGGCTGGGTCGTACGGTCATGCCCCGCTTCCACGCGGCGTGGAGCCTCGGTTCCGTGGCCGGCGCCGGGCTCGGCGTCGGGGCCGCCCGCCTCGGCGTGCCCGTCGCCGTCCACCTCGCCGCCCTGGCGGCGGCGGTGCTGCTCGGCACGCTGCTGGCCGTCCGGTCGTTCCTGCCGGCCGCCGAGGGCGGCACCGCGTCCGCGTCGGCGGCCCCGGCCGAGCGCCGGCGTGACCTGCTCGCCGCCTGGCGGGAACCGCGCACCCTGCTCATCGGGCTGCTGGTGCTGGTGTCGGCGTTCGCCGAGGGCGCCGCCAACGACTGGTTGGCCGTCGCCTTCATCGACGGCCACGACCTCAGTGAGGCGGCCGGGGCCGGCGTCTTCGGCCTCTTCGTCGTCGGCATGACCCTCGGGCGCACCGTGGGCACCGTCGCGTTGGACCGGTGGGGCCGGGTGCCCGTCCTGTCCGGTGCGATCCTGCTCGCCACGGTCGGCGCGGGCGTGGCGGTGCTCGCCGGGCCCGGGCCGGTGGCGATCGCGGGCGTCGCGCTCTGGGGGATCGGCGCGTCGCTCGGCTTCCCGGTCGGGATGAGCGCGGCGGCCGACGACGAACGTCGGGCGCCGGCGCGGGTCAGCGTGGTCGCCGTGATCGGTTACTCGGCGCTCCTGGCCGGCCCGCCGCTGCTCGGCCTGCTCGGCGACCGGGTCGGCACGCTCCAGGCCCTGCTCGTCGTGCCGCTCCTGCTGCTGCCCACCCTCGCCCTGGTGCCGGCCACCCGCCCGCCGGCCCGCTGACGCCCGCCGGTCAGGCCTCACCTTCCCTGACTCGTAGCCGTCACCCGGTTGCAGGGCACTCACACCCGGCTCGCAGCGGTGTTTCAGGAAAGGGTGCTGCACTGGAACGACGCCGAGGAGAGGAGAACGGGGGATGGGCTGGTTCAGTCGACGGTCGCGCGGCACCGACGCGATCCCCACGAAGCTCGACCGGGAGGCGACCCGTGAGGATCTGGCCGCGCTGGAGGCGTTCGTCACGAGCCGCCGGGGTGTGGAGTTCTACCTGGAGCCGGAGACCACGGCGACCGACACGACGGTGGTCGCCATCGCCCACGACGGCGAGTGGATCCGCCGCCGCACCGGCTCGCCGCGCGCCGCCGGGACGATCGCGCGCAAGCACGCGGTGCCGCTGTACGAGGCCGCCCGCACCGGCTATCCGGAGCGGATGCGGGCCTGGAACCGGGCCCACCCGGAGCGTCATGCCCGCTGATCCGGCTCGCCACCGGGCCGCCCGGTCACGCCTCGCGCCCGGTCACGCCCCAACGGCCGCCGCCGATCGTGGACCCCGGCGCGGCCGCCAGCCGTGCCCGAGCCGGACGAGTCGCGCCACCAGCACGGCGGCGCATCCCAGCGTCGCGGTGGCCAGCAGCACCATGAACATCGGATAGATGTACGCCACCTGGATCCAGGCGACGTCGCGACCCCGGTAGAGCCAACCGACCACCCGGTGGACCGAGGCGAGCAGCAGCGGCGGCGTGAGCAGCGGAAGCAGCCGCATCAGCGTCCAGGCGCGTGCCGTCCGGCCGGCCGCCCAGCGCCGCGACCGGAGCACGCCCCGGCCGGCGAGTGCGGCGGTGGCCACGGCGAACAGCAGCAGCACCGCGTCGACGACCACGAGCGACATGCCCGCCGGAGGTGGCGACGTTCCCTCGATCAGCGCGACGAGGCGCTCGGCGAGGGCCGAGGCATGACCGTGGGACAGGCCGGTGTTCGCCATGACCGCGACGCCGTGGCCGGACGCGGGCAGCAGCGCCTGGTACGCCGTCGAGGTGAACAGGTCGCCGCTGTGCGCGATCATCGGCGCCCCCGACGCGGTCTTCTCGACGAACCAGCCCAGGGCGTACGGGTCGGAGACCGCGGACGGGCGGTGCAGCGTGGCGAGGCCTGCGGGGGAGACGACCGCCGTGCCGTCCGGGCCACGACCCTGGTTGCCCTGCGCGATCAACCACGCCGCCATGTCGTGCGCGGAGCTGAGTATCCCGCCCGAGCCGTTGCCGAAGGCTGGCGGCTCGGGCAGCGCGACGGCCACACCGAGGACCATCAGGTGGCCGCGTGCGCTCGGTGGCATCTCCGCGGCCACGTTGAGGGTGCGACTGTCCGTCATGCCGAGCGGGGCGAAGACCCGCGTCCGCAGATACTCGTCGAACGGCACTCCGCTGACCACCTCGACGAGTCGCGCGGCCACCTGGAAGTTCGGGTTGTGGTATTCCCACCGGGTGCCGGGGCTGGCGGCGAGGCGCGCCGTACGCATCCCCGCGACGGCCTCCCGCAGCGAACTCGGCTGCCGCCTGCTGAAGGCGGGGAACGTCGTGTCGGACATGCCGGAGGTCTGGTCCAACAGTTGCCGTACGGTGATCGTCGCCGCCCGGGGATCTGCCATCGTGAACTCGGGCAGGTGACGGTGGACCGGGCCGTCCAGCTGCACCCGGCCGGCCTCCACCAGTTGCATCACGGCGAGGGCGGTGAACGACTTGCTCACCGACGCCACGGCCATCGGGGTGTGCGCGGTGACCGGGTCGCCGGCCGGGGTGCGGCCGTACCCGGCGGCATGTCGCACCTCCGGCCCCCGGGTGATCGCCACCGCGACGCCGGGCAGGCCGGTGGCCTCGCGGTACTCCCGGACGACGGCGTCGACGGCGGCGGCGTCGATCCCGGCCGGAGGGTCGGCCGACGGTGCTGGGGCCGGTGCGGCGGCGAGCGTCACCGCACCGGCCAGGACGAGAAGTCGCGTGATCATGAGCGGAGTTTCGACCGGGCGGGCACCCCGGCACATCGGACCGTGGTCGGGACCCGGGATCGGACCGTGGTCCGACGCCGGCCACCGCCCCGGTGGATACGGTGTCCCCGTGGGCACCTGGGGACGGCTCGGAGCGCGGTGGCTGGCGGGGGTCGACGCGCTGGTGGGAGTCGCCCTCGTGCTCCTCACGACGGTCCGGACGCCCGCGGTGCTCGCCGTCGGCCTGGCCGTGCTGTTCGGGCTCCCGCTCGCCGTCCGGCGGCGCTGGCCGGCGCCGGTTCTTGCCGTGGTGCTGCTGGTCGGGTCCGTGGCGGTCGCCGTCGGGGTCGCCGGTGACGCCGTGATGTTCGCGATCGCGTACGCGCTCTATCCGGTCGCCCTGTCCACTCCCGCCCGGCGGGCCGTACCGGCGCTCGCCGGGACCCTTGCGGCCGTCGCGGCGGGGGCGGTGGCGGGCGCGACCGTTCCCGGGCTGCCGGTCATCCCCACCCCGGCGGGGCAGGAGTCGTTCATCGCCACCCCGGTGCCGGTCCTGCTCTACACCGCGACCGTCCTCGCCGCCTCGTGGACGCTGGCCCGCGTGGTACGCGCCCGGCGGCGGCACGCCGCCCAGGTCGCCGAGCTGCGCGCCGGCCGAGCGGTGGCAGAGGAGCGGCTGCGCATCGCCCGGGACATCCACGACGTGGTCGGGCACAGCCTCAGCCTGATCGCGATGAAGGCGGCGGTTGCCAACCACCTCGCGGAGAGCCATCCCGAACAGGGCGCTGCCGCGCTGGCGGCGATCGAGCGGGTCAGCCGCACGGCCCTCGACGACGTTCGGGTGGTGCTCGGCGCCCTGCGCGATCCGGCCGACACCGTGCCGAGCTTCACCGAACTCGACCGGCTGGTCGAGGACGTACGCGCGGCCGGGGTCACCGTGGACGTCGACCGGGCGGTCGACCTGTCGCGGGTGCCGGCGGCGGTGCAGGCCTCGGCGTACCGCATCGCGCAGGAGGCGCTCACCAACGTGTTGCGTCACGCCGGCTCGGCCCGCTGCCGGCTCACCGTCGCGACCGGGCCCGGGATGCTGGCGGTCGCCGTCGTCGACGACGCACGGGCGCGACGTGCCGTGGGGCCGCCGGGCCACGGCATGCGGGGGATGCGGGAACGGGCGGCGATGCACGGCGGCACCCTGGAGGCCGGCTTCGAGCCGGGCGGCGGCTTCGCCGTCCGCGCCTGGCTGCCGTTCACCCGGGCGGTGCCGGGCGATGGGTGAGCCGGTACGCGTGCTGCTGGCCGACGACGAGGCGCTGCTGCGCGGCACGCTACGCCTGCTGGTCGACGCCACCCCCGGCATGACGGTGGTGGCCGAGGCGGGCACCGGGCGCGAGGCTGTCGCGCTCGCGCGGACGCATTCGCCCGACGTGGTCCTGATGGACATCCGGATGCCCGGAACGGACGGCATCACCGCTACCGGGGAGGTCACGGCGTTGCCCGACGCGCCCCGGGTGCTCGTACTCACCACGTTCGACCTCGACGAGTACGTGTACCGGGCGCTGCGTGCCGGGGCGAGCGGCTTCCTGCTCAAGGACACCCCGCCCGTACGGCTGCTCGACGCGATCAGGGTGGTCGCCGCGGACGAGGCGCTGCTGGCGCCGAGCATCACCCGCCGCCTCATCGCCGAGTTCGCCCGGATGCCGGCGGCGCGGCGGGTGTCAGACCGGCTCGACGGGGTGACCCCGAGGGAGCGGGACGTGTTGATGTTGATCACCCGCGGGTTCTCCAACGCCGAGATCGAGCAGCACCTGCACCTGAGCCGGGGCACCGTCAAGACGCACATCGGCCGGCTGATGACGAAGCTGGCCGCCCGGGACCGGGCGCAACTGGTGATCGCGGGCTACGAATCGGGGCTCGCCGAGTGACCCCGGAGCGTGGATCCGCGCGGAGGACCGATGACGCACACCGGGCGGACGGGTCAGCCGGCGGTGCCGGGGCCGGCTCCGGGCGGTCCCGAGGGCGGGGCGACGCCGGTCAACCGGTCAGTGCCCGGGCCAGGGTGAGGCCGGCGCCGGCGGCGGCGAGGCCGGCGGCCACGCTGGCCAGCGCGTTGGCCAGGGCGAGGAACCGCCGGCCCCGCCGGGCCAGCCGCAGCGTCTCGTAGCCGAAGGTCGAGTACGTCGTCAGTGCCCCGCAGAGGCCGGTGCCGAGCAGCGCACTTACGGCCGGACCGACCGGGAGCCCGACCAGGAGGCCGAGCAGCAGCGAACCGACCACGTTGACCGTCAGCGTGCCCCACGGGAAGGCCGACCCGAGTCGCGCCTGCACCGCCCGGTCGGTGAGGTAGCGCAGCGGCGCGCCGACGGCAGCGCCGAGCGCGATCAGCAGCACGGTCACCGCCCGCCCCCGCCGTCCGCCGGGCCGGCCGTCCGGTCGAGCAGCCGGCCGGCGAGCGCGTCGCCGAGCCAGACCGCCGCCAGCGCGCCCAGCAGGGTCGCGGCCAGGTAGCCCAGCGCCACGGCCGGAGCGCCGGCGGAGAGTGCCCGGTCGATGTCCACCGCGTACGTCGAGAAGGTGGTGTAGCCGCCGAGCACCCCCACGCCGAGGAACGGGCGCAGCAGCGGCCGGCGGCCACCGGACCGGTCGAGCGCCGCCATCAGGACGCCGATCAGCAGGCACCCGCTCAGGTTGACGGCGAAGGTGGCCCACGGGAAGCCCGTCGGACCGTGCGGGAAGACGTGCTGGAGGCCGGCCCGGGCCAGGGCGCCGAGTGCGCCGCCGGCGGCGACGGCCCCGAGCACCGCGCGGGGACGGGCGGTCAGCTCGCCCCGGTCGGCGGGTACGCGCAGGTCGACGTCGGGATCGACCCGCGGGTCCGGTCCGGGCACCTCGCCTCCCCACCGGCGCCACGGGCGGGGAGCTCGGTGCACGGTCGCCAGCCTAACGTCCGGCGCGGCGGCCGTCGGGTGTCCCGGGAGCGACACCGGCGGGTGCGGGGCAACGGCGGGCCGCGGGCCCGTCAGCGCACCCCGGCGACGGCGGCGTCGACGCCGCCCCGCCACACCGTGCCCACCTCGGCGAAGCCGGCGGCGGCCAGCGCGGACAGGTGCCAGGAGACGGGCGGGTTCCACTCCGGGCTGTGCCCCGTCGGGTAGATGGCGTGCCGCTGCGCGACGAGCGGCCCCAGCGCCGGGTCGGCTTCCGCCCGCTGCCACCACTCCGTCCAGGACAGTGCGGCGCCGGCGGCGTACCGGGCCGTCCGGCGGTCCCTGGCCCGGTCGAGCAGGCGCTTGCTGAGCTGCGGCAGCGCGTCGTCGGGCATGTGGTCGGCGTTGACCAGGATGCCGCCCGGCCGCAGCAGGTCCCGCAGTTCGGCGTAGAGCCGTTCGAGCCGCTCCGCCGGCAGCCAGTGCAGCGCGGTGGCGGTGAGGACGGCGTCGTAGTCGCGGTGGGGGAGCGCGGCGTGCCAGTCGGGCCGGCCCAGGTCGGCGGTGACGATGGTGACCCGGTCTCCGAGCGAGGCGCGGGCGAGGGCGAGCAGCGCCGGGTCGAGGTCCACCAGGGTCACCTCGGCGTGGGGGAAACGGCGCAGTGCCCGGTCGGAGATGCTGCCGGTGCCGCCGGCCAGGTCGAGCAGCCGCAGCCGGTCGTCGTCGCGGACCGCGTCGACCGCGTCGAGCATCGCGGTGAACCGGTGCTCCCGGTCCGGCAGGTATGCCTCCTGCTGGCGGTCCCAGCTCTCCTGCCAGGCGGCGGCATACGTGATGTAAGGACTCATGCGGATCAGGCTAGTTACGGATGCGTACCGCGTCCAGGCCTTGTTGCCATGATTTTGCAACAGCACATGATCGGCGGGAGGGGTGTCCGGGCGCCGGGCCCGACGGCCGTCACGGCCGCCGCTGGTGCCGTCCCCGCAGGCCGGCGTACGGTGTCAAGATCGACGGTCGAGGGGGCCGTCCCGGACGGGGTGGAGCGGTCGATGGGCAGGACGCGGCGGATCGTCGACCAGCGGCGGGGCGGCTGAGGTGGCCGGGCGTAACGCCGCGTACGACATGTTCGCCGCCGACGTCGCCTCCCGAGGGCTCGGCATCGAGCTGGTGGACGCCGCCGACGGCGCGGCGGTGGCCCGGATGCGGGTGACCGCCGCGATGGTCAACGGCCACGCCATCGCCCACGGCGGGTTCGTGTTCCTGCTCGCCGACACCGCCTTCGCGCTGGCCTGCAACAGTCACGGCCCGGCCACGGTCGCCGCCGGTGGCGAGATCACCTTCGTCCGTCCCGCCCGCGAGGCGGACCTGCTGACGGCCCACGCCACCGAGCGCACCCGGTACGGCCGCAGCGGCATCTACGACGTCACCGTCACCCGCGAGGACGGCGCGGTGGTGGCCGAGTTCCGGGGCCGCAGCCGCACGCTGCCCCCGGCCGCCGGCTGAGCCCCACCGGCCGACGAGCGCGGGCGCGGGCGGCCCGGGCCCGCGCGGCGGCCCCCTCCCGTCGCCACGGTCGGACAGAATGTCCCGATGGGACACGTCGTGCTGTTTCATTCCGCCTGCGGGCTGCGTCCCGCCGTGTTGACCGCCGCCGACCGGCTGCGCGCCGCCGGCCACCACGTCGTCACACCTGACCTCTACGACGCGCCGGCCGCCAACACGGTCGAGGAAGGCTTCGCCCTGCTCGACCGCGTCGGCGAGGCGGCCGTGATGGGCCGGGCCCGGGCGGCGCTGCACGAGACGCCGCCCGACACGGTGCTGGCCGGGTTCTCCATGGGGGCCGCGGTGGCCGGCGCGCTGCTGGCCGAGCGCCCCGACGCCGCCGCGCTGCTGCTCATGCACGGCGCCGGTGGCGTGCCGGAGGCGGTCCGTCCGGGCCTGCCGGTGCAGCTGCACATGGCCGACCCGGACGGGTACCCCCCGGAGCCCGAGCTCAGCCGGTGGCTGCGGGCGATGACCGGGGCGGGCGCGGAGTTGAGCGTCCACCGCTATCCCGGGGTCGGTCACCTCTACACCGACCCGGGCCTGCCCGACCACGATCCGGCGGCTGCCAGCCAGACGTGGGAGCGGGCGCTCGCCTTCCTCGGCGGCCGCTGACGCGACACCCGGCGACGCCGCGTCACGGCGCGGGAACCGCAGCTGCCAGGTGAGCGCCGCAGTGCCGGGCGGCGCCGCGCCGCGATCGGCCGGCGGCCACCGTCAGCCGAGGCGGGCCAGCTCCTCGGGGGTGAGCCGGATCGCCCCGGCCGCCACGTTCTGCGCCAGGTGCTCCGGGTCGCCGGTGCCGGGGATGGCCAGCACGTGCGGTCCCTGGTGCAGCGTCCAGGCCAGGCGGATCTGGTGCGGGGTCGCGCCGTGCGCGTGCGCCACCGCCCGTACGGCGTCGTCATGGTCGCCGCCGCCTCCCGCCTCCCGCCCGGGGCCCGCGATCGCGAAGAACGGCACGAAGGCGACCCCGCGTTCGCCGCAGACCCGCAGCAGTTCGTCGGCCCACCGGTTCAGGTCGAGGGCGTACCCGTTCTGCACGCACACCACCGGCGCGATGTCCTGCGCCTCGTCCAGGTGGTCGGCCCGCACGTTGGACAGGCCGAGGTGCCGGATCAGCCCGGCGTCGCGCAGTTCGGCCAGCGCGCCGAACCGCTCCGCCACCGAGTCCTGCCCGGGCCGCCGGACGATCCGCAGGTTGACCACGTCCAGGTGGTCGCGGCCCAGCCGGCGCAGGTTCGCCTCCACCTCCCGGCGCAGCTCCGCCGGGGTCAGTTCCCGGTGCCGGGTCGCCTCGTCGAAGGAGGGCCCGACCTTGGTGGTGATGACCAGGTCGTCCGGGTACGGCGCGAGGGCCTCGCGGATCAGGTCGGCGGCGTACCGGGGCGAACCGGTGCCGACGCCGAGCGGCCCGCCCGGCGAGACGTAGAAGGCGGCGGTGTCGATGTGGTTGACGCCGAGTTCGACGGCCCGGCGCAGGACCCGGACCGCACGCGCCCGGTCCGGATGGGTGGTGAGCCGCATGGAGCCGAACCCCATCCGGTGCACGGTGCGGTCGCCGAGGTTCCAACTGCCGGCGGCGGAGGCGGTGATCTCTTCGACAGGCATCGGGCGAACCTAGCCAGCCGGCGCCGGCCCGCGCACTCGGTCGGCCGCCCGATACCGCCTGCGCCCGGTGACCGCTAACTTGGATCGTGGGGGACATCCGGCGGTGAGCGCCCCACGCCGGGCGTCCGTCCGCTCACGTCGCCGCCCGTCCGCTCACGCCGCTTCCGGCGTGCCGCGCGGCAGGTCCCACCTCGGTCTTCGCCCGCGCCCGTCCCGGCTCGCCGACCCGCCCCGCCCGACGGCGAGCAGGACGCCGCCACCGTCGGCGGCCCTCGCCGCGCCGGCCGTTCGTGCGGGGCCCGCCGTGCCGTGCACACCAGCCGACGTCGGGTCGCGGTCGCGGGCCGCCGCCCACTCGCGCAGCTCTACCACCCGGCCGGCCGCGCCGTGTTCGGTGGGGGCGGCCGGCAGGCCGGCTCCAGCAGCGCCGGCGGCACCGACCAGACCGAACGTGTCGGGGGCACGGAGGGCGGGCGTCGGACCGCCCGTGCGGGCGGCGATCACCGGGCCGGACGCGGCAGGTGCCGACGGGACGGGCGCGCGGCGGGGAGCGGCGGGGAGCCGTCGGCGCGGTGCCAGGTGCGCCCCGCGAGCGCCCCGGCGGCCGGCGACCGTACGCACCGGCACGTGCGCGGCGTGGGCGACCATGGGGACCGGCGACGCGTCCGCCTGCCGGCCGGCCCGGCGGGCGAACACGGCCCGCACCGCCCTCGGCAGCCGGGCGTACGCGACCTCGCGGACCACCGCGTCGGCGACGGCGTACCGGCCGTCGGCGCGGGCGACCAGCAGACCCGTCGCGACCAGGGCGCGCAGCACCGGGGCGGCCCGTCCGGCCGCCCAGTCGAGCAGACGTTCCGCCGTCGCGGCGGTGACCCCGGCGCCGACCGTCGCGGCGGCCATCAGCACGGCCCGCCGCGCCCCGTCGAGGCGGTCCAGTCGGGCGTCGACCTCCCGGCGCACCTCCTCCGGCACGGACTGCGCCACGCCGGCCGACGGGTCGGACCGCGCCGCGCCGAGCGACGCCACGTACGCGACGGCCCGTCCCGGGTTGCCGCCGACCAGCGGCAGCAGCCGGGCGACCGTCGCCGCCGGCCGGTCGGCCGGGCCGAGCAGGTGGCGCAGCAGCCGGCCGGTCTCCACCGCGCGCAGTGGTGGCACCGCCAACCGGTGCCGCCGACTCCGTGGGCCGGGCAGCACGTCCGCCCACTCGGGACGGTGCAGCGCCACCACCACCAACGGCAGCGACCGGGCGGTGGCTGCCGCGAAGAGGCGGTGCAGGAAACGGTTCAGCGCCGCCGTGGCCCGGTCGAGGTCGTCCACCGCCACCATCACCGGCTGCCGGGCGGCGAGCCCCAGGAGCGCCTCCCGGGCCACCTCGGCGCCCCGCGCCGCGTCGGCGGAGCCGTCCGGCGTGGCCAGCAGCGCCTCGAGCGCGTACACCGCCTCGGTCAGGGCGGTGGGCGGGACCAGGTCCGTGAGGGCGGTGGTGAGCCGTCGCCGTACCGTCGCGGGGGGCTCACCGGCGCGCAGGCCGGCGAACCCGCGCACCAGGTCCGCGACGGGCGCCAGGGGCTCCGGGTACGGCGGGCAGTGCGCGACGCACCACCGCACCGGCGCCCCGTCCACGGTCCGCACCGCGCCGGTCAGCTCGTGCAGCAGCCGGCTGCGCCCGCTGCCGGCGGGACCGACCAGCGACAGCCAGCGCGGGCTGCGGTCCCGGACGGCCCGGACGATCAGGTCCCGGGCGGCGGCCAGTTCCCGTCGCCTCCCGACCAGCGGCCCCTCGTGCCGGGTCGGGGCCGGTCGGGTCGTGCCGGTGGCGTGCCACACGTCCACCGGCAGCGCCTTGCCGGCCAGGGCCACCGGCGGCACGCGACGCTGGTCGACCAGCCCCGCCGTGGCGCGATGGGTGGCCGCGCAGAGCGCCACGCCACCCGGCGGCGCGTACTCCTGCAACCGCGCGGCGGTGGTGATCACCGCGCCGCTGGCCACGCCGTGCCCGCCGTCGCGGGCGGCGGCGAGCTCCACCAGCGCCTCGCCGGTGGCCACCCCGACCCGGACCCGCAGGCCCGGCGCGCCGGGCAGCGACCTCCGGTCGAGGGCGCCCTGGATCTCCAGCGCCGCCCGTACCGCCCGGTACGCGTCGAACCCGTCGGACCGGCGGGCCCCGAACAGCGCCATCACCGCGTCGCCGACGTACTTCTCGACCACCCCGTGCCACCGGCGCAGCACCCCGGCGACGGTGTCGAAGTACGCCCGTTGCAGGGCCCGCACGTCCTCGGGGTCGAGCCGGTCGACGAGCGCGGTCGACCCGACGATGTCGACGAACAGCACGGTGACCAGGCGTCTCTCCTCCGGCACCGGCCAGCCTGCCGACGTGGCCCGCTGCGGACCAGCGACGATGGTGGGCATGGGCATCGCACCCGCCTTTCCCCGCGGTGGCTGACGACGCTTCGGACACTGTCACCGATGGGCCGGCGGGGGATCTGCCGAACGACGTATGTCGGCCGTACGCAACCTTCGGTCGTAATGTCGACGCGAGGAGTACCTCAGGCGCGAAAGACCCGTAGAACGGTGCGGGGACATGTGACTAGGCTGCGTGCCATGGCCAGCGAAGTGGACACCGCACCACTCGTCGGCCGGGCCGACCTGGTGACGACCGTACGATCCGTGCTGCTCGACGACGTCACGCAGGGGCAGACCGCCGCCGTCTTCCTCACCGGTGAGAGCGGCGTCGGCAAGACCCGGCTGCTGCGCGAGGCGGGCGCCCGACTGCGGGACGCCGGCGCCCTGGTGCTCACCGGCTCCTGTCTGGACATCGGCGACGCGTCGCCGCTGCACCCGCTGCTCCAGGCACTGCGCCGCCTCGACGCCGAGCTGACCGGTTCCCACGACCAGACCTCCTCGGGGGTCCGTGGCCTTCTGCAGATGTTCGCCGAGGAGACCGCCGGCCCGGACGGCGCCGGGGCGCTGCTGGAGCGGGTCTCCCGTGGGCTGCACCTGATCGCCGAGGGGCGGCCGCTGGTTCTCGTCCTGGACGACCTCCAGTGGGTCGACCGCAGCACCCGGCAGTTGCTGCTCTACCTGCTGGCCGGGCTGGGTGACCTCCAGTTGTCCGTGCTCGCGGCGGTGCGGGCCGAGTCGTTGCAGGGCGCGCACCCGCTGCGCCGGGTGCTCACCGAGCTGCGCCGGCTGCGTACGGTGCGGGTGCTCGACCTGGCCCCGCTGGACCGGGCCGACACCGACCGGCTCGCCGCCGCCGTGGTCGGCGGGCCGCTCGCCCCGGAGGCCGCGGAGCTGGTGTGGCAGCGCAGCGGCGGCAACCCGTTCGTGGTGGAGGAGCTGGCCCGCGGCCTGCGCGACGGCCGGGACGGGCTCTCCGACACGCTGCGCGAGATCTTCCTCGACCGGGTGGACGCGCTGCCTCAGCACGCGCACGCCGTGGTGCACGCGGTGGCGGCCGGCGTCGAGCCGGTGGAGCACTGGCTGCTGGCCCGGGTGGTGCGGCTGCCCGAGGAGGAGCTGATCGAGGCCGCCCGGGCGGCCGTCGCCCACCGGTTGCTGGTGAGCGGGGACGACGGCTACCGGCTGCGGCACCGGCTGGTCGCCGAGGTGCTGGAGCACGAGCTGCTGTCGGCGGAGCGCGCCGCCCTGCACCGCCGCTACGCCGAGGCGCTGACCGCGGCCCCGGCCGAGCTGCACCAGGCGCGCCTGGCGCACCACTGGCGGCTGGCCGGCGAGCCGGCGTTGGCCCTGCCGGCGGCTGTGGCCGCGGCCCGGGAGGCCGAGCGGCTGCACGGCTGGGCCGAGGCGCACCGGCACTGGTCGGTCGCGTTGCAGCTGGCGGCCTCCCCGGGCGTGGCGACACCCGACGTGGACCGGGTGGCCCTGCTGGGGCACGCCGCCGAGGCCGCCCACCACTGTGGTGAACACGCCCGGGCGTTGACGCTGCTGGAGGAGCTGGCAGCCGCCGACGCCGACCCGTCGGCCTGCGCGCTGCACATCCGCCGGGCCCGCTACCTGGCTGCCGCCGGTCGTTCGGCGCCGGCCGAGGCGGAGTACCAGCGGGCCTTGGAGGCCGCCGACTGCACGCCCCGGGAGCGGGCGACCGCCGCCGCGCACCTGGCCGAGCTGCTGCTGCACCTCGGCCGGTACGCCGACGCCGGCCGCCGGGCCCGGGAGGCGCTGGAGCTGTCGGCCGCCGTGAGCGGCTCCACGTCGGAGGTGGTGCTGGCCAGCGCGGCGCTCGGCTTCTCCGAGGCGTACCTGGAGGACCCGGACGCCGGGCTGGCGGTGATGCGACGCGCGCTGGAGACCGCCGAGCGCTCCGGCCGCCCGGAGGACGTGGCCTGCGCGTACCTGCACCTGGCCGAGCTGCTGACCGGCCCGCTCAACGTCCTGGAGGAGGGTGTCGTCGTCGCCCGTCGGGGCGCCGAGCGGGTGGCCGAGCTCGGCCTGGGCCGCACGTACGAGACCCGGTTGCTGGCCATCGCCACCAACGGACTGTTCCGGGTCGGCCAGTGGGCCGAGGCGGAGAAGGTCGTCGCGGCGGCGCTGCGGCACCGCCCCTCCGGCGCGGACGCGGTGGAACTGCTGCTGGCGCGCTGCCGGCTGTCGGTGGGCTACGGCGACATCGCGGCCGCCGACCGCGACCTGGACGCCGTGGCCACGGTGCTGGCCGGCGGCGGGGCGCGGCACGTGATCCCGCTGCTCACCCTGCGGGCGGGGCTCGCCATGTGGCAGGGCCGGCACGACCTGGCCCGGCAGGCGGTGCAGCGAGGCCTGACCGAGAGCCGCTCCGACGACGTGGGCATCCTCGCCGCGCTGGTGTGGCACGGCCTGCGGGCCGAGGCCGAGGCGCACGCCAGCCGCGCCGTGGCCGTCGACCCGACCGCGGTACGGCGGCTGCGGGAGGTGGCCGACCGGGTCGCCCGCAAGAGCGAGCACGCCGCCCGACCGGTGCGCGACGTGGTGGACGGCTTCCTGGCGCTGTGCGCCGCCGAGGTGAGCCGCCTCGAGAGCAGCGACCCGGAGCTGTGGGCCCGTTCGGTGGCGCAGTGGGACCGCCGTCACCACCCCTATCCGGCGGCGTACTCCCGGCTGCGCCAGGCGGAGGCGCTGCTGGCCCGGCGCAGTCGCAGCGCCACGGCGGCCAAGCTGCTGCGGCAGGCGTACGAGGTGGCGCAGGGGCTCGGCGCGGTGCCGCTGACCTCGGAGATCCGTACCCTCGCGGGCCGGGCGCGGGTGTCGCTGGAGGACCGCCCGGCCACCGGCGCTCCGGCCGCCGGGGCGGACGGCGACGAGTTGGCGGCGCTGACGGCCCGGGAGCGGGAGGTGCTCACCGCGGTCGCCGAGGGGCTGACCAACCGGGAGATCGGCCAGCGGCTGTTCATCAGCGAACGCACCATCGGCGTGCACGTCTCGCACATCTTCGACAAGCTCCAGGTCCGCACCCGGGTGCAGGCCAGCGCGATCTTCCTACGCAGCCGGCCCGACTGACGGGCGGCAGGGATACGTCGTTCTACTGATCCGGCCGGCCGTCGCCGGCTGGAAGGCTGTGCTGCGTCGCCGACGGCACGGGAATGCCGGGGGGAACCACTGTGGAGGAGAGATGACGGAACCGGTGTGGGGGCCCGTGCATCGGGACATCGTCGACCTGCTCGCCGACCATCCCGCCGACGTGCCGGCGGTGGTCGACCACCTCACCAAGCTCCAGGACCTGCTGGTCCGGCTGCCTCCGCTGGAGGCGAGCTGCCCGCTGGCCGACTTCAACAGGCTGTACCTGACGATCACCGAGAGCGTGCTGAACGGCCTCTACGACGACCGGTTCAACGATCCGGTGTTCCTGTCCCGGCTGGACGTGGAGTTCGCCGCCCGCTATTTCGACGCGATGCGGCTGTGGACCGACTCCAGCCCGGGCACGCCGAAGGCGTGGGCCTGCCTGTTCCAGCGGATGCGCGGCCCGGACGCCCGCCCGCTGCCGTCGGCCGCCGCCGGGGTGAACGCGCACATCAACTTCGACCTGCCGTTCGCGCTGGTGACCACGTTCGACAGCCTGGAGTCGGAGCCGGTCGACGGCACCGACCAGCACCGCGACTACCTGGAGATCAACGACATCTTCGCGGACAAGATCCCCGGTCTGCGGCGCGGCTACCTGGAGCGGTGGCAGCTGCTCATCGACATGCTCAACGGCGACATCGACGACTGGTACCAGGGGGAGCTGGTCGAGTACACCCGCGACGTCGCCTGGCGTAACGCGCAGAAGATCTGGCGGTGCCGGCACGATCCGGCCGCCCACGAGTGCGAGCGCGCGCGGCTGGACGACACCGCCGCGGCGCTCGGCCGGCTGCTGCTCTCGCCCCTCGGGGCGTTCCTGCAGTAGCCGGGACGGGGGGTTCCCGCGCTCCGCCCGCACCGGCACGAGGCGGAGCGCGGGGACGCGTCCCTCACCCGACGCCGACCCGTCGGCGCGACGGGCGAGCGGACGGGCCGGCCGGGGACCGGGCCGCGCGGTGACGGGCCGGCCGGCCCGGGGGGTGTCGGCCGGCCCACACGGGGTACGCCCGCGCCATGAGTCACCCGGCCCGTCGGCCCGCCGCCCGCCCCCGCCCCCGGCCCGTCGCACCAGCCCGCCCCGCCCGACCGGGCGACGCCCGCCGGGCCGGCCGGTCGGGCAGGCCGGGATGACCGGCGAGCCCCGCCGTGGACGAGCCGAGCGCCATCCTGGCCCAGGACGAGGTGGGCAACGGTTCGCGTTCCGCTTCGACCCGGCCTTCCGGCCTGCACTCGCGCTGCTCGGCGTCCGGCCGGCGACCGCCTGGGTCGGCGTGGACGGGGACGAGTTGGCGGTGCGGTTCGGCCCGTGGCGGCTGCGCACCGCCCGGCGCAACGTCGTCGGCGTCACGCCCGGCGGGCCGTACCGCTGGTGGCGGGCGATCGGCGCGCGCCTCTCGCTGGTCGACGGCGGCGTCACCTTCGCCAGCAGCACCGCCGCCGGGCTCTGCCTCCGCTTCGCCCGGCCGGTGCCCGCCCTGCTGCCCGGCGGATGGCTCCGGCACCCCGGGGTGACGGTCACCGTGGCCGACCCGGACGCCCTGGCCGGGGCGCTGGCCGGCCCGGGTGGGGACTGAGCAGTTCCGGCTTCACCGTTCCGACGGGCGGCCGGCCGGCGACCGCCTACGGTCGGGTCAGGACCGCCGAGGGTGGGGACGGGGCATGCGCGACGAGCACGGGCCGAGGTCGCGGCGCACGCGTGGTCGCCGACCGCCGGCCGGCGGCCCGACACGGGACCTGCGCGCCGCCCGGGACCCGACCCGCTCCGGCGACCGCGCCGGTCGCCCCGTCGCCGTACCGGAGGCGCAGGCCAGCCCCACCCGGCCGGACCCGCCGCCGGGCCCGCTGCGCCGGTGGCTGTTCGCACACCGGGTGCAGCCGGTCGGCCCCGAGGCCGCGGAGGGGCAGGCCCGCTCGCACCCGTGGTGGCAGGTCATGTGCCTGACCGGGGTGGACTACTTCTCCACCCTGTCGTATCTGCCCGGCATCGCGGCGGTGGCCGCCGGGGCGCTCTCCCCGCTGGCCACCCTGCTCATCGTCGCGCTGACGCTGTTCGGGATGCTGCCCATGTACCGCAGGGTGGCCCGGGAGAGCCCGCACGGGCAGGGCTCGGTGGCGATGCTGGAACGACTGCTCCCGTTCTGGCGTGGCAAGATCTTCGTGCTGGTCCTGCTCGGTTTCGTGGCCACCTCCTGGATCATCACGATCACCCTCTCCTCGGCCGACGCCACCGTGCACCTGCTGGAGAACCCGCTCGTGCCCGACGACGTCGGCGGCACGGGCGTCGCCGTCGGTGTCACCGTCGCGCTGCTGCTCACCCTCGGCGGGGTCTTCCTGCTCGGGTTCCGGGAGGCGGTCGCGGTGGCCGTCCCGCTGGTCGCGGTCTTCCTCGCCCTGAACGCGGTGATCGTGGCGGACGGGCTGGCCGGGATCGCGACGGACCCGGGGACGCTGTCGGACTGGACCGCCGCGCTGACCGTCGGTGGCGGTCCCGGCGAGGTGGCCGTGACCGCCGTGCTGGCGTTCCCGCTGCTGGTGCTGGGGCTCTCCGGCTTCGAGACGGGGGTGAGCATGATGCCGTTGGTGGCCGGCTCGGGAGCGGACCGCGAGGCGCGCCTGGCGGCCCGGATCCGTAACACCCGCCGGCTGCTCACCGCCGCCGCGCTGGTCATGTCCGTGTACCTGATCTCGACCACCCTCGTCACCACGGTGCTCGTCCCCGCCGAGGAGTTCGAGCCGGGCGGGGACGCGAACGGTCGGGCACTGGCGTACCTCGCCCACGAGCGCCTCGGCGGGGCGTTCGGCACCGCCTACGACGTCAGCAGCGTGCTGATCCTCTGGTTCGCCGGTGCCTCCGCGATGGCCGGTCTGATCAACATCGTGCCCCGCTACCTGCCCACCTACGGCATGGCGCCGGAGTGGGCCCGGGCCGTGCGGCCCGTCGTGATCGTCTACACCGTGGTCAGCGTCGCGATCACCCTGGTGTTCCGGGCCGACGTCGACGACCAGGCCGGCGCGTACGCGACCGGCATCCTCGCCATGATGGTCTCGGCCGCCGTGGCGGTCACGATCTCCGCGGCCCGCCGCCAGGAGCGCGTCGTGGCCGGCGGCTTCGCCGTGCTCACCCTGGTCCTGCTGTACGCCCTCGCCGAGAACGTCATCGCGAAGCCGGACGGCATCGCCATCTCCGCGCTGTTCATCCTCGGCATCGTCGTCGTCTCGCTGGTCTCGCGGGTGACCCGGACCACCGAGCTGCGTACGGAGCGGATCGAGTTCGACGAGCCGGCCCGCCGGTTCATCGCCGACTCGCTGGCGCACGACGGGCGGCTGCACCTCATCGCCCACAAGCGCGCCGGCGGCGCGGTCAAGGAGTACACGGTCAAGGAGCGGGCGCAGCGGGGGATGAATCCCGTGCCGGGCGAGGGGGACATCCTCTTCCTGGAGATCGACGTGGTCGACCCGTCGGAGTTCAGCCAGGTGCTGCGGGTGCGCGGTGTGGAGGTGGGCGGCTTCCGCGTGCTGCGGGCCAGCAGCCCGGCGGCCCCCAACGCCATCGCGGCGATCCTGCTGGCGCTGCGCGACGCCACCGGCGTCCGCCCGCACGCGCACTTCGAGTGGTCGGAGGGGAACCCGCTCGTGCACCTGCTGCGCTACCTCATCCTCGGCCGCGGTGACACCCCGCCCGTCGTACGGGAGATCATCCGCAAGTGCGAGCCGGATCCCGCCCGCCGGCCCGGTATCCACGTCGGCGGCTGATCCGGTACCGCCGGTCTCCTCAGCCGTTTGCGCTTGTTCGTGCCGCTCAAGGTGAACAGTACGTTTATTCATGTTCGCCGGACTTGCCCAATTCTCGCCCGTATCGTGGGCCTTCGGCGGCTGTCGTGACGTCAGCCGCCCCGCGTCCGGTTCGACGCGGACGGTCAGCGCGAGAGGCAGGAAAGTCTGATGACGACGTATCAAGGGGGCCGACGGGCAGCACCACCCAGGCGGCGGTCCCGGTGGTTCTTAGCCGGCGGCCTCGTGGCGGGCAGCCTGGTGGCGCAAGTGGCCGGGGTGACCGGTGCCGCCGCCGCGGCGGGTGACCGGGACCTGTCCACCGGCTCGGAGGTGCCGTCGCTGGTGCTGCGCGGCGACGGCTCCGGCGAGTGGAACCGCGACGACCGCCGCGAGCAGCGCCGCGGCGACCTCGGCGCGCAGCGCTCCGAGGAGTCGGGTGAGGGGCGCCGAGGCGGATCGGCCGGGGAGCGCCCCGGCGGCAGGGACGAGCAGGAGCGCCCGGGGCAGGCGGAGCGGGGGCCCGGCACCGGGCACCGCACGGAGGTCGCGGTGCCGTGCGACTCCGCGAAGCTGATCTCGGCGCTGGTCCGGGCCAACGCCGAGGGCGGAGCCGACCTGCGGCTGGCGTCGAGGTGCACGTACGAGCTCACCCACGCCTTCCAGCAGCCCGACGACTACGACGGCGGGATCCGCGACGCCCGGGAGGCCGCCGACAGCGCGGAGAACCCCGGCGACGCCGAGGCGCCCCCGCGCAACCCGCAGCACGACCGGGCGGGGCTGCCCGTCATCTACCACCCGATCACCATCCGTGGCGAGGGGGCCACCATCGTCCGGGACACGCACGCCGAGGCGTTCCGGTTCTTCACCGTGCGCGACGGCGGGGAGTTGACGCTGTCCGACGTCGTGCTCCGCAACGGCCTCTCCGCCGCGGAGGGCGGCAGCATCCACGTCGTGCACGGCGCGTCCGCCGTGGTCGAGCGCACCACCGTCGTCGACAGCACCTCCCTCTCCGCGGAGGGAGGCGGCGGCGGGATCTTCAACGACGGCCACCTGGTGGTCACCGACAGCACGTTCGTGGGCAACCACGCCGCCGGCACCGCGGGCAAGGGCGGGGGCCTGCTCAACGGTGGCGTGCTGAGCCTGCGTACGTCGGAGTTCCGGGGCAACAGCGCCGTCGCGTACGGCGGTGGCCTCGCCAACTACCGCGGTGCGGCCGAGGTGCACTCGAGCACCTTCGCGCGTAACAACGCGGCGCAGGGCGGCGGCGTCGCCAGCTTCTCGGCCCGCACCCGGGTCGCCGACACGAAGGTGGTGGGCAACACCGCGCAGACCGGCGGCGGCATCGCCAACTCCGACGCGCTGATCTTCCTGCGCGGCCTGGAGGTGCGCGACAACACCGCCACGGGCAACGGCGGCGGCATCTCCACCTTCCAGGGCCTGGTCCCGGTGGACGACAGCGTCGTGGCGGGCAACACGGCCCGGGGCTCCGGCGGCGGGATCTTCGCCGAGAAGTCGAACCTGCTGGTGCGGCAGAGCGAGGTCGAGGGCAACCACGCCGTCGGCGCGAAATCAAAGGGTGGCGGTGTCTTCGCGACGCAGGGTCAGGTCTCCCTCTTTGCCAGCGTGGTGAGCGGCAACGGCGCCTCGGTGAAGCCCGGTGGCCTGTTCGCGGAGAAGGCCCGGGTCAGGGTCGACGACGAGACCGACATCATCGACAACGACTCCACCAACTGCGAGGGCGGCACGGTGCCGGTCGCGAACTGCTTCCGCTGACCGTGGTCGGGCGTCCCGTCCGGGAAGGCCCACCGCAGCCGGCCCCGCCAGCGCGATCACGATGATCGGCTGGCGGGGCCGGCTGCGTCCGCCGGAGGCGACATCGAGAACCCCAGCCTCCTAGGATGCCGTACGCCGTGTGTGGGCCACCACGAACGACCGGACCTCCGACGGCGGCCCGACCGGGGGCGACCGGGGAAGAAGGGCAGCCGGCCCGGGATGGGCGAGGCGGCACGGCCTCGCCGGACACGGTTCGGCCCGCGCCCGAGGGGACGCGGGCCGGATGGGGACATCCCTACCTGGACGGCTGGGGCAACTCGCAGTCGACCTTCGGGTTGGCCCCGATGTAGTTCAGGGGCCCGGCCACGATGGTCACCAGGATCGTGCCGGCCTCGGCACAGTTCGTGTCGTCGCCGCTGTAGTAGCCGCGCTGCCCGGCGGCGACCGCGCCGATGATCAGCCAGATGACGACCAGGACTCCGAATATCGACGTGCCGCGCATCGCTGCCTCCGCAAGGGTGTGGTGGTTCGAGGTGCTGGGCGTTGTACCCAATCCCGGTCGACGGCTAACGGCGTTGCCGGTCGTCCCGCCGCTATCGGATCGGCGACCGACCGCGGCGCGCGACGGTCGAACGGGCGTAGAACTGCGTCACGGCACCGCGCAGGAGGACACGATGGACGCCCGGACACCGCAGCTGTACGTCGACCGCCCCGACGACGTCGCCACCGCCGCCCGCGCGCTGGCCGGCGGCGCGGTCGTCGCGGTGGCCTTCGGGAACTTCTACGCCCTCGTGACCCGCCCGGAGGCAGCCGCCGTGCGCCGGGTCAACCTCGCCAAGGGGCGGCCCGCCGGCCAGATCGGCAGCCTCACCGCGGGCTTCGGAGGGATCCCGGCCATGTTCGACTGGTCGAGGGTGCCGCCACGGCTGCCGGGCAACCGGGTGCGGCAGCTCATGGAGACGCTCTACGGCAGCGGGCCGTTCGGCTTCCGTGGCCCCGCCGTCGACCGCCTGCCCGCCCATCTCACCCAGCACGACCAGGGGGTGCGCACCACGCAGGTGATCGCGCCGGGGCTGGCCTGCCCGTCGAACGCGTTTCTCGTCCGGGCGGCCGCCGAGGCCGGGGTGAACCACCTCCACATCACCTCGGCGAACCGGTCCCGGCACCTGACGGGCGCCGACGAGGAGCCGGCACACTGGACGGCCGACGGCATCCTCGCGGACTTCGCCCACCTCGACGGCCTGGTGGTGCTGGCCCACCGGGACGAGGCGGCGGCGCGGGCCGCGTACCCCGGGCACCTGCCGACCTCGGTGACGTTGCTGTCGTTCCACGCCCCGGGTGGCGAGCCGGAGGAGCCGCCGGTGCTGACCGTGGACCGGCACGGCTCGCTGCACGTCGACGACGTGCGTCGGGCCGCCGCGCCGCTCGGGCTCCAGGTGCGGCTCGGCCCCGCCGCCGGGCGGCGACTTCAGCCCCGGACGTACGCCGCCGCGTTGGTCTGACCCGCCGGGACTCCGACCGTGAGCGGACCGGGCTGCCTGACCGGGCGGCGGACAGGACCAGTAGGCCGAGGGAGAACCGCTGGTGTTCCGCCGCCCGCCTCCTCTCGACCCCGAAACGCCGACATCGCGGCGCCCGTGAGTGGAGCACCGCGATGTCGGCGTTCAGTGGTCGGTCGTGGGGCGGTATCCGGTGCGCCGGGTCCCGCCGTCCGACGCCGAACCGGGTGGTACGGCAGCGGGGACGACGCCGCTCAGGCGTCCGCGCCGCCCACCGGGGTCGGCAGGGCGGCGACCGCCTCCTGCCCAGCGCCGGCAAGCACCTTCGCCTGCTGCGGCCAGGTCGCCAGGCTCGGCGCGGCCCGCAGCCCGGCGGCCCGGATGGTCTCCCGCAGGGCGGCCTCGTCCAGCTCCGCCAACTGCCGGTACGTCCGGATGCCTGCTGCCTGCAACGCTGCGGCCATCTTCGGGCCCACGCCCTGGATCCGGCGGAAGTCGTCGGCGGCGTCGGAGTCGGCCACCTCGGTACGCGGCGCCGGCACGACCACCGGCTCGACAGGCGCGTCGGCCTGCGTCGACTCCGGCTCGGCGGGTACGTCGGAGGCCGGGGCGGCTTCGACCGCGGCGGCGATCGCCGGCTCGGTCGGGGCGGCGGGAACGAGTTCCGGCTCGGCGGCGATGGCAGCGGGAACCGGCTCCGCCTCGGCCGGGGTGGCAGCAGCCGGCTCCGGGTCAGCCTGGGTGGCGGGAACCGGTTCCGGGTCGACAGCAGTGGTTGCCGCGGGAACGGGCGCGACCTCGGGCTCGGCCGGGACGCTGGGAGCGTCCTCCGGCTCGGCGGCCGGGGTGGACTCCTGCGCCGGTCGGCGGTCGACGGGACCGGTCACCTCGGCCGCCACCGGCAGCACGACCTCGTGGCCCGGCCGGGCGTCGGTGGCGGTGTCGAGCGGTGCGGGCTCGGTGTCGGGGGCCGGCACCGGGTCACCGGTCAGCGCCATGTCGGCCGGGTCGACGGCGTCGGCGCGGGACATGTCGGCCGCGACGACCGTGGCCGGCCGAGCGTCGGGGGCCGCCGGGTCGGCGGCTGCGGAGGTGTCGGCCCCGGGAGCGTCGGGGACGCGGTCGGCGACCGCGTCCGGCGTCGGGTCCACGGTCACCTCGGGGCGCGCCTCGTCCAGGGTGGCGGTGGGAGGCGGGTCGACCACCACGGCGGTCATGCCGGCGACCGGCTCACCGCCCACAGTGGCCGCCGGCTGCGCGGTGACCGCCGCGCCCTGCCGGCCGCGCCAGAACCGACCGACCGCCACGCCCACCGCCAGAGCCACGATCAGTATCAGCCAGTGCCCGAAAGACCACGCCACGGCAAACCTCCCTATCGTTCACGTCCGGAAACCCGCGAGAAAAACTCGCCGCAGCTTCGCACACGCCGAGTGAGGCTGACAGGCAGGACCGGGTACCCGCCGTGACGGCGGGACGGGTCGCAACCGGCGGTGTCCGGCGTACGACGGAGGGTCGCTGTCCGGGCGTTCGCCGTGCGGTGGGGCGGGAGGGGACCACGGCGCCGCTCGAACGCCGTGGTCCCCGTCGGACGGTCAGTCCTCCTCGCCCCGGTAGCTGTAGAAGTCGTCGACGAACCGCCGCGCCAGCCGCGGCACCCGACTGGTGACGCCGAAGTAGCCCCGCGCGCCGAGCAGCGCGAGCCGGCCGACGACCGGCTTGTACATCCGGTCGTCCCCGCTGGTGCCGCTTCGGTTGAGCGAGTCGGCGACGCGGGCGAACCCGTACGGCAGCATCGCGGCCTCGTAGTCGGCCACCGCCTGGAGCAGTGTCTTGTCGCCGGTCGCGGCCAGCCGGAGTTGCCGGGCGAGCAGGGCGGCGTCGCGCAGGGCGGTGTTGGCGCCCACCCCGCGTCCCGGTGTCATCGTGTGGATGGCGTCGCCGAGCAGGGTGACGGTGCTGCTCTTCCACGGCGGCACCGGCTCGCTGGTGGTCACCTTGATCGGCAGGGCGCTGCCCGGGTCGCTGTGGGCGAGCAGTTCGCGCAGGTTCGGGTGCCAGTTGCGGGTGAGCCGCAGGGCGAGCAGGACGAGATCATCCCCGCGCCGCCGCATGACGTCGGAGGGGAACCGGCGGGCGGTGCTCCAGACGACCAGGTTGATGTTGTCGCGGGTGGGATCGTGGCGCAGCCCGGGCCAGCCGTGCAGCAGTGCGGCGTCGGCGGGGTCGACGCCGGGCTTGAGCGCGCCGTCGCGGTCCCACTTGAACTCCATGACGTGCAGTACGCCCATCATCCCGCCGCTGCCGAAGATCAGCGAGATGCCCTGTTCGCTCCGTTCCGGCAGCAGCCCCCGGGTGTGCGGGGTCAGGGGGATCCGGGTGGCGATGTTGATGGTGCCGGCGTCGCGGGTGACGGCGTGCGGCAGGTACTGGCGGCGTACCGCTGATCCGGTGCCGTCCGCGGCGACGAGCAGGTCGCCGGTGGCGGTGCTGCCGTCGGCGAAGTGCGCGGTCACGGTGCCGTCGTCGCGTTGGTCGTACCGGACGAAGGTCTTGTCGAAGTGGACCGCGTCCTCCATGCCGGTGAGCAGGACCTGGCGCAGGGTCATCCGGGCCACCGACCGTTCGGTGTTCACCGGGTCGGTGTCCGGCCGGAGCGTGAACGAGGCCGTGCGGCGCATCCCCTGCGTGATGACGTTGAAGTAGCGGGGGGAGCGGGCGCAGGTGGCGAGGTAGACGTCGAACAGGGCGGGCGGCAGGCACTCGCGCAGCGCGCGGCTGCCGGTCGGCCCGATGCCGACGCGGTAGCCGAGCAGTCCCTCGCCGCGGGTGCGGTACCGCTCGTAGACGGCGACGCTGATTCCGGCCCGGCGCAGGCCGTGCGCCAGGCACAGCCCGCCGGTGCCGGCCCCGATGATCAGCACGTGGGGTGGTCGGGACGACATGGCGACCGCCCCGCTCAGCCGGCCGCGTGCGACGACGCCGCGTCGGCGGCGTCCCACCGGTAGAAGCAGCCCGCGATCGCGTCGCGCGGTGAGCGCCAGGTCGGCAGGTACGGTGTGGTGTGCGCCGACAGCCGCTCGTTGACCTGGCGGTAGAGCGGGTGGTTGCGGGCGTCGGCCAACGCGTCCGGGTCCACGTCGGCGGTCTCCATCAGGTGCACGCACAGGTCGTGCAGGCAGTACAGGGACCGGTGCCGGACCCCGGTGAGGCCGGGAAGTTCGGTCGCGTCGGACTCGGCGAAGATCTGCGCCACCCGCCCCTCCGCGCCCGGGATGATCCTGCTGACGATCAGTAGACGGCTCATGGGACCCCTCTCGCCGGTGGCGCTCCGCGACCATGGCGGAGACCACGGACTGTTGTGCGGTCCACGGTGCCCGGGCGACTGTCACCTGTCCGTCACACGGGTCGCCGCGCCGGTGACGCCGCCTCAGCGGGCGCGGGGCGCGACCCGGTTGGACGGAGTCCGGCGCGTCCCGGCCGGGGTGTCCCGGGTGGCCTCCCGGATCGGCGCGAGGGTGTCGTCGAGCAGCGCGGTCATCGCCGCCGAGGGTTCCAGCCGCAGTTCCCGCAACAGCAGGTCGCGGTACACGTAGAAGGCGTGCACGGCCTCGAAGGCGTTGCCCTCGGCGAGGTGGATGCGGACCACCAGCCGGTGCGGCGTCTCGCGTAGCGGCTCGGCGGCCATCGCCTCCAGGGCGGCTTCCAGCGCGGTGCCGTGGCGGCCCGCCGACAGGTGCTGGCCGGCCAGGTCCTCCAGCATGTGCAGGCGCAGCTGGCGCAGCCGTTCCCGGTCGGTGAGCACCCAGTCGTCGTACCAGCCGGGGAGCAGGTCGTGCCGGCCGGCGGCGAGCGCGGCGGCGGCGCACGGGTCGTCGCCGTCGCGCACCCTCGCCGCCGTGCCGACGAGCGCGTCGACGTCGACCCGGACGACCGGGCCGAGGGAGACGGTGTCACCGGAGGTGGTGATCGGGCAGCACGGGTCCTGGCGCAGCCGCCACAGCGCGGTCCGCAGCGACGACAGCGCGCGGTCCTCCGGCGCGTCGGGCCAGAGCAGGCCGGCCAGGTGGCTGCGGGTGGCGCCGGGGCGAAGCCCGATCAGCGCGATGACCCGTTGCAGGCCGCGCGGCACCACGACCGGAGCGTCGCCGTGCAGCAGCCGGAACCCGCCGAGCAGGTGCAGCGAGATCTCGGCGCCGGGACGGCACCCGGTGGTCGGCGTCGACGGATCAGCGGCCACGGCGGCACCCCCTGCGGAACGATCGTCCCGACTCGTCTGCTCTCCCGGCGCGGCTGCCATGACCCCACTGTCGGATCGCTCCGCCGCGGCACGGCGTCGCACGCCGCGGCCGCCGGGCTGACCGTCACGAAGACTATCAATCGCGATCACTCTCAGTCAATATTCCGGGTGGGATCGCGCTTGCCTGCCGGCGTCCACGAAAACCGTTCCCAACTGGGGATAGTCCACTTTGGTTGATCGGTGCCACACAGCGGATGCACAGTCAGCGTCAACGCAGCGTCACGAGGTGGCGTCGCTGCCCGGCGGCCGGCGGTGACGCCTCCGTGACGCCCGTGGCCGCATCGTGTCGCCAGTCGTCCGGCTCGGCCGGCGCCGTCGTCACGACGCCGGATGCCGTGGGGGGAGGCCCATCCATGGACCGTTCGCTGATCGTCGCGAAGGTGGTGCCGAGCGCCGAGGCGCGCGTCGCCGAGATCTTCGCCGAGTCCGACGCGACCGAGCTGCCGCGCCTGGTCGGGGTGCGGCACCGGTCGCTCTACCGGCTGGGTGACCTCTACGTGCACCTGCTGGAGACGGAGGCGCCGGGCGGGGGAGCGGTCGAGGCGGCCCGGGGGCACCCCGAGTTCGCCCGGGTCAGTGCCCGGCTGCGGCCGTACGTGTCGCCGTACCTGCCGACGTGGCGGGAGCCGCGCGACGCGATGGCCCGCTGCTTCTACCGCTTCGACGCCGCGCCCGCCGGGCGGTCGTCGTGACCGCCACCGTGCCCCGCGAGGGACAGCTCTGGTCCCGGTGCGGCGGCTGCGCCACCCTGCTGTACCGCAAGCGGCTGCGGCGCAACCTCGACGTCTGCCCCGAGTGCGGCGCGCACGCCCGCCTCGCCGCGCCCGAGCGGCTGCTCCAGCTCGTCGACCCGGGGTCGTTCACCGTCCTGCCGGACCGTCCTGCCGAGATCGACCCGATCGGCTTCGTCGACCTGCTGCCGTACCCGCACCGGCTCACCGCGGCGCGGGCCGGCACCGGACTGGCCGAGGCGGTCGTCTGCGGCACCGCGACCATCGGTCGGCATCCGTGCGCGCTCGCCGTGATGGACTTCCGGTTCCTCGGTGGCAGCCTGGGCTGCGTCGTCGGGGAGCTGATCACCAGGGCCGCCGAGCGGGCCCTCACCGACGGGGTTCCGCTGGTCCTGGTCACCGCCTCCGGCGGGGCGCGGATGCAGGAGGGCGCCCTGTCGCTGATGCAGATGGCCACGGTCAGCCAGGCGATCGCCGCGTTGCGGGAGGACGGCCTGCTCACCGTCAGCGTCCTCACCGACCCGACGTACGGGGGAGTGGCCGCCTCGTTCGCCACCAACACCGACGTGGTGCTCGCCGAGAGCGGCGCGCGGATGGGGTTCGCCGGCCCCCGGGTGATCCGGCAGGTCACCGGCCGGGAGCTGCCGGAGGGCTTCCAGACCGCCGACTTCCTGCTCCGGCACGGCCAGGTCGACATGGTGGTGCCCCGGCACGCCCTGCGGGGCCGGCTGGTGGCGCTGCTCGCCGCCGCGCGGGCCGGGCGGCGGCCCGCGTCCCGTCCGGGCGTACCCCGGCAGGAGCCGTCGCCGCTGGTGGCGCGGCCCGCGGACGGGCAGTCCGCCGCGACGCCGGTCGGCGACGCCTGGGAGACGGTACGGCTGGCCCGGCACCCCGGCCGACCGACCACGCTGGACTACCTGGAGACGGCGTTCGACGGCTTCGTCGAGCTGCACGGCGACCGGCTCGGCGCGGACTGCCCGGCCGTGGTGGGCGGGCTGGCCCGGCTGGACGGCCGGCCCGTCATGGTGATCGGGCACCAGAAGGGACACACCACCGCCGAGCTGGTCGGGCGCAACTTCGGCATGGCGAGCCCGGCCGGACACCGCAAGGCGCTGCGGCTGATGCGCCTCGCCGCCCGTCTCGGCCTGCCGGTGGTGACCCTGGTCGACACACCCGGGGCTGATCCCGGCGTGAGCGCCGAGGAACAGGGCCAGGCGGCGGCCATCGCGGATAACATCCTCGCCCTGACCGTGCTGCCCACCCCCGTCGTCGCCGTGATCACCGGCGAGGGCGGCAGCGGTGGTGCGCTGGCCCTCGCGGTGGCCGACCGGGTGCTCATGCTCCAGCACGCCGTCTACTCGGTGATCAGCCCGGAGGGCTGCGCCGCCATCCTCTGGCCGGACCGGGGCGCCGCCCCGCAGGCGGCCCGCGCGTTGCGGCTGACCGCACCCGACCTGTGCCGGCTCGGCATCGTCGACGACCTCGTCCCCGAGCCGGCCCCGGGTGCCCACCACGATCCGGAGGCTGCCGCTCGGGCGCTGCGGGAGGCGGTGCTGGCGCACCTGCTGCCGCTGCTCGACGTGCCGCCCGCCACGCTGGTCCGCCGTCGGCGGCAGCGTTTCCGGCGCTTCGGCGCCGCCCGCCTCGGCGCGCGGGCGGGTGCCCGGTGAGCGCCGGCGGGTTCCCGGTCGACGCCCCGCCGTCGGCGGCCGGCACGGAGGCGACGACCGCCGCGCGGCCGACCTCCGATGCGCGGCCGGCCCCCGACGCGCAGCCGGCCTCCGCCGTGCACCTGACTCCCGGGACGCGGCCGGCGGCCGACGGGCACCTGACCTCTGCCGCGCAGCCGGGGCACGGGGCTGGGCCGGTCACCGGCGCGGAGGCGGGCCACGGTGTGGACGCCGTGCTGGCCGGGCTGCGGCGGCACGCCCGGCATCTCGCCGCCGAGCTCGCCGGCCCGCTGCGGCGGGTGCGGCTGCGCAGCGGGGACACGGTGCTGGAGGTGGAGTGGCACGGCCCCGCCGGGGCCCCCGCCGATGCCACACCCGTCGCGGCCCGCCCGGCGCCCCCGCCGGCCGCGCCGCCACCGGGCCGGTACGCCGTGCGTTCGCCCATCGTCGGCACGTTCTACCGGGCGCCGGAGCCGGCCGCCACGCCCTTCGTCGCCGTCGGGGACCTGGTCCGGCCCGGTCAGGTCATCGGCATCGTCGAGGCGATGAAGCTGATGAACGAGGTGACCGCCGACCGGGGCGGCCGGGTCGCCGAGGTCCTCGCCGCCGACGGCCAGCCGGTCGAGTACGACCAGCCACTGGTCGCGCTGGACCCGGCCTGAGGGGCGGGACGCGATGTTCGAGAAGGTGCTGATCGCCAACCGGGGAGAGATCGCCCTGCGGGTGCTGCGCGCCTGCCGCGAGCTGGGGGTGCGTACGGCGGTGGTCTACTCCACCGCGGACGCCGACTCGGCCGCCGTGCGCCTGGCCGACCAGGCCGTGCGGATCGGACCGCCGGCCAGCCGGCGCAGCTACCTCAACGCCGCAGCGATCGTGGAGGCCGCCCGGCAGGTGGGCGCGCAGGCGGTGCACCCCGGCTACGGGTTCCTCTCCGAGGACGCCGACTTCGCCGAGATCTGCGCCGACAACGGCCTCATTTTCGTCGGCCCGCCGCCGGAGGTGATGGCCGTGCTGGCCGACAAGTCCTCCGCGCGGGCGCTGATGAGCCGGGCCGGGCTGCCCCTGCCGCCGGGCAGCGTCGCGCCGGTGCCCTCCGCCGCCGCGGCCGCCGAGGTGGCCGCCGAGGTGGGCTACCCGGTGATCGTCAAGGCCGCGGCGGGCGGCGGGGGCCGGGGCATGACGGTCGTCGCCACCCCGGCGGAGCTGCCCCGGGCCTACGCGCGGACCCGGGCCGCCGCCCAGGCCGCCTTCGGCGACGACCGGGTGTACGTCGAGCGGTTCCTCACCGGAGCCCGGCACGTCGAGGTGCAACTGCTGTGCGACTCCCACGGCAACGGCGTGCACCTGGGGACCCGGGACTGCTCGGTGCAGCGCCGACACCAGAAGCTCGTCGAGGAGGCGCCGGCCCCGGCCCTGTCGGCGGCCACCCTGGAGGCCATCGCGGAGTGCGCGCTGCGCGGCGCCCTGCACGCCGGCTTCACCGGTGCCGGCACCATGGAGTTCCTCGTCGACCCCGACGAACGGTTCCACTTCCTGGAAATCAACTGCCGGATCCAGGTCGAGCATCCCGTCACCGAGATGGTCACCGGGATCGACCTGGTGCACGAACAGCTGCACATCGCCGCCGGGGTGCCGCTGCGCTGGCGACAGGAGGACGTCCGGCCGCACGGGGTCGCCATCGAGTGCCGGGTCAACGTGGAGGACCCCGACCGCGGCTTCGCGCCGACGCCCGGCCGGCTGGACCGTTTCGTCCCGCCCGGCGGCCCGTTCACCCGGGTCGACACGCACGGCCACGCCGGCTACCTGTTCGGCCCGCACTACGACTCCCTGCTGGCCAAGGTGGCGGTCTGGGCGCCGGACCGGGAGCTCGCGCTCAACCGGCTGGAACGCGCCCTCGACGAGTTCGACATCGCCGGCCCCGGGGTCCGCACCACCATCCCGTTCGTCCGGCGGGTGCTCGACGACGCCGGCTTCCGCAAGGGCCGCTACTCCACCGGCCTGGTCGACCAGTTGCTCGCCGGCCCGCCCCACGCACACCACAGGAGGCACTGATGACCGTCACCCATGGCCGTCCGCTGACCGCCGAGATCACCGACATCCTGGTGGCCAACTGCGGGCTGGACGCCGAGGCCGCCGCCCGCGCCCCGGCCGCGTCCCTGGAGGAACTCGGCATGGACTCGCTGGCGCTGCTCGAACTCTCCGCCGTGGTCGCCGACCGCTGGCAGGTGCAGATCCCCGAGCAGGCCGGGCAACTCAGCATCGACGGCGTGGCCGAGCTGGTCGCCCGCCGCGCCGACCCGCCCGGGCACACCGAGAACAGCGTCCTCATCGCCGCGCCGCTGCCGCTGGTCTGGGACGTCACCAACGACGTCGCCAACTGGCCGGAGCTGTTCACCGAGTACGCCCGCGCGGAGATCCTGCACCGCGACGGCGACACCGTGCGGTTCCGGCTCACCATGCACCCCGACGAGAACGGGGTGGCGTGGAGCTGGGTCAGCGAACGCACCGCCGATCCGGTCACCCGGCAGGTCCGCGCCCATCGCGTGGAGACCGGGCCGTTCGACCACATGCGCATCCACTGGCGCTACACGGAGGAACCCGGCGGCACCCGGATGACCTGGGTGCAGGACTTCGCGATGAAGCCGACCGCACCGGTGGACAACGCCGGCATGACCGACCGGATCAACGCCAACAGCGCGGTGCAGCTCGCCGTCATCAGGGAGAAGATCGAGCGCCTCGCCGGTGCCGACGGTGCCCGGATCCAGGCCGGCGCCGACTCCTCGACGGGGGCCGGCGATGAGTGAGGACACCCTGCGGCGGGTCGCGGCAGTCGACGTCGCGCCGGACGGCCGCCGTGGCGGGGAGCTGCGGGTGCTGCTCGGCCCGAAGACCGTCGGCAGCACGTCGGGCTTCATGGGGGTGGCGACGCTGCGCCCGGGGGAGCGGATCGCCGAGCACTACCACCCGTACAGCGAGGAGTTTCTCTACCTGGCCCGGGGCGCGATCACCGTCGACCTGGACGACGAGCCGGTGCCGCTGGAGGCCGGACAGGCGCTGTTCGTGCCGCGCAACGTCCGGCACCGGCTGCGCAACACCGGCGATGAGCCGGCCGAGGTGGTCTTCCACCTCGGGCCGCTGGCGCCCCGGCCCGAACTCGGCCACGTCGACACCGAGCTGGTCGAACAGCGAGGCGCGTCGTGAGCGTGAGGAGTGAGCCGGGGTTGCGAGCCCCGCAGTCGCGAACTGAGGTGGCGTCGTGAGCGTGAGGAGTGAGCCGGGGTTGCGAGCCCCGCAGTCGCGAACTGAGGTGGCGTCGTGAGCGCGAGGAGTGAGCCATGGCGGCGAGCCCTGCGGTCGCGAACCGAGGTGGCGCCGTGACCGGGCGCCGCACGGTGGTGACCGGCGTCGGGGTGGTCGCCCCCGGCGGCGCCAGCCGGGACCGGTTCTGGAAGACGATCACCGAGGGGCGGACGGCGACCCGGCGGATCAGCCTCTTCGACCCGTCGCCGTTCCGGTCGCAGATCGCCGCGGAGTGCGACTTCGATCCGGTGGCCGCCGGCCTCACCGGGGCCGAACTGCGCCGCGCCGACCGGTACGTGCAGTTCGCCCTCGCCTGCGCCGCCGAGGCGGTCGCCGACGCGGGACTGGAGCTCACCGACGCCGACCGGGACCGGACCGGGGTGGTGCTCGGCACCGCCGTCGGCGGCACCACGGCCCTGGAACAGGAGTACGTCACGGTCAGCGACACCGGCAGCCGCTGGCTGGTCGACGCCGCGCGCGGTGGCCCGTACCTCTATCAGGCGCTCGTGCCCAGCAGCCTCGCCGCCGACGTGGCGTGCCGGCACGGGCTGCACGGCCCCGCGCAGGTGGTCTCCACCGGCTGCACCTCCGGCATCGACGCGATCGGGTACGCCCACCAGCTCATCGCCGACGGCGAGGCCGACATCGTGCTGGCCGGGGCCGCCGACTCGCCGATCTCCCCGGTCACCGTCGCCTCCTTCGACGCGATCAAGGCGACCAGCCCGGACAACAACGATCCGGCGCACGCCTCCCGCCCGTTCGACGCCGACCGGCACGGCTTCGTGCTCGCCGAGGGGGCGGCGGTGCTGGTGCTGGAGGAGGCCGGGCACGCCCGACGACGCGCCGCCCACGTCTACTGCGAGGTGGCCGGCTACGCCAGCCGCAGCAACGGCTACCACATGACGGGGCTGCGGCCCGACGGGCTGGAGATGGGGCTGGCCATCTCGGCCGCGCTGAAACAGGGCCGGATCGCCCCCGAACAGGTCTCCTACATCAGCGCCCACGGCTCGGGCACCCGGCAGAACGACCGGCACGAGACCGCGGCGTTCAAGCGGGCCCTCGGTCAGGCCGCGTACGGGGTGCCGATCAGCTCGATCAAGTCGATGGTCGGGCACTCGCTCGGCGCGATCGGCTCGATCGAGATGGCCGCGTGCGCGCTGGCGGTGGAGTTCGGCGTGGTGCCGCCGACGGCCAACTGGAGCACCCGGGACCCGGAGTGCGACCTGGACTACGTTCCGAACGAGGCGCGGGAGCTGCCGGTCGACGTGGCGCTCTCGGTGGGCAGCGGGTTCGGCGGTTTCCAGTCGGCCCTGGTGTTCCGCCGGCTGTCCGGGCGGGTGTCGCCGTGACCGCGCGGGCCGTGGTGACCGGCATCGGCGTCGTCGCGCCCAGCGGGATCGGCGTGGACGCGCACTGGCGTACCGTGCTCGCCGGCACCCGCCGCACCGGGCCGATCACCCTGTTCGACCCCGCCGGCTACCCCACCCGGTACGGCGGGGAGGTGACCGGCTTCGACGCCGCCGCGTACGCCGACAACCGCCGGTTGGTGCAGACCGACCGGTGGACGCATCTCGGCTTCGCCGCCACCCGGCTGGCGCTGGCCGACGCCGGCCTGCCCGAACGGGCCCCCGACCCGTACGGGTACGCCGTGGCCCTGGCCAGTTCCTCCGGCGGGAACCTGTTCGGGCAGCGGGAGCTGCAACGGCTCTGGGGCGGGCCGTCGCGCACGGTCGGCGCGTACCAGTCGATCGCCTGGTTCTACGCGGCCAGCGTCGGGCAGCTCTCCATCCACCACCAGTTCAAGGGGCCGTGCGGGGTGCTGGTCGCCGAGACCGCCGGTGGACTGGACAGCCTGGCGCACGCCGCGCGGGCGGTGCGGCGGGGCACGCCGGTGGTGATCGCCGGGGCGACGGAGTGCCCGTTGAGCCCGTACGCCCTGGCCTGCCAGCTGCGCTCCGGCCTGCTCAGCGACTCCGCCGACCCGGAGCGGGCCTACCGGCCGTTCGACGCCGCCGCCAGCGGCTACCTGCCCGCCGAGGGCGGCGCGGTCTTCGTGGTGGAGGAGTTGGGGCACGCGCTGTCGCGGGGTGCCCGCGTGTACGGCGAGGTGGCCGGCTGGGGCGCCACCCACGACGCCGTCCACACCGGAGCCGACACCGCCGGCGACCCCGTCCAGTACGCCCGCGCGATGCGGCTGGCCCTGGACCGGGCCGGCGTCGGGGCGGAGACGGTCGACGTGGTGCTGCCCGACGCGCTCGGCGTGCCCCGCTACGACCGCAGCGAGGCCGTGGCGCTGCGTGCCGTCTTCGGCGACCGGCCGCCCCCGGTGACCACCCAGAAGCCGCTGACCGGCCGCGCGCACCAGGGCGGCTCGGCGTTGGACGTGGCCACGGCGCTGCTCGCCTTCGGGCACGACACGCTGCCCGCCTCCGCCGGGCCGGACGACGTGGCCGAGGGCTGCGAGCTGGGCTTCCTGCGGGAGCACCGGCGACCGCGCAGCCGGCTGGCGCTGGTCTGCGCCCGCGGCTTCGACGGTTTCAACAGCGCGCTGGTCCTGCGCGGGGCCGCGCCGTCGAGGGGAGTGACGACATGAGCGACACGGGCGGGCAACGGGCGCGGGTGGTGTTCCTCGTGCGCGTGCCGTACGAGCGCACGGAGGCGTTCCTGGCCGCGTACGAGTCGGTCCGGCACCTGGTGGCCGGGGGTGTGCCGGGGCACCTCGTCGACCAGGTCTGCCGCTCGTCGGCCGACCCGGAGCAGTGGCTGATCACCAGCGAGTGGGCGAGCCTGACCGACTTCGAGACGTGGGAACGCAGCCCGGAGCACCGGGACCTGGTGCGGCCGATGCGGGAGTGCTTCACCGACGCCCGGTCGCTTCGTTTCCTCATCCACGCCCAGACCTCGGCAGCGTCCCCGGCCTGACACCGGTCGCCACCCGCCCCGCCGTCGCCCCGACCACTGCTCGCCTCCCCGCACTCTCCGCCGAAGAGCACCATCGGCCGTCCGGCGGACGTCTCGCGCCGTACGCACGATGGGTCATCCGGCAGTTACCGTCAGCCCACGTACGTGCCCGATCCTGCCCGCCGAACCGGCTGCGGGCAATCCGGCCGGCCGCCCTTTCTGATCTAGCCATTCGCATCTAGCTATGCGTACGGATGGCGTCGTAAGGTTCCCCGCAGCACCCCGACAGGCACACCTTATGGGCGATTGCGCCCTGTTTGAGGCTGGGCGGTGAACGGTAGTGACGACGGGAAATCCTGCGGCAACAGACCCGGGTTGGGTTGACGAAATCCTGCTCGGAGGCCGTCCGGCCGATATTTGTCTCCGACTGCCCGAACCGATCGACCGGGGCGCCCTACGCCGGCTCGTGGCCGCTGCGCAGACCCGCCTCGACGCTGCCGGACTGCGGCCCGGGGGCGCCGCCGCACTGCGGATGCCGCCCTCGCTGGCGTACGTGGTGAACCTGCTGGCCGTCTGGCGCACCGGGGCGCAGGCAATCCTGCTCGACCACCGGCTCACCGACCACGAGGTCGACCGGGCGCTCGCGCGGCTCACCCCGCAGGTGGTCGTGGCCCCGGTCCGCACCGGTGGCGGCGGCCTGCGGATCTTCGTCGACGTCACCGAGGGCGTCACCGCGTACGCCGACCGCCCGGCGGTCAGCGGGCACGCGGTGATCCAGCTCAGCTCCGGCTCCACCGGACCGTCCAAGGTGATCGGTCGTACGGTGGACGACCTGGTCGCCGAGCTGCACCGCTACACCCGCATCGACGGGGTGGCGCTGCCCGGCGAGCGGATCATCCTGCTGCCCTCGACGGTGCACGTGCTCGGCCTGGTCGGCGGCCTGCTCCACGGCCTGCACACCGGGGTCGAGCTGGTGCCGCCGGAGCGGCTCGCCGGCGACGCCGTGCTGGCCGCGATCGCCGCCGGCGACTCACCGGCCACCGTCCTCGGCGTGCCGTTCCACATCGGACTGCTCGCCTCCACCCGCCCCGCCGGGCCGCTGCCGCAGTTCAAGCGGATGACCACCGGCGGCGAACTGGTGCCGGACGCCGTCGCCCGCGCCTTCACCGACCGGTACGGCGTGCCGCTCGGCAACATGTACGGGATGACCGAGGTCGGCGTCATCGGCACCGACCTGTACGGCAGGCACCGCCCGTCGATCGCCCCGGCGCCCGGCATCGAGGTCCGCGAGGTCGACGGAGAGCTGTGGGTGAACTGCCCCGCGTCGCCGTACGTCGGGCTGAGCGACCCCACCCGCTGGGCCGACGGCTGGCTGCACACCCGCGACGCCGGCACCGTCGACGCGGACACCGGCCTGGTCACCGTCCGCGGGCGGCTCGACTCGCAGGTCTCCGTCGGCGGCCTGAAGGTCGACCTGACCGAGGTGGAGGCGACCGTCGCCGAGCTGCCCGGCGTCGCCGCCGCCGTGGTCGTCTTCGACGGCGGCATCACCGCCTACGTGCAGCCGGACGGGCCGCTGTCGGAGGAGGTGCTCGACAAGCTGCTCGCCGAGCGGCTGGCCGGCTACAAGCGCCCCCGCACCCTGCGCCTGGTGGATCAGTTGCCCCGCACCACCACCGGCAAGCTGGTCCGCTCGGTCGACGCGTTGCGGACGGCGTCGACGTGACCGCTGCCCCGCACCGGCCCGACGGCTCCGTCCACCTCGACCACGACCAGGCCGACCGGCGGCGGGTCGGCGACGACCGCGACCGCCAGGACCAGGCCCCCGGCCACGCACGGATGCCCCACACGCAGCCGCGCGACACCGGGCACCGGCCGCAGCAACCCGCCGGGGTCGTCGGGAACGGGCATCCGCCGGCACAGGCCGCCGTCGCGCAACCCCACCCCCAGGGCCTTGCCCACGGCCTCCTTCGCCGTCCACAACCGCAGGAAGTCCACCGCCTGCCCGTCGGCCGGGCGCCCGGCCAGCCAGGCCGCCTCGGCCGGGGCGTACCACCGGCGGGCCAGCGCCAGCGCCGGCAGCGGGCGGCACCGCTCCACGTCGACCCCCACCGGGCCACCCGCACGGGCGGCGACCACCACCACCGGGCCGCACCGGCTGACGCTGACCGGAAGCTCGACCCGACCGCCCGCGCCGGACACCGCGACCAGCGGACGCCCGTCGCGGCCGTGCTCCACCACGATCTCCGCCTCCGCGCGGCCGAGCAGCGTGGCACCCGCCCGCCGCAGCAGCCGCCCGGCCGGGGCCGGCCGACCGCCGACTCCCCGACCGATCCACACGTACGCGGTGTCCCGACCGGGCACCCGTAACTGGCTCACGGAAAGAGGTTAACCATGCGACCCGAGATCCGCGCCTTCGTCGTCGAGCAGCTCGAGGACATGAACTACGACGTCGAGGGCCTCGACGACGACACCACGCTCGGCCCGTCCGGGGTGGACCTGGAGTCGTTGGCCCTCGCCGACCTCGCCGTACGGGTGGAGGACCGCTACGGCGTGAAGTTCGCCGACGACGAGTCCGAGAAGCTGGCCCTGATGACGGTCGGCGAGTTCACCACGATGGTCGCCGACCGGGTCGCCGGGGCGACGAGCGACAACTCCTGATGGCCGGTCAGCCCGACCTGGGACGGGCCGACCTGGTGACCATGCTCGCCGACCTGGCCGGGAAACCGGCGGCCGAGGTCGGCGACCGGATCGGCTCCATGGAACTGGCCTGGCTGGTGCACCTCGTCGAACAGCGCCATGACCGGCGGCTCGACCTGACCGACGACCAGCTCGCCGGGATCCGTACCGTCGACGACGCCCTGGTGGTCTTCCGGGGCGCCCTGAGCACCGCCGTCGCCGATGGCTGAGCGGGCCGCCGTCCAGCTCACCGGCGTCCACGCGACCAGCGCGCTCGGCCGGGGACCCGACGCGCAGCTCGCCGGCGTGCTCGCCGGCGCCCCGGCGTTCCGACCGGTGGACCGCTTCGACACGACGCCCCGCCGGGTCGACGCCGCCGCCACGCTGCCCGACACCGGCGATCTCGCCGACGAGATCGCCGAGGCCGCCGACGCGGCCTGCCGGGACGCCGGGCTCGACGCCGGCCGCCGGGCCGG
>NZ_JBEZMR010000041.1:0-47444 GCF_040652795.1 Micromonospora sp. NPDC048170
CCCCGGCCCGGGGTGCCGCGCCGCCCCCGCCGCGGGCCCCGCCCCCCCGCCACACCCCCCCCGCTCCGCGGAACCCCCCGCCCCCCCCCCCCCCCCCCCCCCCACGCCCGTTTCCACCCTCCGACGCGTCGACTCGGGCGTGTCGGTCGGTCGCCTCCCCTGTCGGGGGATCGCAGGAATAACCCCGGTCAGCCGGGTATCCGTGCGGTCCAACGTCTCAAGGGGGGGAAGCATGTTGGGAATCAAACGCCTCGGCCTGCTGGCCGCGCTGGTGCTGGTGGGAGTCGCACCGGCCGCGGCGGCACAGGCCGCGGTGCAGCCGTCGCAGCAGGACACCCAGTACCTACAGGCCCTGCACCAGGTCAACCTGTTCGAGATCACCGCGGGTGACCTGGCCCAGCAGAAGGGCCAGAACCAGGGGGTCAAGGACCTGGGTGACCGGCTCAAGACGGACCACACCCAGCTCGACCAGACGGTGCAGCAGACCGCGTCCCAGCTCGGCGTGGAGTTGCCGAGCGAGCCCACCGCGGATCAGCAGTCCGTCATCGACCAGCTGAACAACGCCAGCGGCGAGGAGTTCGACCGGCTCTGGGTGACCAGCGAACTGGCGGGCCACGTCCAGGCCATCCAGGCCACCCAGACGGAGATTTCGCAGGGCTCCGAGCAGTCGGTGGTCCAGCTGGCCCAGACCGCCCTGCCGACCCTGCAGGCGCACTACGACGCGCTGGTGCAGCTGGCGGAGCAGTTGGGCATCCCGGTGCCGCAGACCAGCGCCAGCGGCACCCCGAGCCCGGGCGGCACGACGCCGGCCCCGGGTGGCACCAGCACCGAGACCCCGGCTCCGGGCGGCACCACCGAGTCGCCGGCTCCGGGCGGCACCTTCGAGACGCCGGCTCCCACGCAGAGCTGACGTCACCGCACCACGACGACGGCCGGTCCATCCCCGAGGGGTGGGCCGGCCGTCGTCGGTCCGTGCCGGGCCGCGGCGTGCGGCCCCGGCGTCCGCGTCAGTCGGCGTTCGCGAGGCCGATCGCGAACGCCTCCTCCAGGTCGTGCTGGGAGTACGCCCGGAAGGCGATGTGCGACTCGGTGTTCAGCACCCCCGGCACCTTGGAGATGCTGCCGGCGATCACCTGGGCGATCTGCTCGAACTCCCGGACCCGGACCATCGCGATCAGGTCGACGTGGCCGGCCACCGAGTAGACCTCGCTGACGCCGGGCAGGTTGGCCAGGTTCTCGGCCACCTCGGGAATCGAGTCGGTGGCGCAGTCGATCAGCACGATCGCGGTGATCACGGGGCACTTCTCCGTTCGTCGGCGTCGTCGCCCATGTTAGTGCGGTGTCCAGAAACGTTCACCGGGCCGCGCCGCGCCGCGACACCGCCGACGTTCCTGGACACCGCACTAGATGTCTTCCCGGCCCGGGGTCGGCGGTGTGCCGTGGACGGTGAGGGCGCTGCCGGCGCGGACCGCGTCGCGGAGGCGCTCGCCGGGGCCGACGGTGGCGCCGGGCCAGACGACCGCACGCTCCACGTCGCCGTGGACGACCGCGCCCGCGCCGATCACCGCCGCCCGGCAACGGCCGGTCACCGTGGCCGTCGGGTCCACCAGGTTGTCGCCGCCGGCGGAGTGCAGGTTGGCGGCCAGGTAGTCGGCCGGGGTGCCGGTGTCGTAGAACGTGCCGGGATACGCCACGACGGTCAGCGCGCCGGCCGCCTCCGCCGGGCGCCAGACGGCCCGTACGAGGTCGCCGAACCCGACCGGCAGCTCCCGCACCAGTCGCCACGGCAGCAGCGAGAAACCGGTGAACACGTGGCCGTCGAAGGTGCCCGGTGCCGTCGGGTCGGCGGCGGGCTGCCCGAGCAGGCGTACGGAGTCGCCGTCCCAGTCGTGCAGCAGCGCGGCGATGTCGGGACCCGGGGGCCGGGCCGGGTCGGCGAGGTAGGCGTCGGCGTTGCCGACCAGGACACCCCGCCCGGCGATCCACTCCCGCAGGTGCGCCACCCCGCCGGCGGTGCCGAGCGGGTCGCCCGGCTCCACCGAGAGGTGGGCGCGGCCCCCGACGTGGTCGACGACCTGGTCGCCGAGGTAGCAGGCGTTGACGGCGACCCGACCGGGCCCGACCAGGCCGAGCCCGGCCAGCCGGTCCAGCGCCCGGTCGAGCAGCGGCACGTTGCCCACCGGGCAGAGCGCCTTGGGTAGCCGCTCGGTCAGCGGCCGCAGCCGGGTGCCCTCGCCGGCGGCGAGCACCACCGCGCAGACCTCGGCCCGGCCGGCGGTCACGGTCGCGCCGTGGCCTCCCGGGGCGGCGGTGGCCCCGCCGTCGGCGGTCACGGCATCGCGTCGGGCACCGGCGGCGGGAACTGCCCGGCCAGCGGCCCGATGTCGTAGTACGCGAGCAGCCGGGCCGTCGGCCAGGTCAGCTTCGGCAGATCGTCCAGCGGGTGCCAGGCGGCCTCGAAGACCTCCGCGCCGTCGACCTTCAGTTCGGTCGTGGACGCCGGCACCTCGGCGGTGAACACGACGTCCACCCAGCCCTTGGCGTGCACCACGGCGTTCGGGACGGCGGGGTGCAGCTGCCGGGGCGAGAGCCGGATGCCGGACTCCTCGTGCAGTTCCCGGGCGGCGCCCACCACCGGAGCCTCACCCTTCTGCAACAGGCCGGCGGGCAGCCCCCAGCCCCGGCCGGGTGGCTGGCGCAGCAGCAGCAGCCGGCCCGCCCCCTCGGCCTCGCTGTCCCGGACCAGGGTGACCGCGCCGACGATGTACTTCGGCACGGCCAGCCGGACCAGGCGGCGGCGTACCGGCAACGGCAGCCGGTAGAAGACCTGGTAGGCGACGGCCCGACCGGTGGCGCGCGAGCGGGGGATCATGCGTCCAGGCTAGTGGCCGCGAGGAGCGGGCGGACCACCCGGGCCACAGCGGTCACTGCCGATGGTCCACCAGGTCGATGAGCTGGCATACGACCGTGTCCGGCTCGATCACCCGGTCGAACACCGCGACCAGCAGCGTCTCCAGGTCGGGGTAGCCGAGCTCCTCCGACAGCCGCAGCAGCGGCAGGTCGCTGGCCAGGCCCCGGTCGTGCTTGCGCAGGGCCAGCCCGATGGTGGCCCTGCCGAGGCGGACCTTGTCGGTGATGGAGATGCCCGGCTCGGTGTGCTCGGCGAACCACCGGCTGATCTGCATCTGCGCGTGCGGCGACTTGACGAAGCCGAGCCACTCCCGGCGAGGCCCGCGTGGGGCGACGTCGGCGTCGAAGCCGTTCGCCGCGTCGGTCTCGGTGAAGATCTCCACCACGTCGCCCTCGTCCAGTTCGGAGGAGAGCGGTGCCAGCCGGCCGTTGATGCGTGCCGCGAGACAGCGGTCGCCCCGCTCGGTGCCCAGCTCGTACGCGAGGTCGACGGGGGTCGCCCCGGCGGGCAGAACGACCTGTCGTCCGTCGGCGAAGACCTGGATCTGTGCCTCGGCGAGGTCGCAGCGCAGCGATTCGAGGAACTGCGCCGGGTCTGCCGCGCCCTGCTCCCAGTCGAGCACCCGGCGTAGCCAGTCGAGCTGCTCCGCGCGGGCGGCGGACCCACCGCCACGGGCAGTGGCCGTGCCGCCGCCGGAGCGGGGGAAACGGAAGTCGGCGGCCACGCCGTACTCCGCCGAGCGGTGCATCTCCTCGGTGCGGATCAGCACCTCCACCGTGCGGTTCTTCGGCCCGCAGACGCTGGTGTGCAGGGAGCGGTAGAGGTTGTTCTTGGGGGAGGCGATGAAGTCCTTGAACCGGCCGGGGACCGGCCGCCACACGCCGTGGACCGCGCCGAGCGCCGCGTAACAGTCGGTTGCCGGGCCGTCCACCACGATCGCGATGCGGGGCAGGTCGAACGGGGAGGCGTGGCCACCGGCCACGGTGTCCTTCCAGATCGAGTAGAGGTGTCGTGGGCGGGGGGTCACCGCCGCGTCCACCCGGCTGCGGCGCAGGGCCGACTTCGCCCGGGCCACGACCTCGTCGAGGTACGCGTTCCAGCCCGGCCGGTCGTGCACGTGCCGGGCGATCCGGGCGTGCTCGTCGGGCTCCAGGTGCAGCAGCACCACGTCGTCGAGCTCGCGTTTGAGCGTCTGGATGCCCAGCCGGTCGCAGAGCGGGACCAGGACCTCCTGCGTCTTGCGGGCGATGCGTTCCCGGGACGCGGCGGACCGGACGCCCAGCGTGCGCATGTTGTGCAGCCGGTCGGCCAGCTTGATGATCAGGACCCGGACGTCCTTGCCGGCCGCGATGATCATTTTGCGGATCGTCTCGGCCTCGGCGGCCTTGCCGTAGAACGCCTTGTCGAACTTGGTCACCCCGTCGACCAGGTGCGCCACCTCCGGCCCGAAGTCCTCGGCGAGCGCCTGGAGGGTGTAGCGGGTGTCCTCCACGGTGTCGTGCAGCAGCGCGGCGACGAGGGTGATGGCGTCCATGCCGATCTCGGCGCAGATCTGGGCCACCGCCAGCGGGTGGGTGATGTACGGCTCACCGCTCTTGCGGAACTGCCCGCGGTGCATGTTCTCCGCGATGGTGTAGGCCCGGCGCAGCACGGAGGGCTCGGTGCCGGGATGGATCGTCCGGTGGGTCCGGACGAGTTGGCTTACCGGATCGGTGTCGGCGGTGGGCCAGCTCAGCAGCGAGCGCAGCCGGCGGGCCAGCGGCAGCTCGCCAGGTTGGGTCGGAAGGGCGCCCCCCAGGGCGGCGCCGCGTCCGGCGTCGACGTCCACGTGGGACACCTCCTCACCCCGGCCCCACGGCCGCCGACACCCGGCAACCGGGAGCAGGCCCACGAAACGGGCAGGACTGCACTTCTCCAACAGCCTAAGGGAGTCGAGGTAGTCCGATCGGTCACTTGGTCATGGGCGTTCGGTCGAGCTTTGGTGGGAAGCGGCTTTCTCGGCCTTGCTCAGCAGGTCGCGGAAGCGGGCCGCGCCGGCCACCGGGGACGCCCAACCGGAGGTCATCTCCACCAGCCGGGTCTCCGGTCGCTCCAACCAGGACAGGATGCGCTCGGTCTCCTCGGCCGAGGCGCACGGGACCGGGCCGTGGCCGGGCAGGACGGTCTCGGCGGTCGCCCGGATCGCGGCGATCGTCGGTCGTGGATGGACACCGGCCGGCGAGACGCCCGCCCCGGCCAGCCGGCCGTGCCGCACCAGCGCCAGCTCCCAGCCACCGCGGGCCGCCGGCCGTGCCGCGGCCAGCTCGGCGATCCCGGTCAGCGCGGTCAGCCGCTGCATCCGCACGGTCGCCCGCAGCACCGCCGCCAGCCGGGACCGGGCCACCGCCGCCTCCTCGTAGCGCCGGGCCTGGGAGAGCGCGTCGATCCGGGCGAGCAGGGCGTCGACCACCGGCTGGGGATCGCTGGCGGTGGCGGTGCGGAACGGCGCCACCGCGCGGGCGTCGTACTCCTCGGGGGAGATCCGGTGCTCGCAGGGCGCCGGGCAGCGACCCAGCTCGGCCAGCGCGCAGGCCGGCGTGACCGTGCGCAGCGAGAGCCGGTGGGTGCACTGGCGCAGCGGCACGGCGTCGTAAAAGCCGGCGGCGGCCAGCTCCGCCGCCCGGCGGGAGCTGAACGGGCCGAGGTAGGCGGCGTCGCCGGGGGAGACGGCCCGGACCACCGACAGCCGGGGGTACGGCCCGTCGGTCAGCTTCAGCCAGAGCACCCGCTCCGGGAACTTCGACCGCCGGTTGTACGGCGGGGCGTGTGCCCCGATCAGCCGCAGCTCGCGGACCTCCGCCTCCAGCGAGTGGGCGCACTCCACCGCCTCCACCCGCTCCGCCGCGGCGAGCATCTCGGAGATCCGGGCCCGCTTCTCCGCGGCCGTGAAGTAGCTGCGCACCCGGGTGGCGATGTCGCCGGAGGTGCCGACGTAGAGCGGCCGGTCGTCGGCGGCCCGGAAGATGTAGACCCCCGGCGCCTTGGGCAGCCCCTCGGCCAGGTGCCGCTTGCGCCGCTGGGTGGGGGTGACCGCCCGGGCGAACTCGATGGCGTCGCCGACGGTGTCGACCCGGTGCCCACCCAGGCGGGCGATCAGCCCGTGCAGCACGTCGACGGTGGCCCTGGCGTCGTCGAGCGCCCGGTGGGTCGGCTGGGTGGCCGTGCGGAAGTAGGCCGCGAGGGTGCCCAGCTTGCGGTTGGGCACCTCGTCGCGGGTCAGCACCCGGCGGGCCAGCGCGGCGGTGTCGAGCACCCGCGGGTTGGGCCAGCGGTAGCCGTGCTTCGCGCACGCGGCCTTGAGGAAGCCCACGTCGTAGGGGGCGTTGTGGGCGACCAGCACGGCGTCGGCGACGAACTCCAGGAAGCTCGGCAGCACCTGCTCGATCGGCGGGGCCGGCACGAGCATGGCCTGGGTGATGCCGGTGAGCACGGTGATGAACGGCGGGATGGGCACGCCGGGGTTGACCAGGGTCGCCAGCACGCCCAGCTCCTCGCCGCCGCGCACCTTGACCGCGCCGATCTCGGTGATCCCGCCCCCGTCCGGCGCGCCGCCGGTGGTCTCCAGGTCGACCACCACGAACGTCGTCGCGTACAGGGGCAGCGCCGGGTCGTTCCCGCCCGGGCCCGGGTCGAAACCGGCCAGCGGCTCCTGGACGTACTCCGTCTCTGCCATCGGCGGCACGCTAGCGTTCAGGTCCGACACTCCCGTCCCATCGGCACCAGCCGTCACCACCGGTCTAGGATGAGAGATCGGCTCACTCACCGGGCGGTGGGCCCGGTCGCGGTGGGAGACTTGCCACATGCCCCTCACCGAGCCGCACGACGACCGCCTCCGGCAGGAGGATCCGGTCGACGCCGTGCGCGACACCGGCGAGGGCGCTCCCGACGAGGCCGCCCTGCCCGAGCCTGAGACGTCGGCGCCCGAACCGGAGCCCGTCCTGCCCGAGCCGGTCCGGCAGCGCATCGTGGCGCTCACCGCGACGGTGCTGCCCGGGCTGCCCGCCGACGAGGTGCCGGTGCCGCTGCGCCGGGTCGCCAAGTTCGCCCCCAACCGCCGGGCGCGGCTCGGCGCCCCGGCGATCGCCGCCCAGCTCACCGCAGACCCGCTGTTCCGGCAGCGGATCACCGCCCGGGTCCTCGCCGACACCGGCGACCTGGGCGCCGCGGTGCTGGAGGGCACCGCGCCGGCCGCCGCCGACCCGGTCGAGGTGGCCGCGCTGGCCTACCTGGCCCGGCCCCGGGGCTGGCGGGAGCTGATCGAGGCCAGCGGCGCGGCGGTCCGCGCCGAGGCCGACAGCGCGGTCGTCGCCGAACTGGTCCGCGAGGCCGAGCAGCGGGCCACCCGGGCCGAGCACGACCGGGCGGTGGCCCGGGTCGAGGCGGAGAAGCTCCGCGACGAGCTGGCCCGGGTCCGCGAGGAGCTCGGCCAGGTGCGCGAGGAGAGCCGGCAGCTGACCCGGTCGCTGCGCGAGACGCAGGCCCGCGAGCGCAAGGCCACCGAGCTGCTCGCCACCGAGCGGGGCCGGGCCACCCGGGCGGCGGCGGACGCCGACGCCGAGCTGCGCCGGGTCCGGGCCCGGTTGGCCGAGGCCGAGGCGGCGGCGGGGGTCGCCCGGACGAGCGCCAAGGAGGCCCGCTCGGTCGACGACGCCCGGCTCTGGCTGCTGCTGGAGACCATCGGGCAGGCCGCCGTCGGGCTGCGCCGCGAGTTGGCGCTCGACCCGGTCGACAAGCTGCCCGCGGATTTCGTCGCCGACGCCTTCGCCGACCAGTCCGGCACCACGCCGGCCGGCACCGCGGCCCGTGCCCGGGACACCGACGATCCGGCCCGCCTCGACCAGTTGCTCGCCCTGCCCCGGGCGCACCTCGTCGTCGACGGCTACAACGTGACCAAGCGCGGCTTCGGCGAGATGTCCCTGGAACAGCAGCGCAAGCGGCTGATCACGGGCCTGGGCGGGATCGCCGCGCAGACCGGCGACGAGGTCACGGTGGTCTTCGACGGCGCCGAACGGATGCACGGGCTGCCGCCCTCGCCGCGGGGCGTGCGGGTGCTCTTCTCCCGCAAGGGGGAGACCGCCGACGAGCTGATCCGGCGGCTGGTCCGCGCCGAGCCGTCGGGCCGCCCGGTGGTGGTGGTCTCCTCGGACCGCGAGGTCGCCGACGGCGTACGCCGGCACGGCGCGTACCCGCTGGGCGCCGACTCGCTGCTGCGTCGGCTGTCCCGGTCCTGATCGGGGCGCTTGATCGCTTTCGAGCCGTCCGCGACCCGTTGTCCCTTTTCTGTCGTACCCCGCGCCTAGCGTCGTGGTGACCGATGGTGGTCGGGTGGCGACGCAGGTGTCCCGCCCGTCGCCGCAGCACATCAGGAGGCGAGATGCTCATCGACTGCGACGGGTGTGGCGTCCGGGGCGACGGCTGCGCCGGCTGCCTGGTGACCGCGCTGTTCGACGATTCGTCCCCGGCCGCCGGGCTGGGTGGCTCCGAGGCCCGGGCGATCGAGGTGTTCGCCCGGGCGGGCTTCGAGGTGGAGGTGTTGCCCGCGCCCCGGCCGGCGCGGCGTCCCGCGAGGCGCCACCGCGCCGCCTAGCCCTGGCCGGGGCGGGTCGGCGCGGGGTCCCCGGGTCAGCGGGAACGGTCGCCGTTGTAGAGCTTCTTCGCCCAGAGGTAGCCGACCAGTGCGATGCCCGCGCACCAGGCCACCGCCACCGCCGCGTTGCTGCCGACCGGGTCACCGGTGAGCAGCGCGCGCAGGGTCTCGATGATCGGCGTGAAGGGCTGGTGCTCGGCGAACTGCCGCAACCCGGCCGGCATCGAGTCGGTCGGCACGAAACCACTGCCGATGAAGGGCAGGTAGGTCAGCGGCATGGGCAGGTTGCTCGCCGTCTCCACGCTCCGGGTGACCAGCCCGAGCGCGACGGAGAGCCAGGTGAGCGCGAAGGTGACCATCGCCAGCACGCCGACCGCGCCGATCCAGCCCGTCAGGTCCGCCGTGGGGCGGAACCCGATGAGCAGCGCGACCCCCGTGACCACCGCGAGGCTGAGCATGGTCTGGATCATGCTGCCGAGCACGTGGCCGGTGAGCACCGACACCCGGGCGATCGCCATGGTGCGGAACCGGGCGATCACGCCCTCGGTCATGTCCATGGCCACCGACACCGCAGTGCCGGTCGCGGCCAGGCCGGTGGTCATCAGCAGGATCCCGGGGGTGACGTAGTCGACGTACTCGCCGCGACCTCCGGCACCGCCGCTGAGGCCGGCGCCGAGCGTGCCGCCGAAGACGTAGACGAACAGCAGCAGGAGCAGCACGGGCATGCCGGCGAGCAGCACCGTCATGGACGGGTAGCGCACCGCCCGCCGCAGGTTGCGCCGCAGCATCGTGTTCGAGTCGCGTACGGCGTAGGAGAGGGTGCTCATCGCGGGAGGGTCCTCGCTTCCTCGGGGCGGCCGGTGAGGGCCAGAAAGACGTCGTCGAGATCGGGGGAGTGCACCGACAGCGACTCGACGGCGATCGACTGCTGGTCGAGTTGGTCGAGCAGGGCGCGCAGCGACGCGACGCTGCCGTCGCTGGGCACGTGCAGGGTGAGGTCGTCGGGTTCGCGGGCCGACTCGCTCAGGGCGCGCAGGGCCAGGTCGTAGCCGGCGGCATCGGCGAAGCGCAGGCTGATGTGCCCGCCCGGGACGAGCCGCTTGAGTTCGCCGGCGGTGCCCTCGGCCACCAGCCGGCCGTGGTCGAGGACGGCGATCCGGTCGGCGAGCTGGTCCGCCTCCTCGAGGTACTGGGTGGTCAGGAAGATGGTCACGCCGTCGGCGACCAGGTCACGCACGATCTGCCACATGGCGTGCCGGCTGCGCGGGTCCAGCCCGGTGGTGGGCTCGTCGAGGAACACCACCCGGGGCTGCCCGACGAGGCCCATCGCCAGGTCCAGCCGCCGGCGCATGCCGCCGGAGTAGCTGGCGGCCGGCTTGTCGGCGGCGTCCAGCAGGTCGAACGTGCCGAGCAGTTGCCGCGCGCGACGGCGTCGCTCCCGCCGGGGCAGGTGGTGCAGGTCGGCCATCAGGAGCATGTTCTCCTCGCCGGTGAGCAGGCCGTCGACGGCGGAGAACTGGCCGGTCACGCCGATCGCGGCGCGTACCGCGTCGGGCTCGCGGGCGGGATCGTGGCCGGCGACCCGCACCTCGCCGGAGTCGGCGCTGATCAGGGTGGACAGGATCTGCACCGTGGTGGTCTTGCCGGCGCCGTTCGGGCCGAGCAGCGCGAAGACGGTGCCCTCGGCCACGGTCAGGTCGATCCCGTCGAGTACGACGTGGTCGCCGAAGGACTTGCGCAGGGCGGTGGTCGTGATCGCCGGTGGGGCTGCGGTGGATGGCATGTCTTCTCCTTCTGCGCCGGCACCGGGCCGGGACGCGGGGGTGTCCAGGGGTCAGCGGCGGCGGATCACGATGTCGCCGAAGGAGGTCCGGGCGCTCACCCGCACGGCGCCCTCGGGTTCCCCGGTCGGTTCGTACGCCTCGAGGTGGTTCTCCACGCGGCCGAACTGGGTGTGCAGGTCGAGCAGGGCGGCGGTGCCGGAGCGGATGCCGATGTCGAGCCCGCCCTTGGCGGTGCGGACGGAGACCTCGCCCGCCGAGGCCTCGCCGATCCGGATGTCGCCGTTGGCGGTGGTGGCGGTGACCGGCCCGTGCGCCCGGTCGACGACGATCTCGCCGTTGGCCGCCTTCGCCCGGACCTCGCCGGTGACCGTGCCCAACCAGCTGTCGCCGTTGGAGTTCCTGACCACCGCGTCGCCGTCGACCTGCTGTACGCGGATCCGGCCGGACGCGGTGCTGACCCGGGCAGGGCCGGCGACGTGTTCCACGTGGACGCCGCCTGCGGAGGTGCTGAGGTCGACGTCGGCGGTGCGGTCCAGTCGGATCTCGCCGGCCGCGGTGCGGACCCGGCAACTGCCGAGCCGGCCGGTGCCGTGGAACGCCGCCGCGGAGGCGTCGCCGTGCAACTGCGAGCCGGTGGGCAACCCGATTGTCACGTCGACCGAACCGGGCTTGCCGAACAGGCCGAGGCCGCGCTGCCGGGGTGTCTTGACCAGGAGTCGGCCGTCGGCGTACTCCACCCGGGTCTGTTCTGCGGCCCGTACGTCGGCGTCGGCGGCGGCGTTGCTCGGGCGGACCTCGACGACGGTGTCGGTGCGGTCGGTCGCCGTGACCTGGACGTCACCGACGACCAGGTCGACGGTCGCCGAGATCGGAGCAGGGGTGTCGAAAGTGGGCACGACGCAGTCCCTTCTGACGGATGAATGTCCCGGACCGGGACGGGAGGTGTGGGTGGCGGAGCGGGTCGGCGGAGGGCTGCTCAGCGGGCCCAGCCGGTGTAGCGATCCCCGCCCCAGGTGGCGCGCCGCTGCGGTTGCCGGGCCGCCCCGGTGTTCGCGGCGGCAGTGGCGGCCCGGACCAGCCAGGCGTTGACCGAGAGGCCGTCGCGGGCGGCGGCCTCCTCGACGCGGCTCTTGAGGTGCTCGGGGAGGCGGAAGCTGATTCGCGAGGTGGCGCCCTCCTCGACGTCCGCCGGGGGCCCGACGGCCGGTGGGGTGACCTCCGGCTCGCCCGGGAGCTCCGGGCCCGGGGGCGGCGTCACGACGAAGCTCGGCTCGCGCCCGCGCAGGCGCAGCTCGACCGACCCGGGTGCCAGGTCGCGGGTGATCTCGGCCGCCGCCGCGCCCAGTGCGTCCAGCAGCGCCAGTCGGAGCGCGGATTCGAGCGGCCCGGCCAGCCGTTCGGCCAGTGCGCGGGACTCGTCGCCGCCGAGTTCGGCGACGCCGGCCAGCTCCTGCCGGATGTTGTCGACATACGACGTCAGGTCCATGACGCCAATATGGCACCATGAAGGCGTCATGGCAAGTCATATCGGCGTCATCATGGCGCAATCATGGCGTCGGCTGGTGCCGCCCCGGCTGCTCAGGCCGTGGCCGGCCAGGGGGTTGCGCTCGGCCGCACAGGGCCGGGCCTGCGCAACGAGGCCGCCAGGCAACTGGCAGCGAGACGGCCGCACAGCCAGGCGGCCAGGCGGCCAGGCGCCGGACAGCGAGGCGGCGCGGCGCGGCCGGGCGTCGGGGCGGGCAATAGGATGGGCGGTCCACGGCGGAGGGAGCGGCGGCATGACGCGGGTACGGCGCGACAGCGGCTGTCCCGCCGCGATCGGCGGCGACGTGGAGCCCCGGCGAGCCCGCGCGGCGGGGAGCGTCAGCGACGTCATCGGCCCCCGAGCGGTGCACCGAGCCCGTGGCGGCGGGGCGTCGGGAGGGCCGCGGTGACCCCGCGCGGCTGGGCGCTGCTCACCCTCGCCGGGCTGACCCTCGCCCTCCTCGTCGCCGCGGCGCTGCTGATCCCGTGGCACCGGCCGCCGGCTCCCCGGGCCGACCAGCTCGCCGCGCTGGGCGACCTCCCCGCCGACCAGGTGGCCCACAGCCGGGAGTTCCGTTCCGCGCTGCGCCCCGCCGGCTGGGCCGCGATCGCCATCGGCCTGCTGGTGGCCCTGCTGCTCGGCCTGACCCCGCTGGGCAGCCGGCTCGTCGAGCTGGCCGGCCGCCCGTTCGGCGGCCACTGGGCCGCGCAGGCCGTGCTCGGCGGGCTCGCCGTGGTGCTCGTCGCCGACCTGGTGACCCTCCCGTTGTCCGCCTGGCGACAGTCCGTCCTCACCCGCTACGGGCTGAGCACCAACGGCTGGAGCGGCTGGGCCGTCGACCTGCTCAAGTCGTACGCGGTCAGCGCGGTCATCGGCGCGGTGGCGCTGCTCGGCTTCTACACCGTCATCCGGCTGTCGCCGCGCTGGTGGTGGGCGTTCGGCGCGGCCGGTGCGGCGACCCTCGTCGTGCTGCTCTCCTTCGTGCTGCCGGTGCTCGTGGAGCCGGTCTTCAACAGGTTCACCCCGATGGAGCAGGGCCCGCTGCGGACCCAGCTGACGGAGATGGCGGCCCGCGACGGCGTCCCGGTGCGCGACGTGCTGGTCGCCGACGCGTCGCGGCGCACCCGGGCGGTCAACGCGTACGTCTCGGGGCTCGGGCCGACCCGGCGGGTGGTGGTCTACGACACCCTGCTGCGCGAGGCGACGCCGGCCGAGGTGACCGCCGTGGTGGCGCACGAGCTGGGGCACGCCAAGGACCGGGACGTGGCGGTCGGCACGCTGACCGGGGCGCTGGGCGCCGCCGCCGCGGTGGTGGCGCTCTACCTGCTCGGCTCCGCCGGCCCGCTGCTGCGGCTGGCCGGCGTCGAGTCGGTCGCCCAGCCGCGCGCGTTTCCCCTGCTGGTCGCCCTGGTGACGGTGGCCGGGCTGGTCTCCGCGCCGGCGCAGGCGCTGATGTCGCGGCGGGTGGAGGCACGCGCCGACGCGCACGCCCTCGCGCTGACCGGCGACCCGGCCGCGTTCGAGGCGATGCAGCGGCGGCTCGCCGGCATCAACCTCGCGGACCCCGATCCACCACGCTGGGAGTACCTCTACTCCGCCACACATCCGTCCACGGTCGAGCGGATGGCCGCCGCCCGCGCCCACGCCAGGGAGGCCGGCCGATGAGCCGTACGCTGCTGATCACCAACGACTTCCCGCCCCGCCCCGGCGGGATCCAGTCCTTCGTGCACAACCTCGCGGTGCGCCAGCCCGCCGGGTCGGTCGTCGTCTACGCCTCGACGTGGCGGGGCGCGGAGAAGTTCGACGCCGACCAGCCGTTCGAGGTCATCCGGGACCGCACCCGGGTACTGCTGCCCACCCCGCGGGTCGCCCGACGGGCCGCGCGGCTGGCGCGGGCGTACGACTGCGACACGGTGTGGTTCGGCGCGGCGGCCCCCCTCGGGCTGCTCGCCGCGGGCCTGCGCCGCCGCACGGGCATCCGCCGGGCGGTGGCGCAGACCCACGGGCACGAGGTCGGCTGGGCCGCGCTACCGGCCGCCCGGGCCGCGTTGCGCCGGATCGGGCGGGGCGTCGACGTGACGACCTACCTGGGCGAGTACACCCGGGTGCGGCTGGAGCGGGCGCTGCACGGGGTGACCGAGCTGCACCGGCTGGCCCCCGGGGTGGACGTGGACGCCTACCACCCGTCGGTCGACGGCGAACCGGTGCGGCTCCGGCTCGGGCTGGCCGACCGGCCGGTGGTGGTCTGCGTGTCCCGGCTGGTGCCGCGCAAGGGGCAGGACATGCTGATCCGGGCGATGCCCGAGATCCGTCGCCGGGTGCCCGACGCCGCGCTCCTGGTGGTCGGGGGCGGGCCCTACCGGGACACGTTGGAGAAGCTGGCCCGCCAGGCGGGTGTCGAGCGGGACGTGGTCTTCACCGGCTCGGTGCCGTCGGCCGACCTGCCGGCCCACTACGCCGCCGGTGACGTCTACGCCATGCCCTGCCGCACCCGCAACCGCGGCCTGGACGTCGAGGGGCTCGGGATCGTCTACCTGGAGGCCTCCGCGACCGGTCTGCCGGTGGTGGCCGGCGACTCCGGTGGCGCGCCGGACGCCGTCCGGGAGGGCGAGACGGGGTTCGTGGTCCGTGGCCGGGACGTCGCCCAGCTCGCCGACCGGGTGGCCACGCTGCTCGCCGACCGGGACCTGGCCCGCCAGTTCGGCGCGGCCGGTCGCGCCTGGGTGGAACGGGAGTGGCGCTGGGAGGCGCAGGCTCAGCGGATGGCCGCCCTGCTCGCCGGCTGACGGCGTCCCGCCGCGGTCGGCGCGGGCGGCGGTCAGCGCAGGCGGGCCAGGACGCGCTCGGCGGAATCCGGGCGGCCGAAGTGCCAGCCCTGGCCGGCGTCGCAGCCGATCGCCCGCAGCCGCTCCGCCTGCCCGGCGGTCTCCACGCCCTCGGCGGTGACGGTGAGGTCCAGGGCGTGCGCCAGCGAGACGAGCGAGGCGAGGATCCGTTCGTCGGCCCGGGCCTCCGGTGCCCGCAGCCCGGCCACGAACTGCCCGGCCACCTTCAGCTCGGTCACCGGAAGGTCCCGCAGGTACGCCAGGTTGGAGTAGCCGGTGCCGAAGTCGTCGATGGCGATCCGGACGCCGAGGTCGGCGAGGACCTGCAGCGCCCGGACCGGCTCCTCCGCCGTGCTCATCATGGTGCTCTCGGTGATCTCCAACTGGAGCCGCTCCGGCGACAGCCCGGTGTGCCGCAGCAACGCGCGCACCTCCTGGACGAGCCCGGCGCGGCGTACCTGCCGCACGGCCAGGTTGACGCTGACGAACGGGGCCGACCCGTCGCCGGCGGCCCAGCTCTCGGCCTGCCGGCACGCCTCGGCCAGCACCCACCCGCCCAGCGGCACGATCAGCCCGGTCTCCTCGGCGAGCCCGATGAAGCTGTCGGGCCGCAGGACGCCCAGCTCCGGGTGCCGCCAGCGCACCAGGGCCTCCATGCCGAGCACCCGGCCGTCGCGCAGCGAGGTCAGCGGCTGGAAGTCGAGGTAGAACTCGCCCCGTTCCAGCGCGGCGGGGATGGCCGCGGAGAGCGCGTACCGGGCCAGGTCCCGGCGGTCCCGGTCGGCGTCGTAGAGCGCCCAGCGGGCACCACCGGCGGCCTTGGCCCAGTGCAGCGTGCTGTCGGCCGCCCGCATCAGGTCACCGGGGGAGGTGCCGGCGACCTCCCGCTCGACGATGCCGATGCTCGCCGAGACGCTCAGCTCGTGCCCGTCCACCAGCACCGGCTCGCGTACGGCCGCGAGCGCGGCCTCGGCCACGGCGACGGCGTCGTCGGTGCCGGCGGTGCCCTCGACGAGGACGACGAACTCGTCCCCGCCGAGCCGGGCGACCAGGTGCCCGTCGAGGGCCCGGCGCAGCCGGTCCGCCACGGCCACCAGCAGCCCGTCGCCGACCTGGTGCCCGTGCGAGTCGTTGACCACCTTGAACCGGTCGAGGTCCAGGAAGCAGACGCAGAGGCGCGCCGCGTCCCCGGCGGTCGACTCGATGGCCGCGCTGAGGCGTTCCGTCAACAGGGTGCGGTTGGGCAGGTCGGTCAGCGGGTCGTGGGTGGCCTGGTGGCGGAAGCGCGTCTCGCTGGCGCGCAGCGCCCGCTCCGCGTCCGCCCGGGCGGTCATCGCGGCCCGGCGGATCGACTCCTGCTCGTCCAGCGTCCGGTCCCGCAGCGCGCGGGCGTACCCGGTGGTCACGGCGGCCAGCAGCCGGGCCAGCCGATCCTCGACCTCCTCCTCGACCAGCCCGAGGTCGCGGGCCAGCCGGAGCTGGACGACCTCGACCGTACGCCCCAGCGCCTCGGCCGAGGCGATGTGCGCGGCCACCAGTTCCGTGCCCACGCGGTGCCCGACCCGCAGGTCGATCGGCTCGGCCAGCAGAGCCGCCGCGAGCTGCTCGGTGAGGCGTTGCAGCAGCGCCTCGAGCTGGGCCTGGGTCATCGGCAGGTAGCTCGTGCCGGAGACGGCCTTGGCCCACGCCCGGGCGAAGGTCCCCGGGCGGGACGGGTGCCGCACGGTGGTGCCGGTCGGGGCGACGGTGGCCACTCCGGGCGCCCTACCCACCGAGGCGCCCGACGCCGCCGATGAAGGCCGACCGCTCGGCGTCCTCGGCGCTGTCGGGGGACTCCGGGCGCCACTGCGGCACCCAGACCACGCCGGGGTCGACCAGCTCGAAGCCGTCGAAGAGGGCGGTCAGCTCGCCGTGGCTGCGGATCCACAGCGGATTGTCGGTCCGCCGGTACACCCGCTCGGCGTCGGCTCGCTCGTCGTCGCCACGGCCGTCGCCGCTGGTCTGCGAGAGCACCAGGTAGCTGCCCGGCGCCAGCGCCTCGCGCAGCGTCCGCAGCAGCTCGGCCGGCCGGTCGTCGTCCGGCACGAAGTGCAGCACCGCCACGATCATCACGGCCATCGGCTGGTCGAAGTCCAGCAGCCGGCGGACGTCGGGGTGGGCGATGATGCGTTCGGGGTTGCGCAGGTCCTCCTGCACCACGGCGGCGCGGTCGTTGCCGTCGAGGATCTCCCGGCTGTGGGCCACCGCCACCGGGTCGACGTCGACGTAGACCACGCGGGCGTCGGGCGCCTCGCGCTGGGCGATCTCGTGCACGTTGCCGACGGTGGGGATGCCCGAGCCGACGTCCAGGAACTGCCGGATGCCGGCGTCGAGGAGGAACTGCACCGCGCGGCGGAGGAACGCCCGGTTGGCCTGCGCCATCAGCGGGGCCTCCGGCACCGCCGCCACCATCGCCTGGGCCGCCGCCCGGTCGACCGCGAAGTTGTGCGAGCCGCCGAGGTAGTAGTCGTACATGCGGGCCACGCTGGGACGCTCGATGTCGATCTCGTCGGGTGCCCAGTCCGGCCGCTGCATGTGCCCGCCCCTCTTGTCGACGTGCGGGCAACGTTGCCCGCGCCGGTATTCTGCCGGCTGGCCGTCGGGGAGACCATAGCGCGCTGTGCCACCCGCTGACGACGCCGCTCGATGCGACGACGACAGGCCCGCGCCGCCCGTGGGCGGACGCGGACCCGTCGGTGGTACTCGTCGTGCTTTCGGCCGGGAGCGGGTCAGAACTTCGGAGCGTCCGGAGCCTCGAGCAGGCCGAGCCGCAGCGCGGTCATCAGCGCCTGGGCCCGGTTGGCCGCGCCCAGCTTCTCGTAGAGCTTCGAGATGTGGGTCTTGGCGGTGGACTCGCTGACGAAGAGCTGCTTCGCGATGCCCGCCACGCTCATCCCGTCGGCGAGCAGCCGCAGCACCTGACCCTCGCGGGGGGAGAGCTGCGGCCCGGACGGGGCCAGCCGGCGCTTCATCGCCTCGGCCAGGTCGGCGGCCGTGAAGGCACTGGGGGAGGAGGCGGCGTGCCGGGCGGCGGCGACCACCTCGTCGGCCGGCGCGGTCTTGGGCACGAAGGCGCTGGCCCCGGCCTCCAGGGCACCGAAGAGCTGGTCGTCGCCGGCGTACATGGTGAGCACGACGATGCCCATCGAGGCGCTCGACTTACGCAACGCCCGGGTGGCCTCCAGACCGCTGCCGTCGGGCAGCCGCAGGTCCATGATCACCACATCCGGCTGCAACGCACCGGCCTGGCGTACCCCCTCCGCCGCCGTGGCGGCCTCCCCGACGACCTCGAACTGCCGGTCACGCTCGAACGCGTGCCGCAAGCCCTTGCGGATCAGGTCGTGATCGTCGACAAGGAGGACCTTGGTACGGGTGGCCGGTGTCGGACTTGTGGTCATCCTCGGGTTACTCCCCTTCTGCTGCCGTTGCGCTACTGCGCACGTTATCGCGCCGGGGCGAGGAACCGAGCACCACCGCAACGGTCGTGCCGCTCGGTTGCCGCGGCCTGATCTCCAACCGGCCCCGGATACGTTCCGCTCTCTCGGCCATGATCGCAAGGCCGTAGTGCCCGTCGGAGCGCTGGTCAGCGATGCCCTGACCGTCATCCGACACTTCGATCTGCGCGTACGGCGGATCGACCTCGCAGGTTACCCAGAGATTGGCCGCACCGGCGTGCTTGCGCGCGTTGGTGACCGCCTCCTGGGCGATGCGCAGCAACTCGGCTTCGGTGGCGGCGGGCAGCCGGGCGGTGGACTCGTCCAGGGACAGGTGCACCCGTAGCCCGCCGGAGGCGCCGACCGTGCGGGCGTACTCGGCGATCGCGGCGGCCAGCCCGCCGTGCCGGTCCACCTCGCTGCGCAGCTCGAACAGGCTCAGCCGCAGCTCCGTGATCACCCGGGTCACCTCGCCGCGCAGCGTGCGCAGCGCCTCGGCGGTCTCCTGCGGGTCCTCGTCGACGTACGCCAGGGCGTTGTCGATGCCGTAGCCGACCATCACCAGTTCCTGCGCGACCCCGTCGTGGATCTCCCGGGCCAGCCGCTGCCGTTCCTCGTTGGTGGCCAGCGAGCGGACCTCGTCGAAGAGGAGCGCCGCCTCCAGCCGCAGCGCGGCCGGCCGGGTCAGCCCGGTCACCCGCGACACCACCGGCGGCGGGTACGCCTGCGTCGCGTCCGCCTCCAGCACCACCAGGCCGACCGTACGCACCCCGGCCACCAACGGCACGATCAGGGCGGAGACGTCGCCGCCGCGGTGCGAGCGGGCCTGCGACCGGGCTGCGGTGTGCGGCTGCTGGCTGGCCCACGCGTCGGCGATGGCCGAGTCAGCGTCCAGCGTCGTCTCCCAGTCGACCCGGTCCACGCCCACCTGGGCGAGCACCACCAGCCGGCCGCCGCCGCTGGCCGACAGCACGGCCGCCCGGTCCGCCCGGGCCACCGTGCGCAGCTCCTCCAACAGGTGCTCGGAGATGCCGCCCGGGTCCAGGGTGGCCCCGGGCAGCTGCCGGGCCACCGTGCGCAGCTGGGTGAGCAGCCGGGTCGCCTCGGCGTACGGCTGGGGCTTGCCCTCGTTGCGGACCTGCATCACCCGGTGCAGGCCGCTGGCGGCGGCGAGGCCGAGCCCGGCCAGGATCAGCCACTGGGCGCAGACCGCGAGGTAGCCGGGCTCGGCGAGCTGCCGGCCGCCGTCGACCTCGGTGAGCGCACCGGCCACCAGCAGGGTGGCCGCGGCGACCGCCAGCAGGGCGACGCCCTCGCGGAACCGGCGGCGCAACGCGGTGACGGTCACCGGGACCGCCAGGTAGGGCAGCACCGCCGAGGCGCCCAGCCCGCCGACGTCCCCGCCGAGGGTGGCCACGGCGGCCACCTGGCTCGCGGCCAGCCCCAGCACCAGCACCTCGGCGACCCGGCTGAGCGGGCCGACCGGCCGGTGTTCGGGCGCCAGCAGGGCGGGCATCCCGGCGACCGCCAGCAGCGCGATCCACCAGAGCTGGCCGGGGTCGCGCGTGGCGAACAGGGTCAGGGTGGCGACGAGCGCCAGCATGACCACGCGCGCGATGGCGGCGAGTGGATGCGGCTGGGGCCGGGAGGGCGTCGAGGCGGGCACGTGACGGATGGTAGTCAGCCCCGATAGATGTCGGCGATTTCCGCCGCGTAGGACTTGTGCACCACCTGCCGCTTGACCTTCAGCGACGGGGTCAACTCGCCGGTCGCCTCGGTGAAGTCGTGGGGCAGGATCCGGAACACCTTGATCGCCTCGGCCTTGGAGACCGACTGGTTCGCGACGTCGACGGCGCCCTGGATCTCGGCCCGCAGCCCGTCGTGGTCGCGCAGCGTCTCGACGGGGGTGTCCTCCGGCAGGCCGGCCGAGGCGAGCCAGCGCGGCAGCGCCTCCTCGTCGACGGTGACCAGCGCGGCGACGAACGGCGCCCGGTCGCCGACCACCACGCACTGGCTGACCAGCGGGTGGGCCCGGACCTGGTCCTCCAGCACGGCCGGGGCGACGTTCTTGCCGGCGGCCGTCACGATGATTTCCTTCTTCCGGCCGGTGATGCTCAGGAAGCCGTCGTTGTCGAGCTGGCCCAGGTCGCCGGTGCGGAACCAACCGTCGGCGCTGAGCGCCTCGGCGGTCGCCGCCTCGTTGCGCCAGTAGCCCTGGAAGACCAGATCGCCGGCGATCAGGATCTCGCCGTCGTCGTCGATGCGGATGGTGACGCCCGGCAGCGGCCGGCCGACCGAGCCGATCCGGGTGGCGTCGGGCAGGTTCGCGGCGGCGGCGGGGGCGGTCTCGGTCAGGCCGTAGCCCTCGCAGACCGTCACGCCGATGCCGCGGAAGAAGTGGCCCAGCCGGGCGCCGAGCGGGGCGCCGCCGGAGATGGCGTCGCGGCACCGGCCGCCGAGCGCCGCCCGCAGCTTGCGGTAGACCAGCTTGTCGAAGAGCGCGTGCTGGGCGCGCAGTGCCAGGCCGGGGCCGCCGGAGGTCTCCAGCGCCTCGCTGTACGCGATGGCGACCTGCTCCGCCCGGGCGAAGATCCTGCCCTTGCCGTCGGCCTCGGCCTTCTGCTTGGCGCCGTTGTAGACCTTCTCGAACACCCGGGGGACCGAGAGCACGAAGGTGGGCCGGAAGTCCTGGAGCTCGCCGACCAGGTTCTTGGTGTCCGCGCAGTGCCGCATGGTGGCCCGCGCCTGCACGACGCCGATCTGGATCAGCCGCGCGAAGGCGTGCGCGAGCGGGAGGAAGAGCAGGGTCGAGGCGCCCGGCCCGAACAGGTTCGGCAGCACCGGCACCGCGTTGGCGATGTCGGCGTACATGTTGCGGTGGGTCAGCATGCAGCCCTTGGGACGGCCGGTGGTGCCGCTGGTGTAGATGATGGTGGCGAGGTCGTCGGCGCGGATCGCGGCCCGCCGCCGGTCGATCTCCGCCGAATCGACCGACGCGCCGGAGCGGACCAGCTCGGACACGGCGTCGAGGTCGATCTGCCAGACGTGGCGCAGGTCGGGCAGCCGGTCCCGGACACCGGCGATCAGGGTGGCGTGCGCGGTGCTCTCCACCACGCAGCCCACCGCGCCGGAGTCGGACAGGATCCAGGCGGCCTGCTCGGCGCTGGAGGTCTCGTAGATCGGCACGGTGACCGCGCCGGCCGTCCAGATGGCGTAGTCCAGCAGGGTCCACTCGTAGCGGGTGCGGCTCATCAGGCCCACCCGGTCGCCGGGCTGGACGCCGGCGGCGACCAGGCCCCTGGCCGCCGCGACGACCTCGTCACGGAACTGCCGGCAGGTGACGTCGGCCCACGTGCCGTCCGCGCCGCTGGGGCGGACGAACTGGACCTCGTCCGGCGCGACCTCGGCGTTGTCCCAGACCGGGTCGGTGAGGTTGGCGGCGTCGCCGATGGTGACGATCGGCGGGACGGAGAACTCGCGCACCTGCACTCCCTCGTGCTCGCACTGGCCGGGCGGGCCGCCATCACGGGTCGGCTCTGTCGAAACCTACCCGTCCCGGTGCCCCGGGCGAAAAGGCAGGTCGCCCGGCTGTCCGCCGGTCACTGTCGGGAGCCGCGCTCCGGCGTGCCGGGGACGGCGCGGCGTGGGCGCCGCCGCTGCCGGGTAGCCTCCCAGCATGGCGGACACCTCCACCCAGTCGATCATCATCGGCGCGTCACCGGAACGGGTGGCGGCGGTCATCTGCGACTTCCCGAGCTACCCGGAGTGGACCGAGGCGATGCGGCGGGTGGAGGTGATCGAGGAGTACGAGGACGGCTACGCCAGTCAGGTCCGGTTCACCATCGACGCCGCCGTGCTGGCCGACGAGTACGTGCTGGCCTACGAGTACGCCGAGGACCTGTCCCGGATCGAGTGGCACCTGGTGGCGCCCTCGAAGATGCAGAAGTTCCAGCGTGGCTCCTACGACCTGGTCGGCAACCCGGACGGCAGTACGACGGTGACCTACACCCTGGAGGTCGAGCTCTCCGTCGGGATGCTCGGCATGTTCCGTCGCAAGGCCGAAAAAATGATCATGGATACGGCGTTGAAGCAGCTCAAGCTCCGGGTAGAAGCACCCGGTGCGGCGCAGACGCGTCCGGCGGAAGGCTAGGGGAGCCGACCATGGGTGCAGCGGATCCGGGTTCCGCCCGGGAAGAGGCGGAGCGTCTGGTCGCCACGGCGCTGGCCGCCGCCCGGCTGGCCGCGGCCGGCGCGAAGAGCGGCCAGTGGGGTCCGCTCGGTGGGATCGTGTCGAGTGTCCTCGGTCACAGTGACGGCCCGGCTGGAACGACCGGACCGTCGACGCACGGTTTCGCCACGGGTACGGCCGAATGCTGCGTATGCCCGCTCTGTCGGGGCATCGCGGCCCTGCGCGATCCGAGCCCCGAATTCGCCGAGCGCCTCGCCACCGGCGCGGGCGACCTGGCCGCCGGCGTGGCCAGCCTGCTGCGCGCCTTCACCCCGCCCGAGCCCGCCACCGACACCCCCGACGGACCGGCGACGACGCCGAGCCCCGGTGGCGAGGACGACCACGTGTGGCGCGAGGCCACCCGTAGCGGGCATGATTCTCAGCCGGCACCGGAGCGGGACGTCTGGTCCGCGGCGACGCGGGCGGAGGACGAGGCCGTCCCCGCAGCCGCGCCACCCGTCGACGTCGCCGGGCCGGCCGACGCGGTGACCGTCCGGACGTCGACCGACGGGCCCGTGGTCCCCGCATCCCGGGTGCCCGCCGACGCGGGCGAGCAACCTCCAGGCGACGGGGCCTGACCAACGCACATCCCGACCACGCGCAGGTCGTCCGCCCGACGCCGGTGCGGGCAGCACAGCAGAGGGGAGTGGCAGCGGTGACGCTGACCATCGGAGTCGACGTCGGTGGCACGAAGGTGGCCGGTGGTGTCGTGGACGCCGCCGGCACGGTCCTCGTGCAGGCCCGACGGGACACCCCCGCCGACGACGTCGCCAAGACCCGGGACGTCATCATCGAACTGGTCAGCGACCTGGCCGCCGCACACCCGGTCGAGGCGGTCGGCATCGGCGCGGCCGGCTGGATCGACGCCGGCCGCTCGACCGTGCTGTTCGCCCCGAACCTCGCCTGGCGCGACGAGCCGCTGCGCGACTACGTGAGCGCCGCGACCAACCTGCCGGTGATCGTGGAGAACGACGGCAACGTGGCCGCCTGGGCGGAGTTCCGCCACGGTGCGGCCCGCGACGCCGACGACTCGATGGTCATGTTCACCATCGGCACCGGCGTCGGCGGCGGCATCGTCCTCGGCGGGGAGCTGCTGCGTGGCGCCAACGGCATCGCCGCCGAGCTGGGCCACATGCTGACCGTGCCGGACGGCCACCAGTGCGGCTGCGGCCGGCTCGGCTGCATCGAGCAGTACGCCAGCGGCAGCGCCCTGGTGCGGTTCGCCCGCGCCGCGGCCCGGCAGGAGCCGCACCGCGCCGTCGCCCTGCTCGAGTTGGCCGGCGGTGAGGCCGAGGCGGTCACCGGTCCCATGGTGACGGCCGCCGCGCAGGCCGGCGACCCGGTCTCCACCGAGGCGTTCGCGCAGGTCGGGCGCTGGCTCGGCACCAGCCTCGCCGACATGGCGCAGATCCTCGACCCGCAGGTGCTCGTCGTCGGCGGCGGGGTGATCGACGCCGGTGACCTGCTGCTCGGCCCGACCCGCCGGTCGTTCGCCGACGCCCTCGCCCAGCGCAGCCGCCTCCCGGTCGCCGAGATCCGCCCGGCCGAACTGGGCAACACCGCCGGTGTGATCGGCGCCGCCGACCTGGCCCGCCGGATCTGAGGCGGCGGCAGTGACGCAGAGCCCTGGCGTGCCCCTGCGCGTCGTGTCGTACAACATCCACAGCCAGCGGGACGACACGGCCGCGCTGGCGGCGGTGGTCCGCGAGGCCAGGCCGGACGTGGTGGTCGTGCAGGAGGGGCCGCGCCGGTTCCGGTGGCGGCCGAAGTCCGCTGCGCTGGCCGAGTCGTTCGGCCTGGTGGTGGCCGCCGGCGGGCTGCCCGCGCTGGGCAACCTGCTGCTGACCAGCCTGCGGGTGCGGGTGGTGGCCGAGAGGTGCCAGCGCTTCCCGCTCACCCCCGGCCGGCACCTGCGCGGCGCCGCGTACGCCGAGTGCGTGGTCGCCGGCGCGGCGCGGTTCACCCTGGCCGGGTCGCACCTCTCCACCGACCCGGCCGAGCGGCCCGCCCAGGCCACGCTGTTCAAGCGCGAGCTGGACGCGGCCGGCCCGCCGGTGATCGCCGCCGCCGACCTGAACGAGGGGCCGGACGGGGCGGCCTGGGCCACCGTGGCGCGCGGGCTGACCGACGCCGCCGTGGCGATGGACCGGGCCGACCGGCTCACCTACTCCTGCGCGGACCCCCGGCGGCGGATCGACGCGCTCTTCGTCGACCCGCGGATCACGGTGGTCGACTACGACGTGGTGGACACCCCGCAGACCCGCCGGGCCAGCGACCATTTCCCGGTCCTGGTCGACCTGCTGCTGCCCGCCGCCGACTGACCGCCCGTCGCGTCCGGGGCTGGACAACCCGCCCCATTGTGGAGAGGATGCTGCGCGACCGGCACTCGTGCCGCACAAAAGGAGATTCCGGTGTCCACCTCCACCGACCACGGCCGGCCCGACCCGGAGGCGAGCACTCTCGCCCTGACCCGCGATGGCCGGCCGGTCTCCGACCGGGGCGACACCGTCTGCGTCATCGGCGCCGGGGCCAGTGGTCTCACGGCCATCAAGAACCTCCGGGAGCACGGCTTCGGCGTCGACTGCTACGAGCGGGAGACCGGCGTCGGCGGCGCCTGGAACTGGCGGCACGACCGCAGCCCGGTGTACGCGAGCACGCACCTGATCTCGTCGCGGCCGTTCACCCAGTTCCCCGACTTCCCGATGCCGGACGACTGGCCGGACTACCCGCACCACAGCCAGCTGCTGTCGTACTTCGAGCGGTACGCCGACCACTTCGACCTGCGCGGGCACATCTGGTTCGGCACGGAGGTCGTCCGGGTGGAGCCCGTGGCGGACGACCGGTGGGACGTCACCACCCGCAGCACCGGCGGCTACGGCCCGGAACGCACCTCCCGCTACGCGGCCGTGGTGGTCGCCAACGGCCACAACTGGTCGCCGAAGCTGCCCCGCTACGAAGGGCTGGAGGAGTTCCGGGGCGAGGTCATGCACGCCTCGTCCTACAAGGACCCGGCGCAGCTGCGCGGCAAGCGGGTGCTGGTGGTGGGCGCCGGCAACACCGGCTGCGACATCGCCGTCGAGGCCGCCCAGCAGGCGTCGCGCTGCTGGCACTCCACCCGCCGGGGCTACTGGTACGCCCCGAAGTACGTCCTCGGCCGTCCCGCCGACCAGGTCAACGACGCCCTGCTGGCGCTGCGCGTGCCGCGGCGGGTGCGGCAGTGGCTCTACCACTGGACGATGCGGCTGACCGTCGGCGACCTGACCCGGTTCGGCCTGCCCCGGCCCGACCACCGCGTCTACGAGACACACCCGATCGCCAACAGCCAGCTCGTCTACTACGTGGGCCACGGCCAGATCGCGCCGGCGCCGGACGTCGCGCGCTTCCACCCGTACGCCGTCGAGCTCTCCGACGGCCGGGAGATCGACCCGGAGGTGGTCGTCTTCGCGACCGGCTACCTGCCGCGCTTCGAGTTCCTCGACGCCGGCCTGCTCGGCGACGACGCGGGGGAGGGCCGCCCGAAGCTCTGGCTGAACGCCTTCGTCCCCGGCCGTCCCACGCTGGCCGTGGCCGGGCTGGTGCAGCCGGACTCGGGAGTCTTCCCCCTGTCGCACTGGCAGACGGTGCTCTTCGCCCGGCTGCTGCGGCTGCGCGTGACCCGTCCCGACCGGGCGGCGGCCTTCGCCGCGCGGGTGTCGGCGAAGGCGGGGGAGCGGTACGCCGGGCCCGTCAAGGACAGCAGCCGGCACTGGTTCGAGGTGGGCCACGCCGACTACCTGCGCGCCGTCCAGCGCGCGCTGCACGACCTGGAGGGCTCCCGGTGAACGCGAGGAGTGCAGCGCAGCGGAGCCCCGCAGTCGCGAACGAAAGGTCAGCCCGGTGAACGCGAGGAGTGCAGCGCAGCGGAGCCCCGCAGTCGCGAACGAAAGGCCAGCCCGGTGAGCGCGAGGAGTGCAGCGCAGCGGAGCCCCGCAGTCGCGAACGAAAGGCCGGAACAGTGAGTCAGGTGCGGATCATGCGGGGACGGGAGTGGGCCCGCCCGGTCCGCCCGGTCCGGCGTGAGGTGCTCAGCGCGGCCCCCGAGGTGGAGCAGGGACGCCCGCCGCTGCTCTTCGTACCGGGCTTCGGCCACGGCGCCTGGGCGTTCGCCGAGCACTGGCTCGGCCACGCCGCGTCCCGGGGCTTCCCGGCGTACGCGTTGAGCCTGCGCGGGCACGGCGGCAGCGGCCCGGCGCCGGAGGCGACACTACGGGCGTACGCCCACGACGTGACCCAGGTGGCGGCGGGCCTGCCGCGCCAGGCGGTGCTGGTGGGGCACGGCGCCGGGGCCCTCGTGGTCGCCCACGCGCTGGCCCGCTACCCGGCCCGGGCCGCGGTGCTCGTCGCGCCGGTGCTCGGCGGCTGGGCGACGTTCGGGGCGGCGTTGCGCCGCAACCCGGTCGGCACCCTGCCGGCGGTGTTCGGTGGGCCGCTGCGGCTGCACCGCCGGCAACTGTTCAGCCGGGACCTGCCCGAGGCCGAGGCCAGGCGGTACGTGGCCCGGCTGGGCCGGGCCGGCCGGCGGGCGCAGTGGCAGCTGCTGACCGGGCGGGCCGCGGAGCCGACGGTGGGCGACCCTCCGGTGCTGGTGCTGGGCAGCCCCGACGACCGGGTCGTCCCGGCGACGACGCTGACCCGGGCGGCCCGGCGGTACGGCTCGGCCCCGCTGCTCTTTCCCGGCATGGGGCACGACATGATGCTCGACGCCCGGTGGCAGGAGCCGGTCGACGCGATCCTGGACTGGCTGGAGAAGCACCCGGCGCCGACCGGCCGCCCCTGACCGCTGCCGGCGTCAGCCGGCGGCACTCATCCGGGTCAGCAGCGAGCCGCTCTCGTCGAGGGCGGAGAGGTAGGAGCGGGCCCACGCCCGGATGTCGTGCCGGTGCAGGTGCGCCCGCATGGCCCGCATCCGCCCGCCGAGGTCGTCGGGGCCCGCCCGCAGCGCCGAGAGGAGCCCCTGCTTGAGGCCCTCCAGGTCGTGCGGGTTCACCAGGTACGCCTGCGGCAGCTCGGCGGCGGCGCCGGCGAACTCGCTGAGCAGCAGCGCGCCCGTGTCGTCGACCCGGGCGGCGACGTACTCCTTCGCGACGAGGTTCATCCCGTCGCGCAGCGGGGTCACCGCCATCACGTCGGCGACCCGGTAGAGCGCGGCCAGCTCGGCGCGGTCGAACGGCTGGGTCAGGTAGTGGATCGCCGGCTCACCGACCCGGCCGAACTCGCCGTTGATCCGCCCGACCTCGCGTTCCACCCGCTCGCGGAGGATCTGGTACTGCCCGACCCGTTCCCGGCTGGGCACCGCCACCTGTACGAGCACGGTGTCGCGCACCTTGACGTGCCCGTCGGCGATCAGTTCGCTGTACGCCTTGAGCCGCTGCTCGATGCCCTTGGTGTAGTCCATCCGGTCGACGCTGAGGATCACCTGATCGGGACTGCCGAGGTCGCGGCGCAGCCGGCCGGCCCGGTGCGCCACGTCGGGCCGGGTGGCGAGCGCGGCCATCTCCGCGGTGTCGATGGAGACGGGGAAGGCGCCGATCCGCACCACCCGGTCGTCGACGGCGATCCGCCGGTCGGTGGCGGGAACGTCCAGCACCTTCGCCGCCAGCTGGGCGAAGTTGTGCGCGGCCTGGGAACGCTGGAAGCCGATCAGGTCGGCGCCGAGCATCCCGCGCAGCAGTTCGGCCCGGCGGGGAAGCTGCATGAACAGCTCGGGCGGCGGGAACGGCACGTGCAGGAAGAAGCCGATCCGCAGGTCCGGCCGCAGCGCCCGGAGCAGGCCGGGCACCAGTTGGAGGTGGTAGTCCTGCACCCAGACCACCGCGCCGGGCTCGGCCACGTCGGCCGTGGACTCGGCGAACCGCTGGTTGACCCGCTGGTACGCCTCCCACCAGCGCCGGTGGTATTCCGGTTGCTCCACGGAGTCGTGGTAGAGCGGCCAGAGGGTGGCGTTGGCGAAGCCCTCGTAGTGGTCGCGCAGGTCGTCGGCGGTCAGCGCGATGGTGTGCATCCGGACGCCGTCGATGTCGGGCAGCGCGGGCGCCGGACCGGTGCCGCCGGCCCACCCGACCCACGTCGCGGGGGTGTGTCGTAGCAGGGCGTGCAGGGCGCTGACCAGGCCGCCGGGACTGCGGCGCCATTCGCAGGCGCCATCGGGGGCCACGCTGTCGTCGATGGGCAGGCGGTTGGCCACCACCACGAGGGAACTCTGTCGCATCTCGGGCATTCCGATCAGCAGGGAGTGACCGCCGCAGCGGAGGAACAACCGGGCAGCCAGTGAGGGATGTGACGGAGAGCGGTATTCCTACTGACAGTAAGTTACACCAGTGTCGCGCCCCGGGCATGGGGCGCCCGTCGTCCCGGGATGCGGGCGGGCGAAAGCCGGCGGACGGGTCGTCGGGTCAGACGACCGCGCCGTCGTCCGGGTCGCGCTCGTCGTCGTCGCCGGGCCGCAGCCGCCAGATCAGCGCGACGAAGCCGGCCAGGATGCCGGTGAAGCCGAACAGGTTGACCACCGAGGGGTCGGCCACGGGGAAGATCGAGGGGAACAGGAAGAGCACGAAGCCGGCCACCATGGCCAGTACGCCGACCACCGTGTACTTCGAGAAACGCGGCAGGGGCGGGGGCGGCGGCGGGGTGTAGCGCTCGTCCTCCGCCTCGTCGTCGGGCAGGTCCGCGCCGAAGGTGTCCAACCCGTCGAGCAGCGACGGCTCGTCCTCCCGCCCCCGGGAGAGGGAGACGCCCGAGACGTCCGCCGCGTACGGCAGCCGGCGCACGTCGGTGGCGGTCGGCCCGGCGGGCTCGTCGGGCGTGCCGAGGGTCACCTGGCCGCCGGCCGGCCCGGGCGTGTCGTCCACGTCCTCGGCGGCGGGCCACGGGTTGTCCGCCCCCCGCGGGGTGGTGGTGTGGAAACCGGCGACGATGCGGGCCCACTCGGCCTCGATGTCCGGCTCGTCGTCGCGGGGGCGCTCGGTGGCCGTCTCGTCGGCGAGCTGGGTCAGGTAGTCCCGCGCGGTCCGCAGGTGTGACCGGTCGACGTAGAGCCGGTCGACGGGGCGGGACGGGACGGTGGTGGTGCGGGTGACCGGGTTCAGGTCGGCCGAGGGCTGGAGGTAGGCGGCGATACCGCCGGCGGCCAGGACGTCGAGCAGGTGCTCGCCGACGCGCGGATCCACGTCGCCGGCGACGGCGTACTCGCTCGCGTCGAGCCCGTTGTCCCGCCGTCCCCGGCGGGCCCCACCCGCTGACACCGGACATCCTCCTCATCACGCGCCCGCGGCGCGGTCGCCTGAGCCCCCTCGGCGCCGACCCACGCGCCGTGCCTTGAATCGTGACACGTCCGGACCCGGTTCCGGGAGTGCCTTGTGGCGCGGCGTACGAAGTCAGAGCCCCTGCCGCAGGTCGCGACAGGGGATTTATGTCCGTTCTTGCTGAATCCTTTTCAACAGAGCCCGTAGCCCCGGCGTAGGCGCCGCCGGCTTACCGGGCCGGGGTGAGGGTCGGCCGCCTCCTAGCGCGGGACCCTCGCGACCACGTCGGCGACGTCGACCCGGACGGGGTCCGGGTTGGCCCAGCTCCAGTTCGGGTGGGCGCGGTTGGTCAACAGGACCAGGACCATCCGGCGGTCCGGGGCGACCACCAGGGAGGTGCCGGTGAAGCCGGTGTGCCCGAAGGTGCGGGGGCTGCTGAGCTTGCCCATGAACCAGGGCTGGTCGAGCACGACGCCGAGGCCGTGCGCGGACGTGCGGTGGGGCCGCTCCGGGTCGACGGCGGGCAGGCCGGCGTTCACGTTGGTGAGCATCTGCCGGGTGATCTCTTCCGAGAGGATCCGGGTGCCGTTGTGAACGCCGCCACCGAGCAGCAGTTGCCCGACGACCGCGACCTCCGCGGCGGTGCTGAAGATGCCGGCGTGCCCGGCGATTCCCCCCATGTGGTTGGCGACGTCGTCGTGCACGACGCCACGCAGCAGTCCGCGCGACGACCGTGCGTCAGTCGCGACCAGCCGGGCGGCCTGGTCGGCGGCGCTGAGCCAGGTCTTCGGGTTGAAGCCGGTGTCCCTGAGGCCGAGCGGCTCGGTCAGCCCGGTCCTGAGCGCCTGATCGAAGCGCTGGCCGGTGACCTTCTCGACCAGGAACGCGAGCACCATCAGCCCGACGCTGGAGTAGCGGTACACGGTGCCCGGCACCGCGCCGCTCACCAGTGGCGTGGCCAGCACCGCCTTGCGGCGGGCCGGGTCGTCGGGCAGGCCGGCGACCTTGGCCCCGACCGGCAGGCCGCTCGTGTGCGCCAGCAGCATGGCGACGGTGACCTTGTCCTTGCCGGCGCCGGTGAACCCGGGCAGGTGGTCGACCACCCGCGTCGACAGGTCGATCCGCCCCTTGTCGACCTGCTGCAACACCAGGATCGCGGTGTAGACCTTGGTGATCGAAGCGAGATCGAAGATCGAGTCGTACCGCATGCCGACCTGCTTGGACTCGGGCAGCAGCACCGGGCCGGCGTCGTAGCGCACCGCCTTGCCCACGACGGCCTTCGCCACGGTCACGCCGCCCACCTGGCAGAGGGCGACCGCGCCCCCGTACGCCGGGTGCTTCGGGTTGGCGCTGGTCGGCGCGAGGTGGCGGTTCAGGGTCAGCGGCAGCCGGCCCGCCACCTGCGCCCCGCCGCGTACCGTCGCGCCGGTGGGGTCGGTGGCCTCCGGGACCACGGCGACCCGCGCTGCCGCGGACCGGCTGGGTGCGGCCGAGGCGCTCGCACTCGGGCTGGCGCTCGCGACGGGCCTGGCGGTCGCCCCGGCGGTGACAGACCGGCCCACCTCGCGGCAGCCGGTGAGGGTCGCGGCGACGGCCGCGAGGCCGGCACCGAGCACGGTGCGACGCTCCAGTGACATGCGGCGCATCATGGCAGGTGCGTCCCGCCGAATCCAGCCGCCCCCCGGTCGGCCCGGGAGTTGGTCGACATGTGATTCATTTCATAGGTAAGCCTCGATCCGGTTCCGGTCGGTGCCCACGCCCGGGCCGGCGCTGCGTCACGCGCCGTCACCGGAGCGGCTCGTCCGTCCTGTCGGTGGGCGTCGCGCGGCGCAGGTGGGCGACCCCATGGCTCGATGCGGCGTTGGTCGTCGTCGACCAGATGGTGGCGCTCGGTAGCGGCGGCTGGTCGGAATGGTCCGGAGTTGCCCGGCTCGCGCAGCTGTTCCCTTCGGCGGCACGTGTCCGCAATGGCTCGCTGGTTGTAATGCTCGCGTGACCGACTGTCAAGACATTGATCATCCACACCGGACGTTCCTATGCTGCGCCGACTTTCGTCGTGAGAATGGGGGCTGCGGTGGAGGAACACGAGGGGACCGGGGTGTTCGTCGCCCTGGCGAGCGGGGTGGTCGCGCGCTGGGCAGGGCGGATCGCCCTGCTGTTGACGGTCGTCCTGGCGGCGACCATGTCCGACGTGCCGATGCGGATGGAACGGCCCGCCTCGGCGGTGCAGCCGGAGCCGGCGGCGCAGCCGAAGACCGCCTGCCCGGCCGACCGCGCGGACGAGGCCTCCGCGGCGGTGGCGGCCCGGCTCTGCGGCGCGCGCGTGGAGGTGGCGAACCGGCGCTCCGAGACGACGCAGGTGTTCGCGAACCCGGACGGCACGCTCACCGAGGAGCAGGCGCTCGCGCCGGTCCGGGTACGCCAGGGCAACACCTGGGTGCCCGTCGACCTCACCCTCCAGCGGCGGGCCGACGGCGTCGTCGCACCGAAGGCGCACCCTCGCGGCCTCACCTTCGCCGGTGCCGCGCCCGGCGCCGGCGAACACGAGGTCGCCTCCCTCGGGACCGGCGCCGAGCGTGCCGTTGTCGCCTGGCCCGGCCCGCTGCCCGAGCCGGTGCTGTCCGGGCGGACGGTCACCTACCCGGACGTGCGGCCCGGCGTCGACCTGGTCTTCCACGCACACGCCACCGGTTACGAGCAGCACGTGGTGGTCAAGGACCGGGCGGGCCTGGCGCACGTCCGCACGCTGAAGCTGCCGCTGCGCACCGGAGAGCTGACGGCTGCCCGCGACGGCATGGGCGGGCTGGTGCTCAAGAACGCCCGCGGCCGGCAGGTGGGGCGGGCGCAGACGCCGCTGATGTGGGACGCGAAGATCGCCCCGCTCTCCGGCGAGCACGTCAACCACGCCCCGGTCGCGCTGCGGACGCGTCCCGCCGGCAAGGGCCGGACGCTCATGGAGTTGACCCCCGACGCGGGCTTCCTCGCCCGGCCGGATCTCACCTTCCCGGTGACCATCGACCCGCCGACGTCGCTGTCGCCGTCGTTCGACGCCTTCGTGCAGAACACCTACTCCAGCGACCAGTCCGGGTCCGGCGACCTCAAGCTGGGCTACTCCAACGACGGCGGATCGTTCACCGCCCGGTCGTACCTGCGGTTCAACACCACCGGCTTCGGTGGTAGCCGGATCATCACCGCGAAGCTGCGGCTGTGGAACGACCACTCGTGGTCGTGCACCGCGGCCTCCTGGGAGGCGTGGCGCACCGACCACGTCGACTCGTCGGTGCGGTGGACCAACCAGCCCACCGCGCGGGCGAAGGTGGGCACCTCGACCGAGACCCGCGGCTACAGCTCGTCCTGCGGCGACGGATACGTCTACGTGGAGGTCGGCGGCGCGCTCCAGCACAGCGCGGACACCAACGCGACCAGCGCCAGCGTGATGCTGCGGGCCACCTCGGAGACCTCGACGTCCGGCTGGAAGCGGTTCGACTCGGCGGAGGGCAGCCGCCCGCCGCTGGTGACCATCACCTACAACAGCGCGCCGTCGGCGCCGACCGCGCTCGCCGTCGCCCCCTGCTACACCTCGTGCGGCTCCGGGGCGCGGACCTCCTCGCTGCGCCCGGCGCTGTCGGCGAAGCTCGCCGACGCGAACGCCGGGCAGACGCTGCAGGCCGAGTTCGTGGTACGCGACAAGGTCACCCAGGCGGTGGTCAGCTCATCCGGCCTGCGTTCCGGCAGCCCTGCCTGGACCAACGGCTCGACAGCCTCCTGGCAGGTGCCGGTGGACCTGGTCGACGGCACCCAGTACGAGTGGCAGGTCCGGGCCAAGGACCCCTGGAACCACGGCGCCTGGACGGCGTGGACTCCGCTGACCGTCGACACCGAGAAGCCCGGCGTGCCGTTCGTCTCGGCGACGATCTACCTCGACGACGGGCAGCCGCACGGCGGCGCCAGCCAGCCCGACACGTTCACCTTCACCCCGGCGAGCGGCACGGCCGACCTCGCCGCGTTCGTCTACAAGTTCGACTACGACACGACGGCGACCACCGTCGCCGCGACCGGCGCGAAGTCGGTGACCCTCGCGCCGCGCGACGGCCACCGCACCCTGACCGTCCAGGCCAAGGACTCCGCCGGCAACCTGTCCAACCCCAACCAGTACGTCTTCGACGCCGGGGACGCCGCCCTCGCCGAGCCGCTGCCCGGCGCGACCATCGTCAAGCGCACCAAGCTGCGGATCACCACCCCGGTCACCGGCTACACCCGGGCCTACTTCGAGTACCGGCGGGGCCCCGGCGGGGCGACCCTGCCGGTGCCGTCGGCGAACCTCACCTCGGGCACCGGCGCACCGATCACCGCCACGGCGGCCAGCCCGGTCGCGCTGTCGTCGCTGGGCGGGTACGCGATCTGGAACGCCACCGACACGCTCGGCCTGATCGGCGGCGTCGTCGAGGTGCGGGCGCACCTCTACACGGCGACCGGCACCACGCCCGCCTACACGATCCCCTGGGTGCGGGTGAGCGTCGACTCCAGCGGCGACGGCGCCGCCGCGGACGAGGCCGGCCCCGGCTCGGTCAATCTGCTCACCGGCGACTACGCCCTCTCCGCCAGCGACGCCGACGAGCTGGGCCTGTCGGTCTCCCGCTCGGCCTCGTCGCGTGACCCCGCCGACGGCTACCAGCCGATGGCGCAGCGCCTCACGGCCAACCAGCAGCAGGTGTCGACCGACCTGACCGGCTTCACCGTGCCGAGCACCTCCTCGGCGGTACGCTCCACCGCCCGGGGGCAGGGCGAGACCGCGCCGGCGGACTCGCTGGAGATCACCCCGGTGACCACGACCAGCAACGACACCTACGTCGCGGTCGGCGGCGACGGCGGCGCGCTGCGGCTGGGTATGACCCCCGGCAAGACGTACCGGATGACCGGCTGGATCTACGTGCCGGCCGCCACCGGCCTGGTGCCCGCGTACACCGAGCGGGGGCTGCGGATCGTCGGCTTCCACAAGGTGGGCACCGCGTACACCGAGGTCGTCTCCCAGATGGCCGGCTACACCGACGGCTGGCAGGAACTCTCGGTCGACATGGCTGTCCCGGCCGGAGCCACCGAGGCGTTCTTCCGGCTCTACAACGGCATGCAGGGCGGCTCCGGCCGCAAGGTCTACTGGGACAATCTCTCCGTCACCGAGATCGTCGCCCCGTTCGGCCCGTCCTGGACCGGTGGCGCCACCGGCGGCGCGGCGGACGTCGACTACACCACGGTCACGTTCCCCGAGCCGTCGTTGGCGCAGGTCGACACCATCGACGGCGGTTGGATCACCTTCGCCAAGAACCCCGACGGCACGACCTTCGCCCCGGAGCCGGGCGCCGAGGGGACGGTGCTGAGCAAGGTGGGCAGCACCGCGTACCGGCTCACCGAGGTGGACGGTACGGTCACCGAGTTCACCCAGCAGGGCGGCGTGTGGGCGGCCACCTCGTCGTGGACGGCCGAGTCGGACACCACCTCCCGGTACGTGTACGACACCACCGGCAGCCGTCTGCTGCTCAAGAAGGTCATCAACCCGGTCGAGCCGGGCGTGGGCGACTGCACCACGGCGACCCCGGCACGCGGCTGCGAGGTGCTGGAGTACGAGTACGCCACGTCGACCGCCCCGGGGCTGAGCCAGAGCGTCTTCGGTGACCACACCGACCGGGTCTCCGGCGTGAAGCTGTGGGCGTGGGACCCGGACACCTCCACGGTGACCGCCACCCACATCGCCCGGTACACGTACGACAACCTGGGCCAGCTCCGCGAGGTGTGGGACCCGCGGATCAGCCCGGCACTGAAGACGACCTACGAGTACGCCGGTGGACGGATCACCAAGATCACGCCGGCCGGGGAACTGCCCTGGCACTTCGACCACGGCAATCCCGACGTCGACTCCGCCGCCCTGCGCTGGGACCTCGACGCCGGCTCCGGCACGAGCGTCGCCGACTCCTCGGGTGGCGGTCGTAACGGCACCATGGCCTCCGGCGTGTACTGGGCGCAGGGCAACGACCCGGACAACCCGGCCGACCGGGCCGCGGCGCTGACCGGCGGCACCGGCCAACAGGTCAGCGTGGCCGGCACGGCACTGTCCAACACGTCCTCCTACACCGTCTCCGCCTGGGTGCGGTTGACCGACAAGTCGGTGAACCGGACCGCCGTCTCCAAGGAAGGGTCGCGGACCAGCGGGTTCTTCCTCAACTACGTAGCCGCCGACGACCGCTGGGCGTTCTCCCGCGTCAGCGCCGACAGCGACACCGCGACCCCGATCCGGGCCACCTCGAACACCGCCCCCGTGCTCGGCAAGTGGACGCACCTGACCGGCGTCTACGACACCGCCAGTGGCCGCATGAAGCTCTACATCGACGGCGTCCTCCAGACCACCACCGCCGCGGTGGGCGGCTGGAACGCCACCGGCGGATACGTCGTCGGCCGGGCCAGGTGGGCCGGCGCCGCCTCGAACATCTGGCACGGCGGCATCGACGACGTCCGCATCTACGGCAAGGCGCTCACCGACGCCCAGGTCGCCGACCTGGCCGGCGACGAGAACGCCGGCAAGCTGCTGAAGGTACGCCGGGCCGCCCTCCAGCAGGGCTCGAAGACGGCCACCGACGGGGAGATCGCCACCACCGTCGTCTACAACGTGCCGCTCACCCAGGGCGCCGGCGGCCCGTACAACCTCGACAGCGCGGCCATCACCACCTGGGGCCAGGTCGACCTGCCCACGGACGCGACCGCCGTGTTCGGTCCGGAGGACGACCCGGGCCGCAGCAGCGCCACTCCGGCGGCGCCGGGCACCAGCGGCTACCAGTACGCGACCGTCCACTACCTCTCCGCCGGGGGCAAGGAGGTCAACACCGCTGCTCCCGGCGGCCACATCGACACCCAGGAGTACGACCGGTTCGGCAACGTCATCCGGACGCTGGAGGCCACCGATCGAGCGTTGGCCCTGGGCACCCTGCCGGGTGCTGACGCCTCTCTCGCCGAGCTGGGCCTGGCCGGCTCGGACACAGCGACCCGGGCGCTCGCCCTGTCCACCGTCAGCACCTACAGCTCGGACGGGGTCGACCTGCTGGAAACGCTCGGTCCGACCTCGACGACGGTGCTGGAGAACCCGGTGGCCGACCCCGACGGGAGTGGCTCCCTGGAGGCCCTCCCGGCCGGCGCCACCGTCATCGGCCGGGCCCACACCGTCAACAAGTACGACGAGAACAAGCCGGACGGCGCCAAATACCACCTGTTGACCAGCGAGACCAAGGGTGTGCAGGTCGTCGGCTATCCCGACGCCGACACCCGGACCACCCGCAGGGGCTACGGCGCCGAGCACGGCGGCGTCTCCGGCTGGACGCTGAAGAAGCCGACCATGGAGACGACGGACGCCGGACCGGGCGGCGAGAACCTCAGCTCGGGCACCGTCTACGACGCGGCGGGTCGGGCCGTCAAGTCGGTGGGGATCGGTTCGTCGGGCTCCGACGCGCGGGCCACCGAGACCCTCTACTACACCGCGGGCGTGAACCCGGAGAGCACGCTGTGCGGCAACCGTCCCGAGTGGGCGGGCCTGATCTGCGTCACGCGGGCCGCCGGCCCCGTCACCGGACACGACCCGTTGCGGATGGCGGACGCGCTGCCGGTCCGGCATGTCGTGTCCTACAGCCGGGCCGGCAAGGAGGCGGTGGTCACCGAGACGGCAGGCGGGAAGACGCGTACCCTCACCACCCGGTACGACGCCGCCGACCGGGTCACCCGTGCCGAGATCGACTCCGATTCTGGTGTCGCGATCGAGGCGACCACGACCACCTACGATCCGGTTTCCGGGGTCGTCACGCGAACCAGCATGGGCGGCGCGGAGATCGTTCGGGAGCACGACAGCCTGGGGCGGGTCGTGGCCTACACCGACGCGGACGGCGCCACGACGGCCACCGAGTACGACCGCTTCGGCAAGACGGTGAAGACGTCGGACCCGACCGGTCACTCGACCTACGTCTACGACCGTGCGGCGGAGCCGAGAGGTCTGCTCACGAGCGTCACGGACAGCATCGCCGGCACGTTCTCCGCGAAGTACTCGGCTGACGGGCAGCTTACCGAACTCGGCTATCCGGGCGGACTGACGCGGAGGGACCGGCTGGACGCCAATCTGCAACCGGTCGAGCGGACCTACACGCGGGACTCCGACGCGGTGGTGGTCTTCTCGGAGTCCGTGGTCGAGAACAGCGCCAGCCAGTGGGTGAACCACACCTACACCGGAGGAAGCAAGGTCCACCGGTACGACCGGCTCGGGCGCCTGGTGCGTACGCAGCACGACAGCGCGATGACCGACGGCTGCGTCACCCGCCGGTACGCCTACGACGGCCGGGCCAACCGGACCGACCGCTGGACTCACGGCCCGGACTCAGCCGGTGACTGTCAGGAGACCGCGACCACCGAGCACGTGACGCACTCCTACGACAGCGCGGACCGGCTGACCGACTCCGGCTACGTCTACGACGAGTTCGGGCGTACGACCGCCATGGCGGGCGACCTCACCACGACCTACCACACCAACAACCTGATGCGAGCCCAGCAGGTCGGGGACACCAGGCGCACGTGGACACTGGACCCGGCGCACCGCTTCCGCGGCCACCTCAGCGAGGTTCTCGTCGGGGGCACCTGGACGAGCCCGAAGTCGACGGTCAACCACTACGACGACGACTCCGACGAGCCCCGGTGGATCGTCGAGGACACGGTCTCCGGCGAACTGACCCGCAACGTGTCCGGCCCGGACGGCGATCTGGTGGCGACCACCGCGGCGAGCGGCGGCGTCTTCCTCCAGTTGACCAACCTGCACGGGGACATCGCCGCCGTCATCGATCCCGCCCTGACCGAACCGGAGTTGTTCGACTACGACGAGTTCGGTAACCCCTCCATCGGGCAGGCGGACCTGCGGTACGGCTGGCTGGGCGGCAAGCAGAGGTCGGGTGACGCCCTCGGTGACGCCGTTCTCATGGGTGTCCGGCTGTACCTCCCTGACCTCGGGCGGTTCACGACGACCGACCCGGTGACCGGAGGCAGCTGCAACGCGTACGAGTACGTCTGCGGCGACCCGATCAACTCCCAGGACCTGGACGGGCGCAGTTGCCGGACCTGGAAGTGGCTCATAAGTTCCTCGTGCCGTCCGTCCGGTAGCTACCGGGAGTCGCTCCACTCGCACATCGCCCTGGCGGCCTGGGTGATCCCCGGCGGCCCGGCGTATAAGGCGGGCCGGTTCACCTACCGGTTCGGCAAGGCCGCCTGGAAGGCAAAGAAGCGGTTCACCAAGCGCAGCTGGAACAACTGCCGGTCGAACTGGAAGAACTGCGGTAAGCGCGCGGTGCCCAGGGTGGGTGGGGCACTCTGGCAGTCGAGCATCGGTGGCGACTGGGACAATCTGAAGACCGCAGGACGCTTCTGGCGGGACCGTACGCGTGACTGGGCGGTGAAGCCCTGGAACACGTTCTGCGGGGTGCTGGGCAAGTGGACCAGAGGCTTGTCACGAACGTCGTGCAGGCAGAAGTCCTACAGGCGGAGTTGGAAGTGGTGAAGTTGGGTGACTCGGGGCGAAGGCTGTCGGTGTTGGGGCTCATGCTCCTCTTCACCGTGATCCTGCTGCCTGACATCGTGAGTGAGGGAGGTTGGCGTGCCTGGGTCGCGGTGCCCGTCAGTGTCGGGCTGCTCGTCGTCTTCCTGCGGGACCTCGCCGCGTTGATCCAGCGGCGGCGGCATTCGCCGAGACCGGAGCAGGGGCCGGACGCCTGACAGCGGGCCACGCCGAGCGGATCTGGAAACTGGTCGTGCGGCCGGGCACCTGCCCGGCCGCACGACCAGTTCCGTGCGCGGACAACGGACAGCACGCGGGACCGTGCGCGTGCCTAAGATGATCGATCGTCCGTTGTGGCGGAAGGTCCGTGCTCCGTAGGCTCGTCGGCGACGGCAGCGCTCCCGGGCGCGGGCGCCGTCGCGGGGCACACCACGGGAAAGGACGCCGGTGCTGTACTGGCTGCTGAAGTACGTCATCCTCGGGCCGCTGCTGAGGCTGATCTTCCGCCCGCAGGTGGAGGGCCTGCACCACGTACCGGCGACCGGCCCGGTGATCCTCGCCAGCAACCACCTTTCCTTCTCCGACTCGATCTTCACGCCGCTGGTCGTGAAGCGGCGGGTGACGTTCATCGCCAAGGCCGAGTACTTCACCGGCAAGGGCGTCAAGGGTTGGCTGACGAAGATGTTCTTCGTCGGCTCCGGCACCATCCCGGTCGACCGTTCGGGCGGCCAGGCGGCCAGGGCTGCCCTGGACACCCAACTGCGGGTGCTGCGCGGTGGCGGCATCGCCGGCATCTATCCCGAGGGCACCCGGTCGCCGGACGGGCGGCTCTACCGGGGCAAGACCGGCGTGGCCCGGCTGGCCCTGGAGAGCGGCGCCCTGGTGGTCCCGACGGCGATGCTCAACGCCGACGAGATCCAGCCGCCCGGCAAGCTGATCCCCAAGATCGCCCGGGTGCGGATCCGGTTCGGCCCGCCACTCGACTTCTCGCGCTACGCGGGGTTGGCTGGTGACCGGTTCGTCGAGCGCGCGGTGACCGACGAGATCATGTACGAGCTGATGGAACTCTCCGGCCGCGAATACGTCGACACCTACGCCCAAAAAGCCAAGGCCCCACCCCCCACCCCCCGCGAACCCCTCCCGGCCTAACCCCCCTCCCCACCCCACCCCCCCCGCCCCCTCGCCCCGCCCCACCCCCTGCGCGTCGATCTTGCACCTGTGGCCCTGGCTTTGCGGCATTCGTCGCATTCGTCGGGGCAGAAAGTGCAAGATCGACGCGCGAAGGGGGAGGGGGAGGGGACGAGGGAGGGGCGGGGTGCGGGGGAGGGGGTGGGGAGGGCGGGGAGTGGGGTTAGCAGGCTAGGGCCGGGTTGGTGGGGGTTTTTGGGGGGCGGGCCAGGTCGAGTAGGGCGGGGGCGTTGTTGCGTAGGGCGAAGGTGCGGAGTTCGGCCAGTTCCGGGCGGCCTGCCGTCGGCTCGCCGGCGTGCTCCAGCTCGACCGCCGCGAAGGTGAGCGCCAGCATGCGGTCGGTCACGTCCGGGATGCCGGCGTAGATCTCGGCGCCCGCCAGGTGCAGCTCGGCGGCCCGTCGGTGGTCGCCGTCGGCGGAGGCCAGCGCGCCGGTCACCGTCCGCCGCGCCGCCTCCGACCAGGGCGTGCGGTGACCCACCCGGTCCAGCATCGCGCGTACCTGTGCCGCCGCCTCCCGTCCGGCGAGGCTGGCCGCGTACCCGGCCGCGGCGATCCACTCGCCGCTGGCTATGGCGGGCACCGCCGACCAGGACTCGGCCAGCTCGTCGATCAGCGCCGTCGCCTCTTCCCGCCGCCCCTGCAGGGCCCGGCAGAGCGCGCCCATTCCCAGCATCGTCCAGTGCGGTCGGTGGAAGCCGCTGCGTCGGGCGGCGTCGAGCGCCGCCGCCACGTCGTCGCTGAACGTGGCGGCGGCGTCGGCGTCGGAGTGGGAGCGGGCCGGTGGTACCCGCTCGCCCCGTAGCACCAGCAGGCAGGAGCGCAGGCCGCGGACCTGCATGTCCCAGCTGCCGGTCGGGGTGTCCACGAACGCCTCGGCGGCGGCCAGCAGCCGGTCGAAGTCGCCCTCGAACCAGGCGCGCATCGCCTCCGCCGAGTAGCTCGTGGTCAGCGTCTGCCCGCTGGCCTTGCGGGTCGGCGACGACGTGAGCAGGGCGTCCGAACGCAGCCAGTCGCCCTCCTCGCAGACGGCGTAGGCGAGGTTCTGCATGGCCCGGGGCAGGGCGATCAGCTGGCCGGCGCGGCTGAGCTCGACGATGTTGTGCAGATCGTCCAGGCCGGACCGGTCGCCCGCCTGGTAGCGGGCGATGGCCGAGGTGATCCGGGCGTTGGTGCGGGTCTCGGTCAGCCCGAGCCGCTCGCCGATCTCCGCCGCCCGTTCGGCCGCGGCGACCGCCGGGTCGCGCTCGTAGTTCAGCATGTGCAGCCGGCCCATTTCGGCGTAGGCGTCCGCCTTCTGGGGGCTGTCCGGCAGCGGGGCGAAGAGCTGGACGGCCCGGTCCAGGCAGGCCAGCGCGGCGGCCCGGTCGGCGCGCAGCCACGCGGTCTGACCGAGCAGCGTCCAGGCGCGCGCCGCGCAGGCGTCGTCGTCGTGCGCCAGCAGCCGGTCGGCGAGCGCCTGCACCTGCTCGGGGCCGCCGCCGGAGAGGAAGGCGTTGCCGTCCCGGTAGAACGATATCTCCGTGCTGAGCAGCTCCAGTTGGAGCCGGTCGAGCGGGTCGGAGTCGTCGGCCAGCCCGAGTGCGCGGCCGGCGTGGCTCGCCGCCACGTCGAGGCTGTGCAGCGCGTACGCCCGACGGGCCGCCCGGTGCAGTGCGGCGCGGGCGGCTCCGGCGAACCGACCGATCTCCATGCCCAGCGTCCGGGCGATCTCGTGGGCCGCCCACCGGTGGTGGGCCAGCACTTCCGCCAGGTCGGTGTCCCGGCTCTGGGAGAGCATGTCCAGCCACTGTGCCGTCCGCTCGTGCCGCGCCACCCGCTCGGTACGGGGCAGCCGCTGGTAGCAGACGTCGCGCACCAGCACGTGCCGGAACCGGTACTCCGGCTGCCCGGCCATCGTCGAGGCGGCCTGCTCGTGCACGAAGTCGCGCTGTTCCAGCCGGCGCAGCGCGCGTTCCACCGACTCGACGGGCTGCCCGAGCGCGGCGGCCACGGCCCCCGGCCAGAACTGCACGCCGACCACGGCGGCGGCCAGCAGCACCGTGCGTTCCTTGGCGTCGAGCAGGTCGATGCGGTTGGCGATGACGGCGTGCACGCTCTCCGGCATCGGCAGGTCGAGGTGCTTCTCCAGCGACCAGCCCCGCCCGGACTGGCGCAGCGCGCCCTGCTCGATCAGCATCCGGACGTACTCGTGGGCGTAGAGCGGGTTGCCGCCGGCCACCTCGATCAGCGGGGTGAGCATGTCGGCGGAGAAGGCCGCCCGGCCGAACATGTGGGCGTAGAGCGCGGCGATGCCCGTGTCACGCAGCGGGGGCAGGGTTATGGTCACCGAGCCGGTGATCGTCCCCGCCCAGCTCGGGTCGCGGTCGACCAGTTCCGGGCGGGCGGTGCAGAGCAGCAGCAGCGGCACGTCCCGGGCGGCGGTGCCGAGCAGCTCCACGAAGCGCAGCATCGCGTCGTCGGCCCAGTGCAGGTCCTCGAAGACCAGCACGGTCGGCCGGCGCGCGGCCAGAGCCAGCAGGAAGCGCCGCCACGCCGACTCGGTTTCCTCGGCCGGCAGCGGGGTCCCCGGCAGGCCCACGAGCGGCCGCAGGGCGTCGACGAGGCGTTGCCGCTCGCCCGGACCGACCAGCTCGCCGACGGCCGACGCGAGCCGCTGGGCGGCGCTGGAGGCGGGGTCGGTGTCCAGGATGCCGGCCTCGGACTTGACGATGTCGGCCAGCGCCGCGAACGTCACGTTCTCGCCGAACGGCGGGCACCGCCCGATCCGCCAGGTCAGCGGCTCCTCGACCAGCCGGTCCACGTGCCGGTACAGCTCCCGTACCAGCCGGCTCTTGCCCAGCCCGGCCCGGCCGAACACGGTCACCACCTGGGGGCGCCGGTCGCGCAGCGACCGGTGCAGGGCGTTGACCAGCATCCCCAGCTCGTGTTCCCGGTCGATCAGCGGCGTGGTGTCCGGCTGCCGGTCGGTCGGTTGTCGACGGACGGGGGACAGGGCCAGCCACACCTCGGTCGTCGTCGACCGCCCGCGCAGGGTGACCGGCGGCTGTTCCTCGTAGCGGATGGCGTCGCGGGTGAGGGCATGCGTCACGCCGCAGACCAGCACCCCGCCCGGCGGCGCGACGGACTGCATCCGGGAGGCGGTGTTGACCACGTCGCCGGCCACGATCGCCTGGCCGCCGTCGCGGGCGGCGGCCACGTCGACCAGCGCCTCGCCGGTGGCCACCCCGACCCGGAAGCGCAGCGCGTCCGCGCCGGTGGGGGTGAAGCGGGTCAGCACCCGTTGCAGCTCCAGGCCGGCCCGGACGCAGCGCAGCGCGTCGGTCTCGGTCGCCACGGGCGCCCCGAACAGGGCCATCACCGCGTCGCCGATGTACTTCTCCACCACCCCGCCGTACTGGCCGACGACGCGGCGGGCGGCCGAGAAGAACCCGGTCTGCATGCCGCGGACCAGCTCCGGGTCGGCCCGCTCGACGTACGGGGTGAAGTCGATCAGGTCGACGAAGAGCACACTGACCCGGCGGCGGTCCTCCTGCGAGGCCGGCTGCCGCTCGGTGCCCGGCCTGGCCGCGCCGCAGGAGGTGCAGAACGCCACATCCCGGGCGAGCGGCCGGAGGCAGTGCGGACAGACGGCGCCCAGCTCGTTGCCGCAGCCGCCGCAGAATCGGTCGCCCGCGGCAGCCGTGCGTCCACAGCGGTCACACTGCGTGGCGATGACACCCTCCACTGGTGGTCCCGCCGGCGCCGGGATCGGCACCGTTCAGGTGCCAGTATCGCCGTATGTCCAGCTGTCGGGTACCGGGCTGTTGGCTTGTGGACAGTCCACCGGCCGGTCCGGCGGTTACAGTCAGGCGGCTGATTGTCGACCATTGACCACAGGGGGATTTCCCGATGGTGTACGTGATGTTGCAGAGCGACTGGACCGACGGTAGCGGGGTGAGCCACCTCGCGGGCGACTCCGTCGACGTGGACGCCGCCACGCTGGCCGCGTTGCAGGCGCAGGGGATCGTCAGCGAGCAGTCGGGCGGCGGCGGCAAGGACGGCACGGAGTGGGTCGGGCCGGGCAGCACCAACTGGGTCGGGCCGGGCAGCAACACTCCCTGACACCCCACGCACGAAGGGCCGGAGCAGCAGCTCCGGCCCTTTCTCGCGTACGCCTCAGCGTTCGTTCATGCCGGCGCGGCGGCGCAGCGCCGCCACGTCGGTGACCACGATCCGCCGGCCCTCGGTGCGCAGCCAGCCGCGGTTGGCGAACGACCCGATCGCCTGGTTGACGCTCTGCCGCGAGCCGCCGGCCATCTCCGCGAGCTGGCTCTGGTTGAGCTCGATGGTGATCATCGGGGCCTGGCTCTCGCCGGCGAGCCGCACCAGGGTCTTGGCCACCCGGCCGGGCAGGTCCAGGAAGACGTGGTCGGCGTTCTGCTCGGTCAGCCTGCGGATCAGCCCGCCGAGCGAGCGCATCACCGCGTCGAGGATGCGCGGGTTGGAGTGCACCAGCTCCATGAACGCGCCCCGGGACAGCGCGAGCGCCGCGCAGTCCTCGATCGCCTCCGCCGAGGCGGACCGGGTGGAGGCGTCGAGCAGGGAGACCTCGCCCAGCACGTCGGGCGGACGGATGACCGACAGCACCGCTCGCTCGCCGGTCGGCGCGGTGCGGAAGACCGCGACCGCACCCCGGCGCAGCACGATGAGTGACTCGCCGGGGTCGTTCTCGACGAAGAGCAGCTGACCCTTGCGGTACGTCCGGGGGACCGCCGCGGCGATCACCCGCTGCCGGACCTCCGGCTCCAGTCCGGCGAACATCTCCACACCCGTCAGCGCGTCACCCGGCTCCGGTAGGCGCATCTCCACGGCCCAACCCCTCCCCGGTCAAGGACCACAACTCGCTCACCGGGTGAACCTGAAGGCCCTCGACGAGGTGAACTGACACCGGTTCGGCGTCCGGTAGCGGTACACATCAGATCATGACGCTCCAGTCGCTTGCTGTACACCCCTCAAATCACTTCCGTGACACTCCCGAGCTGCGGCGACCGGCATGGTGGGAGACGGATCCGTCCCGCGGCGGGGGGTGCCCCGGGGGGTCGGGACGGGTCCGGTCGCGCCGCTGCGCGTGGTCGGCGGGCGCGGGGGGCGGGACCACCCTCGCGTCCGCCTCGGGCGCGTCGTCGCGTCACGTCCGCCCCGGTCGCCGGGGCGCGACGGTCGTGGGCGAGGATGGCGGGTGATGGTCTACCGCTACTTCTACGACTGCGAGTTCATCGAGGACGGCCGGCTCGTCGACCTGGTGTCGATCGGCGTCGTCGACGAGTACGGCCGCGAGTTCTACGCCGTCTCGACCGAGTTCGACGACTCGCGGGCCGTGCCCTGGGTGCGCCGCAACGTGCTCGACAAGTTGCCCTCCCCGGCGAACCGCGCCTGGCGTTCCCGGGAGCGCATCCGCGACGAGCTGTACGACTTCCTCGTCGAGCCGGTCCGCGACCGTCCGGGCGAGCAGTTGGAGCTCTGGGCCTGGTACGCCGCGTACGACCATGTCGCCCTGGCGCAGTTGTGGGGCGCGATGCCGGCGCTGCCCCGGGAGATCCCCCGGTTCACCAAGGACCTGCGCCAGCTCTGGGACGACCGGGGCCGGCCGTCGCTGCCGGACGCCGACGCGGCGCGCCATGACGCGCTGGTCGACGCCCGACACAACCTGGCCCGGTGGCGGGCGATGACCGGTTCGTAGGCCTGGCCGCGTCTGCTCCGGGCACCGGCACGAACGCCGAGGTCAGCTACTGGCCGGTAGGTCGCCGGTGCGGTGGGACCGGCCCGGGGCGCGGTGTTGGCGTACTCCCGCGGCGGCTACAGTCGCACTGACGGCCCGCCCCGGGCCGGCAACGGCGCCGATGGTCTTGATTCGACACATATCCTGGGGCAAATCGGGCTTCACCTGATGCTCCCAGGAGGATGAGCAGATCATGCGTATCGGCGTGCTCACCGGCGGCGGCGACTGCCCAGGTCTCAACGCGGTCATCCGGGCGGTGGTCCGCAAGGGCGTCGCCAGCTACGGCCACGAGTTCGTGGGTTTCCGGGACGGCTGGAAGGGCCCGCTGGAGGGCCTGTCCCGCCCGCTCGGCATCGCTGAGGTCCGCGGCATCCTGCCGCGCGGCGGCACCATCCTCGGCTCGTCCCGGACCAACCCCTTCAAGATCGAGAACGGCGTCGAGCGGATCAAGGAGAACCTCGCCGCGCAGGGCGTGGACGCGCTCATCGCGATCGGCGGCGAGGACACCCTCGGCGTGGCCACCAAGCTGCACGAGCTCGGCGTCCACGTGATCGGCGTGCCGAAGACGATCGACAACGACCTCGGCGCCACCGACTACACGTTCGGCTTCGACACCGCCGTCAACATCGCGATGGAGGCGATCGACCGGCTGCACACCACCGCCGAGAGCCACCACCGCACCCTGGTGGTCGAGGTGATGGGCCGGCACGCCGGCTGGATCGCCCTGCACGCCGGCCTGGCCGGCGGCGCCAACGTGATCCTGCTCCCCGAGCGGAAGTTCGACGTCGAGCAGGTCGCCGGCTACGTCGAGAAGCGCTTCCAGCACCAGTACGCCCCCATAGTGGTCGTCGCCGAGGGCGCCCAGCCGATGGACGGCCAGATGGTCCTGCACAACCAGGAGCTCGACGCGTTCGGCCACGTCCGCCTCGGCGGCATCGGCCAGTGGCTCGCCGAGCAACTGGAGGCCAAGACCGGCAAGGAGGCCCGCACGGTCGTGCTCGGGCACATCCAGCGCGGCGGCACCCCGAGCGCCTTCGACCGGGTGCTCGCCACCCGGCTCGGCCTCCACGCGATCGACGCGGTCCACGAGGGCGACTGGGGCAAGATGGTCGCCATGCAGAGCACGGACATCGTCCGCGTTCCGCTGGAGGAAGCCACCCGTGAGCTGAAGACCGTGCCGCTGGAGCGGTACGCCGAGGCCGAGGTCTTCTTCGGCAGCTGTCGCGGTCGCGCAGTCGTACGGCCGGTTGCCGTCGCGGGCGAAGGCGCAGGCCG
>NZ_JBEZMR010000042.1:0-47276 GCF_040652795.1 Micromonospora sp. NPDC048170
GTACTGCACTCGGGAGGGTGTGGGAGAGTAGGACACCGCCGGACAATCTTCCAGTCGAGGGCCGCCCCATCCGGGTCGGCCCTCGACTGCGTAGCGTCGTTGGTGACGCAATGAGGAAGGATGTACCTGTGAGTTCAGAATCGCAGGGCGGAGATCGTCCCCGTCGCTACGAAGACCGTTCGAGCGGACGCGAGGGAGCACCGCGCCGCGACGACCGACCCCCGTACCGTGATGACCGGGGCGGCCAGCGAGGCGGGAACGCCGGCAGCGACCGCCGTGAAGGGGGCTACCGCGGCGGTGACCGCCGCGAGGGAGGCTTCCGGTCCGGTCAGCGAGGGGGCGACTTCCGTGACGGCGGCGCCCCACGCCGCGACGCCGGCGACCGCCAGGGCGGCTTCCGGGGCGACCGCGAGGGTTTCCGTGGCGGGGATCGCCGCGAGGGTGGTTTCCGTCGCGACAGTGACGAGCGCTCTGGTGGTTACCGTGGTGGGGACCGTCGTGAGGGCGGCGACCGCCAGGGTGGTTTCCGTGGCGGCGACCGCGAGGGCGGCTTCCGTGGCGGCGACCGTCGCGAGGGCGGGTTCCGTCGTGAGGGTGGTGACCGTCCGGGTGGTTTCCGTGGTGGTGACCGCGAGGGCGGTTTCCGTGGTGGGGACCGTCGTGAGGGCGGCGACCGCCAGGGCGGCTTCCGTGGCGGCGACCGCGAGGGCGGCTTCCGTGGCGGCGACCGCCGTGAGGGCGGGTTCCGTCGTGAGGGTGGTGACCGTCCGGGTGGTTTCCGGGGTGGTGACCGCGAGGGCGGTTTCCGTTCGGGTCCGCCACGTGAGGGTGGCTTCCGTCGTGACGGTGGTGACCGCGAGGGTTTCCGTGGCGGCGATCGCCGTGAGGGTGGTTTCCGTCGCGACAGTGACGAGCGCTCTGGTGGTTTCCGTGGTGGGGACCGTCGTGAGGGCGGCGACCGTCCGGGTGGTTTCCGGGGCGGCGACCGTGACGGCGGTTTCCGTGGTGGGGACCGTCGTGAGGGCGGCGACCGCCAGGGTGGTTTCCGGGGCGGCGACCGCGAGGGCGGCTTCCGTGGCGGCGACCGTCGCGAGGGCGGGTTCCGTCGTGACGGTGGTGACCGTCCAGGTGGTTTCCGGGGTGGTGACCGCGAGGGCGGTTTCCGTTCGGGTCCGCCGCGCGAGGGTGGCTTCCGTCGTGACGGTGGTGACCGTCCGGGTGGTTTCCGGGGTGGTGACCGCGAGGGTGGCTTCCGTGGTGGGGACCGTCGTGAGGGCGGCGACCGCCAGGGCGGTTTCCGGGGCGGCGACCGCGAGAGCGGTTCCCGCGGGGGTGACCGTCGTGAGGGCGGCTTCCGTTCGGGTCCGCCGCGCGAGGGTGGCTTCCGTCGTGAGGGTGGTGACCGTCCGGGTGGTTTCCGTGGTGGTGACCGCGAGGGCGGTTTCCGCGGGGGTGACCGTCGTGAGGGCGGCGACCGTGAAGGTGGCTTCCGGGGTGGTGACCGCGAGGGCGGTTTCCGTTCGGGTCCGCCGCGCGAGGGTGGCTTCCGTGGTGGGGACCGCCGTGAGGGCGGCGACCGCCAGGGCGGCTTCCGGGGCGGCGACCGCGAGGGCGGCTTCCGCGGGGGTGACCGTCGTGAGGGCGGCGACCGCCAGGGCGGCTACCGGGGTGGTGACCGCGAGGGCGGCTTCCGGGGCGGCGACAGTCAGGGTGGTTTCCGGGGCGGCAACCGTCGGGACGGTGGCTTCCGGGATGGAGAGCGCCGCGACGAGCGGCGGGAGCGTCCGGAGGCGGAGGGGGAGCGCACGGCGGCCCCCGTACTGCCCGACGAGATCGTCGCGACCGACCTCGACAAGGATGTCCGGGCCGAGCTGCTGTCGCTGGCGAAGCCGGTCGCCGAGACGGTCGCGCGGCACCTGGTGGCAACGGGTCAGCTGATCGACGAGGACCCGGCCGAGGCGCTGGCGCACGCGTTGGCGGCCCGTCGGCTGGCGTCCCGGATCTCCGCCGTCCGCGAGGCGGTGGGCCTGGCGGCGTACCACGCGGGTGAGTGGCAGACGGCGATCGCGGAGCTGCGTACGTACCACCGGATGAGCGGGTTGCAGAGCCACCTGGCGGTGCTCGCGGACTGTGAGCGGGCGCTGGGCCGGCCGGAGCGGGCGATCGACCTGTTCCGTGGCGCGGACCGGGAGAAGCTGGACCCGGCCGTCGCGACCGAGCTGCTGATCGTGGCGGCCGGGGCGCGCGGTGACCTGGGCCAGAAGGACGCTGCCGTGGCCATGCTCCAGGTCCCCGAGCTGACCAGCGAGACGGCCGAGCCGTGGACGGCCCGGCTGCGGTACGCGTACGCCGACGCGCTGCTCGCGGTCGGTCGTCGCGACGAGGCCCGTGAGTGGTTCTCCCGGGCGGCCGACGTCGACACCGAGAGCGAGACCGACGCCGCCGAGCGGCTGCTGGAGCTCGACGGGGTGGTGATCGAGGGCGACGAGGAGGACGAGGAGTCCGCCGAGGAGATCGCCTCCGGCCCCGGCGCCCCGGGTGCGGTGCCGGCCCGGCCGGACGCCGACCTCGGCGGCGACGCGGAGCCGACCGACGAGGACACCGACGGGCGGCAGGACGACTCGGAGACCGCCGACGAGCGCCGGGACGAGGTCGCGGCCACGGCGGTGCCGACGGACGACCCGGTCGACGCCAAGCCGGTCAAGCCGGTCGAGGACGAGCCGGTCGAGGACGAGGCGCCGGCGGGCGACGACACCGGGGCCGCCACCGGCGGTGGCAGCCCGGCGGTCACCGGCGAGTCGGACACCGCGCAGCGATGACGACGGGTGCCGGGGAACGGCTGGTCGACGGGTACGCCCTGGTCGTGTTCGACCTGGACGGCGTGATCTACCTGATCGACCGGCCGGTCCCCGGCGCAGTCGAGGCGGTCGGCCGGCTGCACGCCGAGGGCCGAGCGGTGGCGTACGCGACCAACAACGCCTCGCGCCGCTCCAGTGAGGTGGCCGACCTGCTCACCGGGATGGGCGTGCCCGCCCGTCCCGAGGAGGTGCTCACCTCTGCGTCAGCCGCCGCCGAGCTGCTCCGCGACCGGCTTCCCGCCGGCACCGCGGTGCTGGTCGTCGGCACCGAGGCGCTGCGGGCCGAGCTGCGTGCGGTGGGGCTGACCCCGGTGTCCCGGGCCGACGAGTCGCCGGTCGCGGTGGTGCAGGGGTTCGGTCCCCAGGTGTGCTGGGCGGATCTGGCCGAGGCGTCGGTGGCCGTACGGGGCGGCGCGACCTGGGTCGCCACCAACACCGACCCGGCCCTGCCCAGCGGGCGGGGACCGCTGCCGGGCAACGGTGCCCTGGTCGCCGTGCTGCGTACCGCGCTCGGGCGGGATCCCGACGTGGTCGTCGGCAAGCCCGAACCGGCACTGTTCACCACGGCGGCCCGCCGCGCCGGGGAGGGCCGGACGCTGCTGGTCGGCGACCGGCTGGACACCGACATCGAGGGCGCCCGGCGGGCCGGGCTGGACAGCCTGCTGGTGCTCACCGGCGTGAGCGACGCGGCCGAACTGCTCGCCGCCCCGCCCCACCGCAGGCCGACGTACGTCTCGATGGACCTGGCGGGGCTCTTCGACCCGGCGGCCGTGGTGCGGGTCCCGGGCCCGGCGGACGCCGGCGGCTGGTCGGTGCTGGCACGGGACGACACGCTGGAACTCTCCGGGTCGGGCCGTGCGCTGGACGCCCTGGCGGAGCTCTGCGCGGCCGCCTGGTCGGCACCGCCGGCGCGGATCCGTTCCGGGTCGACCGAGGCGGAGAAGGCGCTGGCCGAACTCGGCCTCGCCGGCTGACCTCCGCTCACCGGCACGCCCGGCGTCGTGAGGCTCAGAGCAGTTTGCGCAGCTTCATCAGGTCGAGCGGGTTCGCCTTGATCGACACCCGGCGGGACGTGACCGCGCGGGTGACGTCGAGTTCGCCGCGGACCAGCGCGAGCAGGTCGTCGCTGCTGGTGCTCAGCGCGATCTTGGCCTTCGGGTCGTCGCCGTCGGCCAGGTCGACCAGGCGGCCGCCGGTGAGCCGGCCGTGGAAGGCGGTCTCCAGGTCGGTGATCCGGCAGGCCAGCGTCCGGTCGAAGTCGACCTTCTCCCGCACGGTCTCCGCGTTGTGGTCCAGCCGGGCGGCCAGATCCCGCAACGCCTGCCGGCACTCGTCCACGCTGGCCACGATCGCCCCCTCACCGCTCGCCACGCCGTCCCCGGCACCGTACCGCACAGGGCGTTGCGGGGTGCCCGGTAGCGTGACACCTGCACACCCCCGCCCCGCGGAAGGAATGAGGCATGCAGGACGCGTGGCGCGCCTACCTCGAGCTGGCCATGGGCCTGACGGAGGCGCCCCGGAAGAAGGCCCAGGACGCGGTTCGCCGGCTCGTCGGCTCGGGCGGGGCGACCGCCGTCCAGTTGCAGACCCTCGCCGAGGAACTGGTCTCCACCGGCGCGGCCAACCGTGAGGCGCTGACCAAGCTGGTGCGCTTCGAGGTGGATCGGGCCCTCGGCGCGGTGGGGCTCGCCACCGCCGACGAGGTCGCCGAGCTGACCCGACGGGTGCGCGAGCTGGAGCGTCAGCTCCGCGGCGCCAAGGCGACCCCCGGTGCCCCCGCGCCCGCCGGCGTCGCCGAGCCGTCACACCCGGTGCCCGCCGGTGCCGGACCGTCGGCCGCCCCGGGCGCCGCCGAGCCGGTCGCACCCACCTCGGCGGCGCCGGTCGAGAGGCCGGCCGTCGCGAAGAAGGCGCTGGCCAAGAAGGCCGTCGCCAAGAAGGCGGTGGCGAAACGGGCGCCGTCGGCCCTCGCCCCGGCCGAGGGCGGCGAAGCGGAGCCGGTCCGGCCGGCGAAGAAGGCGCCGGCCCGTAAGCGGCCGCCGGAGGGCGGGGCGTGACCGGCCCCTTCCGCCCCGGCCCGCCGCCCGGCGCCGGCGTACGACCGGTGGCGCCGGGAGCACCGGCCCGGCCTGGGCCGCGCCCCGGTCCGCCGCCGCTGCCGGAGCCCGACGAGGACCTCGGCGAGGGCCGGCATCCCGCCGTGGACGCCGCCGTGCGGGCGATGGCCAACGCCGCGGCGCTCGCCCCGGTCGACCAGATCGCGCAGTACGAGGCGGCGTACGAGACGCTGCGGGAAACCCTCGCCACCATCGACCAGTCCTGACCGACCGGAGAAGAACCACGCATGGCACGTCGTAACCGGCTGGACGCCGAACTCGTCCGCCGCGGTCTGGCCCGGTCCCGGGAGCAGGCCGCCGCGCTGGTGGAGGCCGGCCGGGTCCAGCTGCGCGGCGTGCCGGCCCGCAAGCCCGCCGCGATGGTCGACCCCGCCGACCCGCTCCTGGTGACCGGTGAGGACCCCGGCTCGGAGTACGTCTCCCGGGGCGGGCACAAGCTGGCCGGCGCGCTGGCCGCCTTCGCCCCGGGCGGGCTGATCGTGGCCGGCCGGCGGTGCCTGGACGCGGGCGCCTCCACCGGCGGCTTCACCGACGTGCTGCTGCGCGCCGACGCGGCGGAGGTGGTCGCGGTCGACGTCGGCTACGGGCAGCTCGCCTGGCCGCTGCGCAACGATCCCCGGGTGCGGGTCTTCGAACGCACCAACGTCCGTACGCTGACACCGGAGGCCATCGACGGGCCGGTCGACCTCACGGTCGCCGACCTGTCGTTCATCTCGCTGCGGCTGGTGCTGCCGGCGCTGGCCGGCTGCACGCGGCCCGACGGTGACCTGGCGCTGATGGTGAAGCCGCAGTTCGAGGTCGGCAAGGAACGGGTCGGGGCCGGCGGGGTGGTCCGCGATCCGCTGCTGCGGGCGGAGGCCGTGCTCGACGTGGCCGCCGCGGCGGGCCGGCTCGACCTCGGCCTGGCCGACGTGGCCGCGAGCCCGCTGCCGGGGCCGAGCGGCAATGTCGAGTTCTTCGTATGGTTACGCCGGGACGCACCACCTGCCGACCCGGAGCGGGTGCGCGCGGTGGTGACCGCCGGGCCGGGTGGCCCGGTGCCGTCCGGCGACCGGCCGGACGCGGCGACGGAGGAGGTGGCCGGGTGAGCGAGCTGGCGAGCCCCACGGTCGCGGGCGGGCCACGGCGGCCCGGTGGACCAGGCATCCGGGACGGACACCCGGCGAATGGCCGCGGGGGCCGGGCGGGCACGGCGGGACGGCCGTCCCGGTGAGCCGCACCGCCCTGCTGGTGACGCACACCGGCCGTCGGCGCAGCACCGAGCACGCCCGCGCGGTCGCCGCCGACCTCATCGCGGCCGGTTTCGAGGTACGGGTCGTCGCCGAGGAGGCCGACGACCTCGACCTGCCCGGAGTGGTCCCGACGACCGGGTTGGAGGCGGCCGAGGGCGCGGAGATCGTCTTCGCGCTCGGCGGCGACGGCACCTTCCTGCGCGCGGCGGAACTGGCCCGCCCGGCGAAGGTGCCGCTGATCGGCATCAACCTCGGCAAGGTCGGCTTCCTCGCCGAGGCGGAGATCGACGACCTGGACAGCGCGGTACGCGACGTGGTCGGGCGCAACTACACCGTGGACGAGCGGCTCACCCTCGACGTGACCGCCGAGTTCGACGGCGGCCCGACCATCGAGTCCTGGGCGCTCAACGAGATCAGCGTCGAGAAGGGCGAGCGCGCCCAGATGCTGGAGCTGCTCGTCGACGTGGACGGCCGACCGCTGTCCCGGTACGGCTGCGACGGGGTGGTCTGCGCCACCCCCACCGGCTCGACGGCGTACGCGTTCTCGGGCGGCGGGCCGGTGGTCTGGCCGGAGGTGGAGGCGCTGCTGCTGGTGCCGATCAGCGCGCACGCGCTGTTCAGCCGGCCGCTGGTCACCGCGCCCACGTCCACGTTCGCCATCACCGTCGACCCGTTCACCACCCTCGCGGTGCTCTCCTGCGACGGCCGGCGGGTCTACGACCTGCCGCCCGGGGCCCGGGTCACCGTGCGGCGCGGCGCGCTGCCCGTGCGCGTCGTGCGGCTGCGGGACCGCCCGTTCACCGACCGGCTGGTGGCGAAGTTCGACCTGCCCGTGCACGGCTGGCGCGGCAACCGTCGGTGACCCCACCAGGTGGGGCCGGCGCCGACCGGCCGCACCCGGTTCGCGTCGCCGGGGGTGTCGGCGGGCGGACGCACCGGCGCGCCCACGCCGGCTGGTCAACTGTCGGGGGCCGCGTCTACTGTCGGTTGTTGTGCTGGAAGAGCTGCGCATCACCGGACTGGGCGTCATCGAGGACACCACGCTGCCGCTGACCGGCGGCATGAACGTCATCACCGGCGAGACCGGTGCGGGCAAGACCATGGTGGTCACCGGCCTCGGCCTGCTCTTCGGGGGGCGTGCCGACGCCGGGCGGGTCCGCGCCAAGCCGGGCCGGGCGGTGGTCGAGGGACGGCTGCGGCTCGACGGCCGCGTCGCCGCCACCGTGCACGCGCGGATCACCGACGCGGGCGGCGAGCCCGACGAGGACGGCTCGGTGCTGCTGAGCCGCACCGTCACGGTGGAGGGCCGCTCCCGGGCGCACCTGGGCGGGCGGAGCATGCCGGTGTCGATGCTCGGCGAGGTGGGTGAGCAGGCGGTGGCCGTGCACGGCCAGTCCGACCAGTTGCGGCTGCTGCGGCCGGCCGAGCAGCGGGCCGCGCTGGACCGGTTCGCCGGCCCCGAACACGAGAAGCTGCTCGACGCGCTGCGCGAGGCGTACGCCCGCTGGCGCGCGGTGGTCGACGACCTGACCGACCGGCGGCGCAACGCCCGCGAGCGCAACCAGGAAGCGGACCTGCTGCGGCTCGGCCTGGACGAGATCACCCGGGTCGACCCGCAGCCCGGCGAGGACGACGAGCTGAAGGCGGAGGCGCAGCGGCTGGAGCACGCCGAGGGGCTGCGTACCGCGGCGCAGGTGGCCCACCAGTGCGTGGCCGGCGGCGTGGAGGCGACCGACGAGACGCCGGACGCCGCGGCGCTGCTCGGCACCGCCCGCCGCACCCTGGAGGCGCAGGCCGGCACGGATCCGGCGCTGGGCGAGCTGGCGGGGCGGCTGGAGGAGGCGGCGACCCTCGTCACGGACGTCTCCGCCGAGCTGTCGGCCTACCTCGCCGCGCTGGACGCCGACCCGGCCCGGTTGCAGACCGTCTACGAGCGGCGGGCGGCGCTACGCGCGCTCACCCGCAAGTACGCCGACGACGTCGACGGGGTGATCGCCTGGGCCGAGCGTGCCCGCACCCGGCTGGCCGACCTGGACACCTCCGACGACCTCCTGGAAGAGCTGGACCGGGAGGCCGCCCGGCTGGCCGGCGAGGTGGCCGACCTGGCCGGCCGGGTGTCGACGTCACGGCAGGAGGCGGCGACCCGATTCGCCGCGCAGGTCACCGTCGAGCTGGCCGGGCTGGCCATGCCGCACGCCCGGATCGAGGTGGCGGTGCTGCCCCGCACGGCCGGCCGTGCCGAGCCGACCCTGCCGGTCAACGGCACCGAGGTCGGTGTCGGTCCGGACGGCGGCGACGAGGTCGAGCTGCGCCTGCTGGCCCACCCGGGCGCGCCCTCGCTGCCGTTGCAGCGCGGCGCCTCGGGCGGTGAGCTGTCCCGGGTGATGCTGGCCATCGAGGTGGTCTTCGCCGGCTCGGGCGGGCCACCCACGCTGGTCTTCGACGAGGTCGACGCCGGGGTCGGCGGCCAGGCCGCGGTGGAGATCGGCCGGCGGCTGGCGAGGCTGGCCCGCAGCCACCAGGTGCTGGTCGTCACCCACCTGCCGCAGGTGGCCGCGTTCGCCGACCGGCACCTGGTGGTGGCGAAGGACACGGGCGGGGCGGTCACCACGAGCGGGGTCCGGGTGGTGGAGGACACCGAGCGCGCCCGGGAGCTGGCCCGGATGCTCGCGGGTCTGCCCGATTCCGACCTGGGTATCGCGCACGCCGAGGAGCTTCTCGCCGTGGCGGCCCGGGAAAGGCGTCCGTGAGGTCGGCGATTGTGAGCGCAGGCACACCGGCCTGCGCGTTAGTGTGTTTCCCTGGGTAGGCGGCCCTGCTCAGGCATGTCACGACAGATCTGCCTGCCTCACATGCCAGGATGGTCACGATGCGTCTACCCACGTTGCGCCGGACCCGGAACGCGGAACCGGGCAGGATCCTCGGCACCGCGCGCCTCGACCGCCGGACAAAACGCCTGGTCGGCCGGCTCCGCCCCGGCGACATCGCGGTCATCGACCACGTCGACCTCGACCGGGTCGCCGCCGACTCGCTCGTCGCCGTCGGTGTCGGCGCCGTGCTCAACGCGAAGCCGTCGGTCTCCGGCCGCTACCCCAACCTGGGGCCGGAGGTGCTCGTCGCCGCCGGCATTCCGCTCCTCGACGACCTGGGGGAGGGGGTCTTCGAGCGGATCCGGGAGGGCGACAGCGTCCGGATCGAGGGCAACACCGTCTTCGTCGGCGACGAGCCGGTGGCGCACGGCAGCCTCCAGGACGCCGAGACGGTGGCCAAGGCGATGGCCGACGCCCGGGAGGGGCTCTCGGTCCAGTTGGAGGCGTTCGCCGCCAACACGATGGACTACCTCCGCCAGGAGCGCGACCTGCTCCTCGACGGGGTCGGCGTGCCCGACATCCAGACCGAGATGCAGGGGCGGCACTGCCTGATCGTGGTGCGCGGCTACGACTACAAGGCCGACCTCGACGTGCTGCGTCCCTACATCCGCGAGTTCAAGCCCGTCCTGATCGGCGTCGACGGCGGCGCGGACGCGCTGGTGGAGGCCGGCTACACGCCGGACATGATCATCGGCGACATGGATTCGGTCACCGACGACGTGCTGCGCTGCGGCGCCGAGGTGATCGTGCACGCCTACCCGGACGGCCGGGCGCCCGGCCTGGCCCGGGTCAACGGCCTCGGCGTACCGGCGGTGACCTTCCCCGCGGCGGCGACCAGCGAGGACCTGGCCATGCTGCTGGCCGACGAGAAGGGCGCCTCGCTGCTGGTCGCCGTCGGCACCCACGCCACGCTGGTCGAGTTCCTCGACAAGGGCCGCGGCGGGATGGCCTCCACGTTCCTGACCCGGCTCAAGGTCGGCGGCAAGCTGGTCGACGCCAAGGGCGTGAGCCGGCTCTACCGGCAGAGCATCTCCGGGTCGTCACTGCTGCTGCTGGTGCTCTCCGCGATCGCGGCGATGGCCTCGGCCGTGGCGGTCTCCACCGTCGGCAAGGCGTATTTGGGTGTGGTCTCCGAGTGGTGGAACAATTTCGTGTTCCAGCTTGAACAGCTTTTCTAGCGTCCGACCGATCAAGAGGCTGCAGGCGTGATCAATTTCCGGTACCACGTGGTGTCCCTGACCGCGGTCTTCCTCGCGTTGGCGATCGGTCTGGTGGTCGGCACCGCCGCCCTGAACGGCCCGGTGGCCGACTCGCTCAAGGAGAACGTCAACGCGCTGCGCAAGGACAACCAGCAGATGCGCCAGGCGGTCCAGAGCATGGAGAAGGAACTGGAGCTCGAGGAGGACTTCGCGGCCCAGATCGCCGAGGTCGTCCTGCCGGGCACCCTGACCGGCAAGCGGATCGTGGTGGTCAGCCTGCCCACCGGGCGCGACCACACCGAGGGTGTGATCAAGATGCTCCAGCTCGCCGGGGCCCAGGTGAGCCGCGTCGACCTGCAGGACAAGTTCATCAACCCGGACAACAACAACAACCTGCTGGAGCTCGCGGTCACCGCCGCGCGTCCCACCAGCGCGCCGACCGCCGACCTGCCGAGCAACAGCAACGGGGTCGAGACGTCCAGCGCGCTGCTGGCCAGCGTCCTGCTCGACCGGGCGCCCGGCGCCACCCCGGTCAGCGAGGCCGACCGGCGGGCGGTGCTCGCCGCCTACACCAACGCCAACTACCTCACCACCCAGGACCGGGTCACCACGTCGGCGGAGGCCGTCGTCGTGGTCAGCGGGCAGCCGTACGTGGACAAGGACTCGGCGAAGAAGGACGAGTCGGTGCTCAAGGTCGCCGAGCAGTTCGACCGGGCCGGCACGATCGTCGTCGGCGGCAACGGGTCGGCCGGCGGCAACCTGGTGGCCGCCGTCCGCAGCGACCCCGTGCTGGTGCAGAGCATCTCCACCGTCGACAACGCCAACACCGTCCAGGGTCAGCTCGTCACCGCCCTCGCGTTGGTGGAGCAGGTCACCGGGAAGAAGGCCGGGCAGTACGGCATCGCCGACAACGCGACCCTGCTGCCTAGACTGCCCCAGTGATGCGACGACGTACCCCGATGTCCGGATTCCGCTTCGCCGACGCGCGGCGGGAGGTAGGCGCATGAGTCTGCTCGGTCGACTGCTGATCGCCGGCGCGGGCGCCGCTGCCGCCCGGTACGCGCTGCGTGAGGTGCGCACCTCACCGGCCGGGCCCGCGCTCGACCGGACCAACTTCCGTGGCCGCACGGTGACCCTGGCCGCCGGCCCCGCCCTCGCGGCCGGTGCCGCCGCGGCGGGTGCGTTCGGCGCCTCCAGCGGCCCCTCCGGCGCCGCGGCCCTGGTCGCCGGGGTGGGTGCCGGGGCGGTCGGGCTCTACGACGACGTGGTCGGCGCACGGCCGGAGCAGAAGGCGGCCAAGGGCTTCGCCGGGCACCTGGCCGCGCTGCGCGAGGGCCGGGTCACCGCCGGGCTGGTCAAGGTCGTCGGGGTCGGTGCCGCCGGCCTCGGTGCCGCCGCGCTGCTCGCCGCCGACCCCCGGGTCGCCGGGCACCGGCGCCGCCAGCGACAGGGCCCGCTGGGCCGGGGCGTCGACGTGCTGCTCGGCGCCGGTGTCGTCGCCGGCACCGCGAACCTGCTCAACCTGCTCGACCTGCGTCCCGGCCGGGCGCTGAAGTCCGGCCTGCTGCTCGGCGCCCCACTGACCGGGGGCCCGCACGGCGGGATCGCCGCCGGTGCCGTCGGCGCCGCCGCCGGGCTGCTCCCCGCCGACCTCGGCGAGGACGTGATGCTCGGCGACAGCGGCGCGAACGCGCTCGGTGCGCTGCTCGGCGTGGCGCTGGCCGCGCGTACCGGGCCGGTCGGGCGGGCCGGGCTGCTCGCCGTACTCGCCGGCCTCACCGCGGCCAGCGAGAAGGTCAGCTTCACGCAGGTCATCCAGCGCACCCCGGGGCTGCGCGAGCTCGACGCACTGGGCCGTCGCGCCGACTGACGTGACGACACCGGCACCCCTCGCCGGCGCCGGCCGTGTCGCCGGAGCGGCCGCGCTCATCGCCGTACTCACCGTGGTCAGCCGGCTCGCCGGCTTCGGCCGCACCGCCGTCTTCACCTGGGTCGTGGAGAAGAGCGACCTGGGCGGCATGTACGTGATCGCCAACACCGTGCCGAACATCATCTTCGAGATCGTGGCCGGTGGGGCGCTCGCGAGCCTGGTCGTACCGCTGCTGGCGGGGGCGGTCGCGGCAGGTGACCGGCGTGCGGTGGCCGCCACCACGGGGGCACTGCTCACCTGGACGGCCACCCTGCTGGTGCCGCTGGCCGTCCTGGTCGCGGTGGCGGCCGGCCCGATCGTGTCGCTGATCAGCGAGGGGCGCTCGGAGGCGGAGCTGGCGGCCGGCGCGCGGATGCTGCGTGTCTTCGCTCCGCAGTTGCCGCTCTACGGCATCGGCATCGTGCTGACCGGCGTGCTCCAGGCGCACCGCCGGTTCGCCTGGCCGGTGATCGCGCCGCTGCTGTCCAGCCTCACCGTGATCGTGGTCTACCTCGTCTTCGGCGGCGCCGAGGGGCGTGGCGTGAGCGTGGCGCAGGTGAGCCTCGGCGGGGAGCTGATCCTGTCCGCCGGCACCACGCTGGGCGTGGTGGTGCTGTCGCTGTCGCTGCTGTTCCCGCTGCGCCGGTTGGGCCTGCGGCTTCGCCCCGGCTACGCGTTCCCGCCCGACGCGCGGGCGCGGGTGGGCGGGCTGGCGATGGCCGGCGCGGTCACCGTCACCGCGCAGCAGCTCGCACTGCTGGTGCTGATCAACCGGGTCTCCGGCGGCCCGACGGGCTCGCCGCAGGTGTTCAACCTGGCCCAGACCATGTACCTCCTGCCGTGGGCGGTGCTGGCGGTGCCGCTGGCGGTGGCGGCGTACCCGACGCTGGCGACCGCCGCCGCCGCGGGGCGGGACGAGGACTACCGGGGCACGCTCGCCTCGACCGTACGCGGGGTGCTGCTGTTCAGCTGCCTCGGCGCGGCGGCACTGGTCGGCACGGCCGCTCCGGTCGCCGCGTTCTTCTACCCGGACGACCCGGCCTCCACCGCCGCGGGGATCGTCGGCTTCGCTCCCGGGCTGCTCGGCTACGGTCTCTTCGCGGTGCTCTCCCGCGCCCTGTACGCCCGCGGGGACACCCGCCCCGCCACCGTCGCGATCACCGCCGGCTGGCTGGCCGTGCCGGTGGCGGCCATGCCGCTGACGGCCCTCCTGCCGGTGGCGGACCGGGTGCTCGCGGTGGCCCTCGCCAACTCGGTCGGGATGGTGCTGCTCGGCGGGCTGCTGCTCGTCGCCGTACGGCGCGCGGCCGGGCGTCCCGCCCTCGCCGGCGCGGCCCGGGCCGGTGCCGCGGGACTGCTCGCCGGCGTCCTGGCCGCGCTCGCCGGAACGTCCGTCGCCCGCTTGCTGGACACGGCCACCGGCGGCACCCCGACGACACCCGGCGCACTCGTGCAGGGCATGCTGTCCGGAGTCGTGGTCGGTGTCGTGTTCCTCGCCGTCGTCTGGCTGGTCGACCGGCGGGACGTGACGCCGCTGCTCGCCGGGGTGTTGCGGCGACTGGGCAGGGCGGGCCGGCGCGGGCCGGCGACCCCCGCCGAAGGGACGGGCGGGGGCGACATCCCCCCGGAACGGGGTGGCGGGAAGGAGACGGTGTCCCGGTGAGCGGGTGCAGGACGGGTGACCGGCCGACGGCGACCGACGGGCGGGGGTGGTCGTGGTGACGGCACCGGTTCCCGGCTGGCACGGCACGGTGGCCCTGCTGCTCGCCTCCAGCACCGGCGGCGTCGGGCAGCACGTCCGCTCGCTGGCCCGGGGCCTGACCGCCGAGGGTGTCCGCGTGCTGGTCTGCGGGCCCGCCGCGACGCAGGAGCAGTTCGACTTCACCGGCGTCGGCGCCCGCTTCCTGCCGGTGGAGATCCCGGCCAGCCCGACCCCGGCCGACGCCCGCGCGGTCAGCGCGCTGCGCCGGGCGCTCGCCGCCGAACCGGTCGACGTGCTGCACGCCCACGGCCTGCGCGCCGGGCTGGTCGCCGTGCTCGCCCGCCCGGCGGCCCCGCTCGTGGTCACCTGGCACAACGCGGTACTCGCGGGCGGCCTGCGTGGCGGCGTGTCCCGCCTCGTCGAGCGGGTCGTCGCCCGGGGCGCCCGGGTGGCGCTCGGCGCCTCCGCCGACCTGGTCGAGCGGGCCGCCGCACTGGGCGCGGCGGACGCCCGACTCGCGCCGGTCGCCGCGCCGGCACTGCCCGCACCGCGCCGCCGCCGGGCCGCCGTCCGCGCCGAGTTCGGCGTCGCGGCGGAGCAACCGCTGATCCTGTCCGTCGGCCGGCTGCACCCCCAGAAGCGGTACGACGTGCTCATCGACGCCGCTGCCCGCTGGCGTACGCGGACACCGGCGCCGGCCGTGGTGATCGCCGGCAGCGGCCCCGCCTACCTGCCGCTGGCGGCCCGGATCTCCGCCGCCCGGGCCCCGGTGACCCTGCTCGGGCACCGCACCGACGTGGCCGACCTGCTCGCCGGGGCCGACCTGGCGGTGGTGACCAGCGACTGGGAGGCCCGTCAGCTCTTCGCACAGGAGGCGATGCGGGCCGGCGTACCGCTGGTGACGACCGGCGTCGGCGGCCTGCCGGAGCTGGTCGGCGACGCCGCGGTGCTGGTGCCGCCGGGGGACGTGGACGCCGTCGACGAGGCCGTGCGCGCCCTGCTCGACGACGACGTCGAGCGGGCCGGGCTGGCGCGGCGTGGCGCCGAGCGGGCCGCCACCTGGCCCACCGAGGCCGACACCCTCGCCCAACTGGCGGCGCTCTACGCCGAACTGGCCCCGGACGGCGCCGGACCGGCGGCTCCCGGCGCCGACGCCCCGTCGACGGGACGCCGGTGATGCGGCGCAGAATCGCCCCTGTCCTGCTGACCCTGGTCGTGGTGGCGTTGGGTATCACCGCGCTGACCGCCCGCCCCGGACGGGAGGCGCCCGGGCGTACCGCCGACTTCGTGGTGCTGGTCGGGGTGGCCGGGCTGCGCTGGGAGGACGTCGACCCGCAGACCACGCCGACGTTGTGGCGGATGGCCCAGGACGGCTCGATCGGCTCCCTGTCGGTCCGTTCCGCACACCGGCCGACCTGCCCGGTGGACGGCTGGCTCACCCTCGGCGCCGGCAGCTACGCCGCCTGGAACGGCAGCCGGCAGGCCGGAGCCTGCCCACCGGCCCAGGTGACGGTGGAACAGCCCGACGGCATCGGCGCGAACCTGCCCGACCAGGAGAGCGTCGTCGTACACAACCAGGAACGGCTGCCCTGGGGCGCGATGCCCGGCGCGCTGCCGGAGTCGGTGCGCTGCTCGGTGGCGGTCGGACCCGGCGCGGCCGTGGCCGCCGCCCGGCCGTTCGGCCGCGTCGACCGGTACGCGCCGACGCTTCCCGCGGACCCGGCGGGCCTGCTCGGCTCCTGCGTGCTGAGCATCGTCGACCTCGGCACGATCTCCGGCGAGGACCCGGCGGCCCGGGCCTCGGCCGCGCGCGAGGCGGACACCCGCCTGGCCCGGGTGCTGGCCGCCCGGCCGCCCCGCTCGCTGGTGCTCGTCGCCGGGGTGTCCGACACCGACGTACCGTCCCGGTTGCACGTCGCCGTCGCCGACGGGCCGGGCTGGGAACACGGGTGGCTCACCTCGGCCAGCACCGGTCGGGAGGGCTACCTGCAACTCGTCGACCTCGCGCCGACCGCGCTCACCGCGCTGGGCCGGCCCATGCCGGAGCGGCTCTTCCTCGGGCGGCCGGCCGAGTCGGTCGGCGGGCGGCCGGCGGATCTCGCCGCCGCGATCGCCGAACCCGCCGACGCCGACCGGGAGGCGGCCGCCCAACGCCGGGTGGCCGACTGGTTCTTCACCCTGCTGGCCGGCGCCCAGGTGCTGCTGGCCGTGGCGGTGCTGCCGCTGCTGCGCCGGGCCCGCCGGCACGCCGGCCCGTACGGCCCGGAGCCGGTGTCGCGGCGGGTGGTGGCGGTCGTGGAACTGCTGCTGGTCGCGGCGGCCCTCGCCGTCCCCGCCGCCCTGCTCGCCGACGCCGTGCCGTGGTGGCGCGGGGAGCACGCCGGCGTGTACTTCGCCGGGGTGACCGTGCTGCTGCTGATCGCCGCGACCGCCGTGGTCCGGCTCATGCCGGGGTACGCGGGCACCCTCGGCCCGCTCGGTGCGGTGGCCGGCCTGACCACGCTGACCGTGGGGCTGGACGTGCTCACCGGCGCCCGCCTCCAGCTCAACGGGGTGGTCGGCTACTCCGCCCTCGAGGGCGGCCGGTACGCCGGGCTGGGCACCGTCGGGCTCGGCGTGTTCCTGGCCGGCGCGCTGCTGAGCGCCGGATGGCTGGCCCAGCGGGTCCGCCGGTCCTGGCGGCCACCCGTGATGGTGGCCGTCGGCGGCGTCGCCGTGCTGGTCGTGGGCAGCGCCTACCTGGGATCCGATCCGATCGGCGCGATCGCGCTGACCGCCGGGCTGAGCGTCGCCGCGGCGATCAGTGCCGGTGGTTGGCTGACGATCAGCCGGCTGGCCTGGGCCACCATGGCCGGGCTCGCGTTGACCATCGGCTTCGCGGTGCTCGACCTGCGTCGGCCGGCCGCCGAGCGGGGCAGCCTGGGCCGGTTCCTGGCCGCCGTCGGCGACGGCACGGGCGGGCTCACCGTGCACCGTTCCAGTACGGCGAACTTCGAGACCCTGGTCAACAGCCCGCTGACCGTGCTGGCCCTGGCCGGTGCCCTGCTGGTCTGGTTCGCCCTGCTCCAGCCGTGGGGCGGGCTGAAGCGGCTGTTCGGCATCTACCCGGCGATGCGGGCGGCGATGGCCGGCACCGCCGTCGCCGCCGTGATCGGCGGGGTGCTGGCCGGCGACGCCCTGGACGTCGCCGGCGCGGCCGCCGCCCTGGTGGTGCCGATGGCGGCGCTGGCCGCGCTGCGGGTGCTCGACCACTCCACGGACCGCACGCTGCCCGACCCGGCCCGGCAGCGCGACGAGGGGCCCGGCGGGACGGGCGACGGATCGGACGACGACTCCGGCGGAGGGCCGGACGACGACGGACCGGACCGGCCGGCACCGGACGGCGCGGGGGTGGACGCCGCCCGTACGCCGGATCCGGCGGTGGAACCGGCCGCCGCGACGACGCCCCCGTCCCCCCGAGCCCCGGGCCGTGGGAACGGGACGGACGGGCCGCCGGCCGGGACCGACGCCGGGGAGCGCGCGGCGGCCGGCCGGTCATCGACCGAGGCCACAGCCTCCTGAGCCGGGGCGGGACACTCCGCCGCCCGGTCCGGGTGCGCCCGGCGGGTGGGCCGGGAGAGGTGTTACCGTGGAATCCCGTGGATCGCGTGATCACTTTGCTGATCGGCACGGCGGTCTGCACGACCGCGACGGACGACACGGGAGCAGGCCTTGGCCCCTTCAGCACGGACGACCAGGCACATTTTCGTCACCGGGGGAGTCGCCTCCTCGCTGGGTAAGGGCCTCACCGCCTCCAGCCTCGGCAACCTGCTCACCGCGCGCGGCCTGCGCGTGGTGATGCAGAAGCTCGACCCCTACCTCAACGTCGACCCGGGGACGATGAACCCGTTCCAGCACGGCGAGGTCTTCGTGACCGAGGACGGTGCCGAGACCGACCTCGACGTCGGGCACTACGAGCGGTTCCTGGACCGGGCGCTCTCCGGCAAGGCGAACGTCACCACCGGCCAGATCTACTCGGAGGTGATCGCCAAGGAGCGGCGCGGCGAGTACCTGGGCGACACGGTCCAGGTCATCCCGCACATCACCAACGAGATCAAGTCGCGGATCCTGGCGATGGCCGACCCGGACGACGACGGCCAGGTGCCGGACGTCGTGATCACCGAGGTCGGCGGCACCGTCGGCGACATCGAGTCGCTGCCGTTCCTGGAGTCGATCCGCCAGGTCCGCCACGACCTGGGCCGGGACAACTGCTTCTACCTGCACGTCTCGCTGGTGCCGTACCTGGCGCCGTCGGGCGAGCTGAAGACGAAGCCGACCCAGCATTCGGTGGCCCAGCTGCGCAACATCGGCATCCAGCCGGACGCGATCGTGCTGCGCTGCGACCGGGAGATCCCGGAGAAGCTCAAGGAGAAGCTGTCGCTCTACTGCGACGTGGACCGGGAGGCGGTCGTCGCGGCCCCGGACGCGCCGAGCATCTACGACATCCCGAAGGTGCTGCACCGCGAGGGCCTCGACGCGTACGTGGTGCGCCGGCTCGGCCTCTCCTTCCGCGACGTCGACTGGGCCAGCTGGGACGACCTGCTGGACCGGGTGCACCAGCCCCGGCACACCGTCACCGTCGCCGTGGTCGGCAAGTACGTCGACCTGCCCGACGCGTACCTGTCGGTGAGCGAGGCGATCCGGGCCGCCGGCTTCGGCCACCGTGCCCGGGTGCAGCTGCGCTGGGTGCCCAGCGACGAGTGCGTCACCCCGTCCGGCGCGGCGGCCGCCCTGGCCGGCGTGGACGGCGTCGTCATCCCGGGCGGCTTCGGGGTGCGCGGCATCGAGGGCAAGATCGGCACCGCCCGGTACGCCCGGGAGAACGGCATCCCGCTGCTCGGCCTCTGCCTCGGCCTGCAGTGCATGACCATCGACGTGGCCCGGCACCTGGCCGGCCTGGAGGGCGCCAACTCGCTGGAGTTCGACGAGGAGGCCGCGCACCCGGTCATCGCCACCATGGCCGACCAGGAGGACATCGTCGCCGGTAAGGGCGACCTGGGCGGCACCATGCGGCTCGGCGCGTACCCGGCGGCGCTCGCCGAGGGCTCGCTGGTCGCCGAGGCGTACGGCAGCACCGAGGTCAGCGAGCGGCACCGGCACCGGTACGAGGTGAACAACGCGTACCGCGACGCGCTGACCAAGGCGGGCCTGCGCATCTCCGGCACCTCGCCGGACGGGCGGCTGGTCGAGTTCATCGAGCTGGACCGAAGCCTGCACCCGTTCTTCGTCGCCACCCAGGCGCACCCGGAGCTGAAGAGCCGGCCGACCCGGCCGCACCCCCTGTTCGCCTCCTTCGTGAAGGCGGCGGTGGCCTACTCGGAGGCAGACCAGCTCCCGGTCGACCTGGACGCGGCCGAGACCGCGGCGGCGAAGAAGAAGGCCGCCCGCAACGGCAGCGCCGCCGCGAAGGCGACGTCGGCCTCGTGAGCGGGCGCAGCGAGCGAACCACCGGGCAGAGCGGCGTCGCGCCTCGCGATACTGGCGCGCGGAGCGGGGCAGCGGCGTGAGCGCCGTCGAGCACCGCTACGAGGTGCGGTCCCGCACCCAGCGCTACCAGGGTCGGATCTTCGACGTGGTCAGCGAGGAGGTGACCATGCCGGGCGGCGGGACGGGGGTCCGTGACTTCGTCCGGCACGTCGGCGCGGTCGCCGTGGTGGCGCTCGACTCGGCCGGTCAGGTGGTGCTGATCCGCCAGTACCGGCACCCGGTCGGGCGGCACCTGTGGGAGCTGCCCGCCGGGCTCACCGACGTCTCCGGCGAGGACCTGGCCGCCGCCGCGGTCCGGGAGCTGGCCGAGGAGGTCGACCTGACCGCCGGGCGCGTCGACGTCCTGGTGGACCTGCACAGCTCGCCGGGCTTCACCAACGAGTTGGTCCGGGTGTTCCTGGCCCGGGACCTGGCGGACGTGCCGGCGGATCGCCGGCACGAGCGTCGCGACGAGGAGGCCGACCTCCAGGTCGTCCGCATCGACCTGGACGAGGCGGTCGGCATGGTCCTCGCGGGCGAGATCACCAACGCCTCCTGCGTGGCCGGGCTGCTCGCCGCCGCCCGGGCCCGCGACACCGGCTGGTCGGCGCTGCGCCGGGCCGACGCGCCGCTGCCGCGCTGAGCGAGCCGTCGGCGAGCGCCGGGCCGTGCCTGGGCAGCCAGCCGGCGGGGGTACGACGGAAGGGGCCGTGCGGTTCACCGCACGGCCCCTTGTCCTCGGTTGTCGGTGTCAGTCGCGCAGCGGGCGTCCCTGCGCGTCGGTGCCGCCGTTGACCAGGATCAGGATGCCGTCGATGAGACCCCAGAGGCCGCCGGCGCCGCAGGTCACCAGGCTCACCACGAGCTGGAGGACAGCGATCTTGGTGTGGCCCGTGTAGAACCGGCCGGCACCGAAGGTGCCGAGCAGGATACCGAGGAGACCTGCAACGATCTTGCTCTTGTCGGAAACGCCCGTCGGGTAGCCGGGCTGGTAAGGAGGTGTGGTCATGAGGCGACACCCTAGTGATCCACCGATCTCCTGTCCGCAGCGGTACCCGAAGAGTGGAACGATAATGGATGAACACTGTCCTGACGGCTGAGTCGATGCCCCACCGGCGGCCCGGTTGACACCTGACACATCGTCAGCGTGTGCGGGCACCGGGTGTCACTGTGCAGCCACACCGGGGGCGCCGACGCGCCTAGACTGCCGCCGGCGGGACCGGTGGACCGCGACGGCAAAGGGGCCGCCGTGGCACCGCGCAGTCGGGGGAGCGCAGCCCCGAAGAGAGGTGTCTGCATCGTGAAGGTCGGAATCCCCCGCGAGGTCAAGAACCACGAGTACCGCGTGGCGATCACGCCGGCGGGCGTCAACGAGTTCGTCCGCAGTGGTCACCAGGTCTTCGTCGAGTCCGGCGCCGGGGTCGGGTCCAGCATCAGCGACGACGAGTTCGCCGCCGCCGGGGCCAGGGTCCTGCCCACCGCCGACGAGGTGTGGGAAACCGCCGAACTGGTACTCAAGGTCAAGGAGCCGATCGCCGAGGAGTACCACCGGATGCGCGAGGGGCAGGTGCTCTTCACCTACCTGCACCTGGCCGCCTCGAAGGTGTGCACCGACGCGCTGATCGACCGCAAGGTCACCGGCATCGCGTACGAGACCGTCGAGCTGCCCGACCGGTCGCTGCCGCTGCTCGCCCCGATGTCCGAGGTGGCCGGTCGGCTCGCCCCGCAGGTGGGCGCCTACCACCTCCAGCGGCAGGGCGGCGGGCGCGGCATCCTGATGGGCGGCGTCTCCGGTGTGTACGCCGCGAAGACCGTGGTCATCGGCGCGGGCGTCTCCGGCATGAACGCCGCCGCGATCGCGCTCGGCCTCCAGGCCGAGGTGCTGCTGCTGGACAAGAACGTGGCCCGACTGCGCCAGGCCGACGCCATCTACCGTGGCCACCTGCAGACGGTGGCCTCCAACGCGTACGAGATCGAGCGGGCCGTGCTGGACGCGGACCTGGTCATCGGCGCGGTGCTGGTGCCCGGCGCGAAGGCCCCGACGCTGATCTCCAACGAGATGGTGTCCCGGATGAAGCCGGGCAGCGTGCTGGTCGACATCTCCATCGACCAGGGCGGCTGCTTCGAGGACTCGCGTCCCACCACGCACGCCGAGCCGACCTACCAGGTGCACGACTCGATCTTCTACTGCGTGGCGAACATGCCGGGCGCGGTGCCGCACACCAGCACCTACGCGCTGACCAACGTCACGCTGCCGTACGCGCTGGAACTGGCCAACCACGGCTGGCGCGAGGCGCTGCGTCGCGACCCGGCGCTGGCGCTGGGCCTGAACACCCACGACGGCCAGGTCACCTACGGCCCGGTCGCGGAGGCGCACGGCATGGCGACCCTCGCGCTGGCCGACGCGCTGGCCTGAGGGGTGGCGGACTGACCGGCACGTCGGACGGGGCCGGCGCGGGCACGGGGCCCCCGCCGGCCCTGCGCCGTGCCGTGCGCGGCTACCTCGACCACCTCACCGTCGAACGGGGACTGTCGGCGAACACGCTCTCGTCGTACCGGCGGGACCTGGAGCGCTACCTGGACACCCTGGTGGCGGCCGGCGTGCCGGACCTGGCCTCCGTCGGCCCCGGGCAGGTCGAGGCGCACCTGGCCCGGCTGCGCGCCGGTGACGAGGAACACCCGCCGCTCGCGGTCTCCTCCGCGGCGCGGGCGGCCAGCGCGGTCCGCGGCCTGCACCGGTTCGCGCTGCGCGAGGGGCTGGCCGGCGCCGACCCGAGCCGGGACGTCCGCCCGCCCACGCCGCCGCGCCGGCTGCCCCGCGCACTGCCGGTCGACGACGTGGTGCGGCTGCTGGAGACCGCCGGCGCGGTGACCGCCGCCGGCGAGGGGGCGCCGCTCGCGCTGCGCGACCGGGCACTGCTGGAGTTCCTGTACGGCACCGGGGCGCGGATCTCCGAGGCGGTCGGCGCCGCCGTGGACGACCTGGACGTCGACGAGGGCACGGTGCTGCTGCGCGGCAAGGGCGGCCGCACCCGGCTGGTCCCGATCGGGGGGTACGCGGTCGAGGCGGTGCGGGCCTGGCTGGTCCGGGCCCGGCCCGGGCTGGCCGCCGCCGGCCGGGGCACCCCGGCGGTCTTCCTCAACGCCCGCGGCGGAGCGCTGTCCCGGCAGGGCGCCTGGACCATCCTGCGTCGCGCCGCCGAGCGGGCCGGGCTGCCGGTGGACGGGTCGGAGGCGGTCTCCCCGCACACCCTGCGCCACTCGTACGCCACCCACCTGCTCGACGGCGGCGCGGACGTGCGGGTGGTGCAGGAACTGCTGGGCCACGCCTCGGTGACCACCACCCAGGTCTACACCCTGGTCACGGTCGAGCGGCTACGCGAGGTGTACGCCACCGCCCACCCCCGGGCGCGCGGCTGACCACTGTGCGGTCTGTCGGAGTGGCCACCGTATGGTCTGTCGGGGTTTGCGGTCGGCGGCACCGCCGGGCCGACCGCTCGTCGGTCTGTCGGGGGTGGCCCGGTCGGGTCCGGCAGGGGAGTGGCCGGCGGTCGGCAGGGGCGGCGGACGGGTGCCCGGGGCGGTCCGCGGTCGGCGTCACCGGCGGCTGGCCTGCTCGGCGGGGGCGGCGACACGCCGAGCGGGTGCGACCGGGGCGTCGGCCGGTGGCGTACAGTCGGCATCGGCGCGGACCTCCTGGGGCGATGGTGATGCAGACCGGGGTGCGCAGCGGCGCCGCGAGGGACGTCGGACGGCTCCGACGCCGGGTGGTCGTCGGGAGGGGGCAACGAGCACATGGCGGGCAACGGTGACCGTGCCGAGACCTGGACGTCGGAGCTCCGCGAGCAGCAGGCCACGCTCGGGGCGGATCTCGGTCCGGCAGATCCGGCGGCATACACGATGCGCAAGCCGATCCCCGAGCCGATGCCGACGGACCGGCACGGCCCGGCCCGGATCATCGCGATGGCCAACCAGAAGGGCGGCGTGGGGAAGACCACGACGACCATCAACCTGGGCGCCGCGCTGGCCGAGTACGGCCGCAAGGTGCTGCTGGTCGACTTCGACCCGCAGGGCGCCCTCTCGGTCGGGCTGGGAGTCAACCCGCACAACCTCGACCTGTCGGTCTACAACCTGCTCATGCAGGACGACGTCACCGCCGAGGACGTCCTCATCAAGACCGACGTGGCGGGGCTGCACCTGCTGCCGGCCAACATCGACCTCTCCGCGGCCGAGATCCAGCTGGTCAACGAGGTCGCCCGGGAGATGGCCCTGGCCCGGGTGCTCCGGTCGGTCCGCAAGGAGTACGACTACATCCTGATCGACTGCCAGCCCTCGCTGGGCCTGCTGGCGATCAACGCGTTGACTGTGGCGCACGGCGTGCTCATCCCGCTGGAGTGCGAGTTCTTCAGTTTGCGCGGTGTGGCCCTGCTGCTGGACACGATCGACAAGGTGCGCGAGCGGCTCAACTTCGACCTGGAACTCGAGGGCATCCTCGCCACCATGTACGACAGCCGCACCACCCACTGCCGGCAGGTGCTCCAGCGGGTGGTGGAGGCGTTCGGCGACAAGGTCTACCAGACAGTCATCACCAAGACCGTCAAGTTCCCCGAGTCCACCGTCGCCGGGGCCCCGATCACCACACTCGACCCGGCCTCGTCGGGTGCCCGCAACTACCGTCAACTGGCCCGCGAGGTGATCGCCGCCCAGGCCGAGCGGTAGGCCGGGATGCACCTTCGCGCCGTGCCGCCCGGGGCGTGGACTACGGTCTTCCGGTGACCGCGCCACCCCTCGACCCTCCGACGACGCCGGAGCAGCCGCCCGCGCAGGCCGCCGAAGCCGCCGCCGAGGTGCCGACGGACCGGGCGGGCGTCCCCGCGGCGACGGAGGAGAGCGGCGGCTTCACCGTCCGGCTGGCGAACTTCACCGGCCCGTTCGACCTGCTGCTCCAGTTGATCGGCAAGCACAAGCTCGACGTCACCGAGGTGGCGCTGCACCGGGTCACCGACGAGTTCATCGCCTACATCCGCGCGATGGGCGACCAGTGGGACCTGGACGAGGCCAGCGAGTTCCTGCTCATCGCCGCGACCCTGCTCGACCTGAAGGCCGCCCGGCTGCTTCCCGCCGCCGAGGTCGAGGACGAGGAGGACCTCGCCCTGTTGGAGGCGCGGGACCTGCTTTTCGCCCGGCTGTTGCAGTACAAGGCGTACAAGGAGGCGGCGGCGCACATCGCCGCGCTGGAGGAGGTCGGCGGCCGGCGCTACCCCCGCGCGGTCACCCTGGAGCCCCGGTACGCCGAGGCGCTGCCCGACCTGGTGCTCGGCATCGGCCCCGAGCGGCTGCTGAAGCTGGCGATCAGAGCGATGACGCCGAAGCCGGTGCCCGAGGTGTCCATCGCCCACGTGCACATGGTGCGGGTCAGCGTCCGGGAGCACGCGGCCATCCTCACCGAGCGGCTGCGTCGCGTCGGCACGGCCACCTTCTCGCTGCTCTGCGCCGACTGCGAGGCCACCCTGGAGGTGGTGGCCCGGTTCCTGGCCCTGCTGGAGCTCTACCGGGAGGGCCTGGTCGCCTTCGTCCAGGAGCAGGCCCTGGAGGAGTTGACCGTACGCTGGACGGGCCCCGCCGACGGCGGCCCCGACCTGCACATCGACGAGTACGCCGGCACCCCGCCCGAGCCCGCCCCGGCAACATCCGAGCCTGCCTCGGTACCGCCTGAGCCCGCCGGGGCGCAGCCGGGTGCGGTGACGGGGGATACCGGGGCGCCGGCGGGTGCGGCGACGGACGAGCGCGGGGCGGCGACGACGGAGGAGCGAGCGGGATGAGCAGCGACGAGCGTCGGGACTCCCTGGCCGACCAGGCCGCTGCCTGGGTGCCACCCTGGCAACGCCCCACGACCCCCTCCGCCACCCCCGACACGGGAGATCTTGGTAGCTCCGCGCCCCCAGAAGGGCCAGAACCTACCAAGATCGGCGGAGATTCCGACACCACGCGTGGGATGGATACCGGCTCGGGAGAGCCCGGCGAGTCGGAGAAGCCGGAGACACGGGGACAGCCGGAGAAGCCGGGCCGTGTGCAGGGGGCCGCAGGGGAGAGCGGGACTGGGGGCGTACCGGCGGGGAAGGGGTCGGCGGGGCGGCGGCGGGCGGTGCCCGCGCCGGCGCCGGCGCCGGAGCTCGACGACGCGGAGCTGCGCGGGGCGTTGGAGGCGATCCTGCTGGTGGTGGACGAGCCGGTCAGCGAGCTGGTCCTCGCCCAGGTGCTGGAGCAGCCCGCCGAGCGGATCGGGCCGATGCTGGACGAGATCGCCGCGGGCTACACGGCTGCCGGGCACGGCTTCGAGCTGCGCCGGGCGGCGGGTGGCTGGCGTCTCTACACCCGGCCGGAATACGCCACCTACGTGGAACGGTTCGTACTGGACGGGCAGTCGGTCCGGCTGACCCAGGCCGCGCTGGAGACACTGGCCGTGGTCGCCTACAAGCAGCCCGTCACCCGCTCGCGGATCTCCGCCATCCGGGGTGTCAACTGCGACGGGGTGATCCGTACCCTGGTCTCCCGCGGGTTGGTCGAGGAGTGCGGCACCGAACCGGACAGCGGGGCGTTCCTCTACCGGACCACCACGTTGTTCCTGGAGAAGCTCGGGCTGAACAGCGTCGACGACCTCCCGCCGCTGGCCCCGTTCCTTCCCGACGACGTAGAAGAGCTTGCCGATGCCACGCGATGACCGCACGCCCCGCCCCGACGCGCCCGTCTTCGAGGGGGCCGAGCGCCTGCAGAAGGTGCTGGCCGCCGCCGGCGTGGGCTCCCGGCGCGCCTGCGAGGACCTGATCTTCCGCCGCCGGGTCACCGTCGACGGCCGGGTCGCCCAGCTCGGCGACAAGGTCGACCCCGCCACCGCCGTGATCCACGTCGACGGCGAACGCCTCGTCGGCGACACCCGACTGGTGTACCTGGCCATGAACAAGCCCCGCGGGGTCGTCTCCACGATGGCCGACGAGAAGGGGCGTACGGCGCTCGCCGACTTCCTCGGCAACCGGGTGGAGCAGCGGGTCTACCACGTGGGGCGGCTCGACGCCGACAGCGAGGGCCTGCTGCTCCTCACCAACGACGGCACCCTCGCGCACAGGCTGATGCACCCGTCGTACGGGGTGCAGAAGACGTACCTGTGCGAGGTGTCCGGGCCGATCCCGCGTAACCTCGGCAAGCGGCTGATGGCCGGCGTGGAGCTGGAGGACGGGCCGGCGCAGGTCGACTCCTTCCGGGTGGTGGACACGCTGGGGCGGAGCGCCCAGGTGGAGTTGAGCCTGCACGAGGGGCGTAAGCACATCGTCCGCCGGCTGCTCGGCGAGGTGGGCCACCCGGTGAGTCGGCTGGTGCGTACCGCGATCGGGCCGATCCGGCTGGGCGACCTGCGCGCGGGGCGGACGCGGCGGCTGACCAACGCGGAGGTCGCCGCCCTGTTCAAGGCCGTGGGTGACTGACCCCCGGGTTCGGGGTACGGCTGCCGGTAGGCTCCGTGGCGGCCCGGCGCCGGCGGCGGCTTTCGCGCGGCGCGGCGCCGGGCATCATTGAGAGCGTTTGGACAACCGCTTGCGGGACGCATTGGGGCGTTTCGTGAGGTACGGGCTGAGGAGGACAACGGTGGAGGAAAACGAACGGGCCGGGCGATGTGTGGTCGCTGTGGACGGGCCGTCCGGTTCGGGTAAGTCCACCGTCTCCCGGCGGCTCGCCGTCGGCCTCGGTGCCCGCTACCTCGACACCGGCGCCATGTACCGGGCCATCACCTGGGCGGTGCTGCGCTCGGGGGTCGACCTGACCGACGCCGGGTCGGTGGCCAAGGTCGCCGGCGAGGTGGACCTGCGCATCGGCACCGACCCCCGGGGGTACGGCGTGACCGCCGACGGCGTGACCGTCGACGCGGAGATCCGCGGACCGGAGGTGACCGGGGCGGTCTCCGCCGTGGCCGCCGTGCCGGCGGTGCGCGCGCTGCTGGTCGCCAGGCAACGCGAGATGATCGCCAACGCGGGCCGGATCGTGGTCGAGGGCCGCGACATCGGGTCCGTGGTGGCCCCGGACGCCCACCTGAAGGTCTACCTCACCGCCTCCGAGTCGGCCCGCGCCGCCCGGCGCAGCGCCGAGGACGCCACCGACGTGGCGGCGACCGCGGCCGATCTGGCCCGGCGGGACCGGCTCGACTCGACCCGCAAGGCCGACCCGCTGACCCAGGCCGCCGACGCCGTGGTGCTGGACACCACCGAGTTGGGCATCGACGAGGTCGTCGCGCGACTGCGCGACCTGCTGACCGGGCGGGGAGTGGCATGACCAACGCCGACGGGTGGGTCGAGTTGCGGGAACCGGACGTCGACACCGAGGAGTCGACCGGTCCCCAGCCGGTCGTGGCCGTGGTCGGCCGCCCCAACGTGGGCAAGTCGACACTGGTCAACCGGATCATCGGGCGCCGCCAGGCGGTCGTCGAGGACGTCCCCGGGGTCACCCGGGACCGCGTCCCGTACGACGCGCAGTGGGCCGGCCGGCAGTTCACCGTGGTGGACACCGGCGGGTGGGAGCCCGACGCCAAGGACCGGGCCGCCGCGATCGCGGCGCAGGCCGAGGCGGCGGTCGTCACCGCCGACGTGGTGCTGTTCGTGGTCGACGCGATGGTCGGCTCGACGGACGTGGACGAGGCGGCCGTACGGATGCTGCGCCGCAGCGCCAAGCCGGTGATCCTGGTCGCGAACAAGGCCGACAACACCGCCATCGAGATGGAGGCCACCTCGCTGTGGTCGCTTGGCCTGGGTGAGCCGTATCCGGTGTCGGCGCTGCACGGGCGCGGTTCCGGCGATCTGCTCGACGCGATCATGGCCGTGCTGCCGGAGGCCCCGAAGATCGTCGAGAACCGCCCGCGCGGCCCGCGCCGGGTGGCGCTCGTCGGCCGGCCGAACGTCGGCAAGTCCAGCCTGCTCAACCGCTTCTCGGGGGAGGAGCGGGCGGTCGTCGACTCGGTCGCCGGCACCACCGTCGACCCGGTCGACAGCCTGGTCGAGATCGGCGGGGAGACCTGGCAGCTGGTCGACACGGCGGGCCTGCGCAAGCGGGTGGGCAAGGCCAGCGGCACCGAGTACTACGCCAGCCTGCGGACCGCCTCGGCGATCGAGGCCGCCGAGGTCGCCGTGGTGCTGTTGGACTCCAGCGAACCGATCAGCGAGCAGGACCAGCGGATCCTGTCCATGGTCACCGAGACCGGCCGGGCGCTGGTGATCGCCTTCAACAAGTGGGACCTGGTCGACGCCGACCGCCGGTACTACCTGGACAAGGAGATCGAGCGCGAGCTGCGCCGCATTCCGTGGGCGATCCGGCTCAACCTGTCGGCGCAGACCGGCCGCGCGGTCGACAAGCTCGCACCGGCGCTGCGCAAGGCGCTGGCCAGCTGGGAGACCCGCGTGCCGACCGCGCAACTCAACTCGTGGCTGACCGCGCTGGTGCAGGCAACCCCGCACCCGGTGCGTGGCGGTCGGGCGCCGAAGATCCTCTTCGCCACCCAGGCGGGTGTGGCCCCGCCGCGCTTCGTGCTGTTCACCACCGCCCCGCTGGACGCCGGCTACCAGCGGTTCGTCGAGCGCAAGCTGCGCGAGGAGTTCGGCTACGAGGGCAGCCCGATCGAGATTTCCGTACGCCCCCGCAAGAAGCTCGGCCCCGGTGGCCGGGGTAAGGCGCACGGCTGACCCTGCCTGATCAGAATGCCGGGTGGGAGGCTTCTCCCGCCCGGCATTTTGCGCTCCACCAACTTCCCTATCCTCCTAGGACGCCGTACGGGTGGTGGGCTGGACGACGCGTTCCGGCACGGGAGGGGGCAGTGCGGACGGAGTGAAGATCCTGCGCTAAGCTGTACCGGCTGCCGCGGGGAGGATCACCGCGGGAGTATCGGGACGTGGCGCAGCTTGGTAGCGCACTTGACTGGGGGTCAAGGGGTCGTCGGTTCGAATCCGGCCGTCCCGACAGCACGAAAAGAGGCCGTCGACCGGGGCATACGCCCTGGCCAACGGCCTCTAACTCGTATTGGGGTAGTAGGGATTTGCTGATCTAGACGGCGCGTAGCTGGGGACCACCTGGGGACCGGCGAGCCTTCAAGTGGGCGCTGAGCGCCGTTCCCGCGTCGGTGATCGACTGTCGGTCAGGGTGCAGGTACCGCTGTGTCGTGCTGAGCGACCCATGCCCAGCGATCTTCCGCAGCACGTGCACCGGAACCCCCGCATCGGCCATCCAGGTCAGCCCGGTGTGCCGCAGGTCGTGCCGGCGTAGATGTTCGTAGCCCAGCTTCGTCACCACCTCGTCCCAGTGCGTCGCGTCCCGCAGAACGGCGGTGCTGATCCGTCCACCACGCGGCCCGGTGAATAGTCGGGAGTGCAGCTCGGCCACCGAGTCCAGGCGGCGGGCGACGATCGGTCGCACTTCGTCGATCAGCGGCACCACGCGTGCGCGCTTTCCCTTGGTGCCCTTGTCGACCAGGCCGCCGGGGCTGGGTGTGGTCTGTCGGCGTACCGTCCACATCCACGACTTCCGGTCGATGTCCTCGGCGCGGACGCCGGAAACCTCGCCGATTCTGGCCGCTGTGCAGGCGGCGAAAATGACCACGTCTCCCCATCCGGGAAAGGCGTTGGCGGACCGTTCCACCAGCGCGGCGGCGAGCGTGGTCAGCGATTCCCAGTCGGGCAGGGCGAGCGTGCGCGGGTCGTCCAACTCGTCTTCTGCTCGCCGGTATTCGCGCTGCCATCCGGTCACCTGGGCGGGGTTGCGCGGAATGATCCCGTCCCGTACGGCCTGCTCCATCACCCGGACCAGCACGGCAAGACTGTTCTTTACCGTGGAACGGCTGCACTCGTCGGCGATCCAGCCGTGCACGGCCCGGTCAACGGCACCGTTCGTGATCATCCGTACGGGGATGTGACCGAGGGCGGGCACCACCCGTTTCCGCCAGCCGGCGAGGTATGGATCCAGCGTCTTCCGCTCTAGGCCACGTAGCGCCAGCGTCATCACGCTGTCGCCGTACTCGGCCAGTCGCTTTGTCGCGGAGACCGGGTCGACGCCACCTTGCGCCGCACTGACCATCCCATCGATCCACGCTTGGGCTTCCTCGGGGGTGGCGACCGTCGTGGACTTTGACAGCCGGCGCTTCGTCGTCGGGTCGACCCATCGGACGCGTGCGCGATAGGGGCGGTCTCGGCCTGCGCGGCATTCCACATCGGAGGTGAGGTGCACGCCGATCGGTGCCTGCTGGGAGGGTGCCATCATGCCGCCTTCGGGTAGACCCGGCGGACAGAAAGCCACCGCTCTACGTCGGCCGTCGCGTACTTCACCACGCGGTCGGAGATCTGAATGAACGGCGGACCCTGCAAGGGCGGGACGGTGCGCCACCGCCGGATGGTCGACGGGTCGACGTCGAGCAGTCCGGCAAGCTCCTCGGTGGACATGAACGGCTTCGGCGAGAGCCGGATGACGTTCTCTACCTCCGGTGCGGTGGGCGTTTCTGGCGGAAAGTTCTGCGTTACGAGTCGCACGGTGAGCGCCTTTCGGGCGAGAGGTGCCGTCGAAGAAGGGTTGGGAAGGTCGGGCTGTAGGGACGCGCTGGGCGGCCCGCTGAGAGCGTCATGAAGCCAAGATCTGCGGCGGGCGGGGGTAAAGGGATGCGCCAGAGTGTCTGTGTGGCTCTCAGCGGGCCGCCCTACGTCGGCGGGCGGCGGGTGGTCGGTGTGTTGCTGCGCGGGAGGGCTGAACCATCTCCGCATCTCCGCATCTCCGCAAACATGGCTGTGAGCTGGGCAAATGCTTGCGGAGATGCGGAGTGCCGTTGAGGGGTCATCTCCGCAAGAGGCCGTCATCTCCGCAGTCGGTTGCGGAGATGCGGAGATCGATGACCGTTGAGGGTCTGATCTCCGCAGAGTGTTTCCCCTGGTAGAGCGTCGTTGCTGCGGCGTTGCGGAGATGCGGAGATGGTTCAGCGGGTTTCACCCTTGGTGGCGCTCGACCCAGAACACGGACCGGTCGCCCCGGTCGTTCTTGCCGGCGCGGATGACGTGATCGCCGCGCCACCGTCCGGCCTGCCCGGTCAGCAGCCGGCCGAGTTGCAGGGGGTTGGGTAGGCGGCCGTTGTGGGTGGTGATGAATTGCCCGTCCCACGGGTCGTTGACGTCGCTGCCGAGGTGCATGGGCTCGGCGTCTTGGCGGAGTTCGGCGGCGGTCATCGCTCGGCCGCTGTGGCGGTCGTGCCAGCAGGTGAGGAACGCGCGCCAGCGCGTTTCGTCTTCATCGATCTCGCGGATGTCGGCGGCGTTGGTGAGGAATCCTTCGATGCCGTGGTGGGCGAGGAATCCGCCGAGGGCTTGCGCCCACGGGGTGAACTGCCGCATCGACAGTCCGGTGACCCGTGGCGCACCTCGGCGGGTCCAGTCGAGGACGAGGACCAGGAGGTGCCACAGGACGGTGAGTTGGTTGGCCGGGTCGGTGATCCATTGGTCGAGGTGGGGAATGCCGAACCCTCGTTGGTCGCGCAGTTCGGGGCGGGGCATGTTCGGGTCGAGGTGCACCCGCACCGTGCGAGACGCCATGTCACCGCCAACCTGAAGGTTGTTGCCGGTGACCATCCACAGCCGGTCGTTGACGGTGGCGACGTTGCGCGACGCCCCAAGCTGCCGGTCGGACCACACGCCGGAGGTGACGAGCTGGGCGAGCACGGCGGAATCGATGACGGTGCCCTCGGCGAGGTTGTCCCAGATCACCACCCCGACCTGCTCGGCCAGAACCGCGGTTATGCTCTTGCGCAGCTCTTCGTCGGAGTATGCCCAGGTCATGACGCGTTGCCCGTAGAGCATTCCCGGCCCGGCGGTCAGGATCGTCTTGCCCGATGACGGCATGGTCGCGTCGATCAGCGCGAACGGCGTCAGTGATCGGGTGAAGTGCCGCAGGATCGGCGTGGCCAGCAGCGCTACATAGTTGGCCCGATCAGCAGCGGACGCCCACGGGAAGTCACGCAGGAACCGGCCGAGCAGGAACGTACGCGCCTCATCTACCTGCTCCGGGGTCGGTTCGTCGGGCACGGGCGGCAGCGCCACCTTGGACGCGAGGTAGAGGCCGGTTGCCGGGTCGTAGCCGGGCCGCTGCAACAGGGTGCCGTCGCGGCGCAGCACCGGGGCACCGATGATCCCGCGCAGCGGCGGCACGCCCGGCCACGTCTTGCCAGCCAGCACCGAGGACAGGATGTCGCGGGGCGGGGTCACCTCGTCTTCGAACATCTCCGGGTCGCCGGTGTCGCTCTTGCGAGTCTTGAGCCGGTACACGTAGGCGTGTTCAGCGAGCAGCCCGGCCAGGCCGGCAGGGTTGACCATGCTCGCCGACACCGGCAGCGGCGAATCCTCGTCGGCGGCGGTGGCGAGGCCGCCGGAGACGGCTTCCATGTGGACGAGAGACCCGGCCGACACGTAGGTGTCGGGCAACAGTCCGTCGACGAGCGCGGCCTTGAGCACGCGGATGGTTTCCGGCCCGGAGCCGATCTGTAGGCGGGTGGTCATGCCGCCGTCCTTCCGATGGTGGCGAGAGTGCGGGGGTTGCGTGCCCCGGTGCGCAGACCGGACGCGATCGTGCGGGCGACCTCGGCGGGCCGCAGGCCGATCGACAGCGCGGCCGGTTCCAGGACGGCGGTCACGTCGTCGTCGGTGAGCGCGCCCCCCGCGGCCAGCTGGCCGAGCGCGACGGCCGAGGCGAACAGCGCGTGGTTGCGCTGCCCATCGGGGGCGGCGGTGAGGTGGGCGACCTGGCGGCGGATCGCAGCCGCCACGTACGGGCCGTGCCGATCGGCCGGCAGCGCCACCGGGGCGGGCCGGTACGCCGGTCGCACGGCGGGGGTGAGCAGGTCTGCCAGCCATGCGGGCAGCGGCGCCGGGTCGCAGTCCAGCGCTACGGCGTAGGGGCGGCCGGCGACAGTGCTGCCGGCGGCGACGACGTAGCCGCCGTGGGCGCGGGTGTCGACCTTCCACCCGAGGCCGCCCCGCTCGCCGGTCGTGTTGCGCAGCTGCGGGCCGGCGGCCGGGTAGCGGTAGTAGAGGTGGCTTCCGCCCCGCCCGGTGGTCACGGTGTACGTGGTGTCGATGCTGCCGCCGTGCCGGTCGGCCAGTGCGGTGAGCACGTCCAGGCCGTCACGCGCACCGGCCCATGCGGCGGGCGGGGTGTCGTCGGCGGTCTTGGGCACGTCGAGGTCGACCACCGCCAGCCCGGACGGGCCGCAGGCGATGCCGATGCCGTAGGGGCGCGTCGACCACGCGCGGCGGATGCGGTCCGGGTCGGTCGTGGCGCGGTCTTCCCAGCCGAGGTGTCGGCCGGCGGCGCGGCAGCGCGGGTCGAGGCCAGTGCAGTTGTCGGCGGTGTGGTCGGGGAACGCGGGCCGCTTGTCGTCGGGGCGCAGCGGGCAGACGTGCCATCCGCGCGCGGCGTGGGCAAGGGCAGCGGCCAACAGGCCAGGGTCGGGCATGAGGTCCCTTCCTTCGGTCGATGGCGGACACAGGGGCGTAGACGGTGGTTCCGGCCGCCCGGCGAGCGCTGAGGGCGTGTGGGCGGGGCAGCGGGGGCCTTGCAGGTAGGGCCGGAGGTTGTCCGGGGTGTGGCAGTAGCGGCCGGCGGTGCCGATCCAGTGACCGCACCGGGCCGCCGGCCCCGTGCGGCCGGCGGTCACCGCGCGGCCCGCCCCGGTCGGGGTCGGACCGCGACGGCGGCGCGAGTCACGGCCTGGCGCACGTCGCCGAGCAGCCCGACCAGTTGGCGGCGGGCGGCGATCTCGCCGGGGGCGAGGGCTACGCGAACGCGTATCTCGGCGTGCTCGCGGCCGGCGGCGGTACGCACCCGCACGAGCACGGCGCGGGCGTGGCCGGCGTCGACCACGATTTCGTCGCTGCGGTGCTCGCCGAGGTTGCAGCGCTGGTCCCGGCCGCACCACGCCGTGTGGCCGGCGGTGCGGCGGGTCATCGTGGGGTGCCCTTGCCGTGTAGTTGGCGCAGGTAGTTGAGGGCGGTGCGGCCGGGGCGTAGGTGTTCTCCGTTGCCGTCGCAGCGGTAGCAGGTGCGGCCGGTGCGCAGGATCAGGGAGCGGCGGCGGCCGGTGCCCTGGCAGCGTCGACAGCGCCGGAACGGCCGGACCCAGCACAGTCCGAGGTAGCAGAGCGTGACGGTGGCGAGGGTGAGCAGGATCAGGCCGGCGGTGGTGCCGGCGGTGGTCGCGGTCGCGGCGAGGTGGGACACGATGAGCCCTCCTGAGGCGGTTTTCGGGCGTGGGAGGTGGGCGACGCGACCCGCGACCGGCCTATGTCTGGGCTGACCAGGCCGGTCGCGGGTCGGGTCGCGTCAACGCGACCGGTCGCGGACAGGCCGCGACCGTTCAGGCGCTCTTGCGGCGGCTGATCGCGGCGTCGATGGCGTCGGCTTTGGCTCCCTTGAGGGCCTTGCCGGCGCGCTTGACATCTACGCTCGGTACACCGAACGCGCGGACCTGAGCGGAGATCGATTCGGCGGTGGTGTCGGCGTAGTGCTCCGGCATCCGCTCGGCCAGGCGGGCGGCGATGTCGTCCCACTGCAACCCGCGCTCGCTGGGGCCGAACAGCGCCCGCACGTCGGCGAGCACGTCTCGCGAGTCGCGGGCGATGTCTTCCCCGGCGGCCATGCCGGTCAGGGTGCCGGCAGCCTCGCGCAGCTTGCGCGCCGCGATCAGGATCTTTTCCGCGTCGTCGGCGTCGGCGAGGTACGTGCGCACGGTGGGGGTGGCGTCCGATGCGCCGCGCAGGATGCCGACGCCCTTGTAGCTGGGCAGCAGCGTCGAGGAGTCGTAGCCCTCGGAGTTGGCCCCGGCCCCCAACACGAGATCGGACACGTTCCACGAGCCGGTACGCAGGGAGAACCGCACCTGGTGGTTGTCGCGGAAGCTGATGAACTGGGTAGCGACCTGCCCCCCACCAACCCCCGAGGGACGTTGGGTGGCGTCGACGAACATCACCCCGGCCGCCGGGGCGACCTTGACCAGGTACACCAGCAAGGATGCGATTTCCTTGCTGATGTCGCCGAGGTCGAAGTACTCCTGAAACTCGTCCAGGAACACGGCCCGCACCGGCATCCGGTACTTCGGGTCACGGGCGATCTCGCGGGTCAGCTTGCCTTCCGGGCAGACGTCGGCGGGCAGCTTCGACAGCTGCTCGTAGCGGTCCTGCACATCGGCCTTGATCTCCCGCAACGCTTCAAGCACGATCTCGGCGGGGTCACCGTCGCGGGTCATCGCCAGCCCGAACGCGCACCGGTCCGCGACCAACGCGAACTTGCGCCAGTCGGGCTTGCCGCCGCCGTCGAGGACGGTCAGCTTCACGTACGGGTCCAACGCGGCGTAGAGAGCCAGCAGGCGGGCGGCGAACGTCTTGCCCTGCCGGGGCTGCGCCCCGATCAGGACGCTGTTCCACATCAGGTCAACGGCGACCTTGTTGCCGCGCTCGTCCAGCCCGAACGGGGCCGGCTGCCAAATGTCGGTCGGCTTGCACCGCAACAGCGGCGTGCGCCCGGCACCGGCCGCCAGGGGGTCACGGTCGGCCACCCACAACGTGTGCCGGCGGTGGCTGGACGGGTCGCGGGTGATGAACACCTGCGACACCGCCACGTCAAGGCCGGAGGCGATAGCACCACGGGCCTTCACCGCGTCGTCGAACGTCTTGCCGTACGGCAGATCGATCGACACCTGAGAACCGGTGCCGGACGGGTCACGGGCCATCGTGGAACCGAACTCCACCCGCTGGTGCGCCTTGTCCGGGTGGCCCAACCCCGCCGCGTAGTAGGCGCGAAGGATGATGTCCGGGTTGACCCGCCGGAAGCGCCCCGCCACCGTCGCGGGAGTGATGATCGGCCGGTCGTCCGGGCGGCCGACATGGGCCAGGTACGCCACCGCCAGCCCGACCCCAGCGGTCAGCGCCCACCACGGCGCGACGGCCCACGCGATCGGCCCGCCGATGCCGAGGGTCAACGCCTCCGCGGTGAGAACGATCGCGCGCCACGCGCGGGTGGCCTTGACCTCCCGGTGCAGCTTGTGCCAGGTCTGCGCGTCGCCCGCGTCGGCGGCGGCCTGCCGCAACCCGGTCTGCTCACTGACCCACCACCACCGCAACTGACGGCCGGTCAGCCGGAACACCCCGACCGTCGACCAGAACGCGGCCTGCGTGGCGTACCAGGGGGCACGCACCGCGTGGAACCCCACCCGATACGCGCTCACCTCGGCCAACTCACGGACGCTGTGCCGGATGTTGCGCCAACCCGACCACCCCGCCGGGATGATCGGCCGCCGACCAGACGGGCCAGCCTGCGGCGGCTCCACCGGCATCCCGCCGGCCTGCGGCATCTCGTCCAACGGCACGTCAAAGTGCGTGCCACCCGCCGGCCGGGGCCGGGGGGCCGACCGGCGGGCGCGGGCGTCGTCCAGGTCGACAACCTCAGCGCCCGGGCCGGCGGTGAGGTCGGCCTCAGCGGCCTGCCAGTCGAAACGGTTCTCATCAGGGGCAGTCATGATGGGTGTTCCTCCATCTGATCCGTACTCGGGTCGGGGTTGAGGGCCGGCGGCACGGCGCGGTTTTCCAGGCCAGGTGCCGTGCCGCCGGGCGGGGTCAGCTCTTGACGGAGACGCGGTTGCCGCAGTCGCCGCAGGTCGCGTGCGTGCGCTGGCTGTCGGCGGTGATGTCGCGCCAGTTGCTTTCGTTGCCGCAGGCCGGGCACCACAACTGCGAGGTGCCGGTGGTGATGCGCCCGCCGGTGGAGCCGATCGAGATGCTTGCCATCAGGAGTTTCTCCTTCGCTGGGGTGGGTTAGGCAGCGCAGAACAGGGCGGCGATGAACAGCCAGCCGATGTGCCAGGACTGGTCCAGGGCGTAGGCGCCGGTGCCCAAGCTCGGGTTGTCGTCGTAACCGGGCCGGGGTGCGCCGAGGGCGTAGAAGCGGGCCGAACCGAGGGCGGCGGCGATGCGCTGGAGCGGGGTGCGCCGGTCGGCGACGTAGTGCGAGACGGCCGAGATGGTCAGCCCGACCGCCACGCCCCACGGGGCCAGCCGCAGGCCGGTACCGGCGACCAGGAACAGCAGCGCGACGGCGGCGGTGAGGGTGTAGGTGGTGACGTGGGCGGCGCAGGCGATACGGCCCGGCCATCCGGGCTGACCCTTGCAGTCGGCCTGGTGCTGGGTCTGTACCCAGTGGTCGGCGACCTGGTGGGCGACGTAGAGGGCGACGAACACGGCAGCGAACGTGGCGGCGTGGCGGCCGGTGGGATCTGCGAACATGGGTGCCTCTCCTGAGGTTGTCTGGCTGAGGGGCGAGGGCCGGCGGCGCGGCACGGTTCCTAGGCCGAGGGGCCGCGCCGCCGGGCGCAGCTAGTCGTGAGTGCGGACGAGGTGTGCGAGGGCGGCACCCATGCCAAGCACCGCGACCGGCAGGCAGGCGACGGCGGTGGTGATCCACCACGGGGCCGAGGTGACCCCGGCGGCTTCCAAGAGGTGGTAGGCGATCTGGCCGAGCGCGCCGACAGCGAGGGAGCCGAGGGCGGACCACTTGGCGAACCGTCGGGCCGGGGCGGGCACTCGCCCGGACAGCCACACGTAGAGGGCGTACGCGCCGTACGTCTCCACCCCGATCGGCAGGGTGATCGCCGAGTTGATGGAGAAGCTGTCCCAGATGCCCGGCAGCGGGTGCACCACCCCGAACCCGGTGAGTCCGCCAAGCCCGACCCACCCGGACCAGATCGCCACGAATGCCGGCAGCGCCAGCAGCACCACCGGCCACACCACCGCCGGACGGACCGGCGCGGGCGGGGTGGGCGCGTCCGGGTGACCGACCACCGTGACCTGCCCCTCCGGCTCAGCAGGCGTGATCTTCGCCGAGGTGGCCGGCACGGGGTCGGCCGGCGGGGTGTGTCCGGGTGCGACCGGGGCGGGGGCCGGGTGCGGGCCGATCGGCTCGGCGTAGTCCCACGCCACCGCAGCCGGCTCGGTGACGTCGGCGGGCGCGTTGTCGAGCGGCAGGAGCGCACCCCGGACGACCATCGCGGCGCGGATCTGCTCGACCCGGGTCTGCTTCTCGTGCTCGGCGACCAGGCGGGCGCGCAGGTCGTCTGCCTTCGGTGCGCCGATGTGGAACTCGCGCATCAACCGGTTACGCGACGGCAGGCCGCCGAGTTCGGTGGTGAGCTTCCGCGCGGCCGGCAGAAGCGCGTCTACCGGCTGGGGGTAGCGGGTGCCGTTGATCGTGGGGGCGGTCATGCTGCGTCCTCCTGGGGGAAGGCGCACGCGAGGCATTCGCCCAGCGAGCGCGGAATGTAGTAGGGCCGCACCTGACGGCAGATACGGCAGGTACGACGGGCGGTCAGCGCCTTGCCGATGGCGGCGCGCTGGGCGGGGGTGGCGGTGCGCTTGGGCCGCGCCAGGTCGACCCGGTACAGGTAGGCGGCGCGGGTACCACCGACACCACGCCAGAGCACCTGAGCGGCGACCGGCTGACCACCGGGGCGCAGGCCGGCGGCGGTCAGTTGACGGCGGGTGGCGTAACCGTGCGGGGCACCCCGCCACCAGTAGGTAGGGATGCCGTAGCGGGTGCCGTCCGGGTCGTGGTAGGCGGCGCGGATGCGGGGCATCAGGCCGCGCGGTGCGGGCCGGCGAGGGTACCGGCGGCCAGCTCGGCGGCGGCGCGGGTGACGCGGGCCTCGGCCCGGCGCAGCCGCCGCCAATCCAGGACGGTCGGGCCGCCGTGGTCCTCGGCGTAGAACATCGTGATTTCGGCGTCGAGCACGTCCAGTTCGGCCGCGATCAACGGCCATTCCGTGTCGATCGCGGCCAGGTCGGCAGCGGTCGGCTCGGCGGTGACGGGGGCGAGGTGCGTTCGCACAGGAACCTCCGGTACAGGTCAAGACAGCGGGGATCCTCGGAGCCAGGCCGGTGCCGCGACGGAGTAGCAGACGCGCCACCGGCCCGGAAACCGAGGTTGTGCAGCACGCGCTATCCGCTTTGCTCGCCCCGCTCGCCCGGGACATACCGGGGTCGACCACCAGGTGGCTCATGGCAGGGATGCCGCTCGGCGGCTTCACGCGTGCTCATTCCTGTCGCTGTGGAGTTCTCAATGAACGGCCTGATCCGGCGTCTCATGGGCGTGCGGCAACGTGTGCCGTCGTCCCCCGAGCCATCCGGCCGATACAACGTGGCGTTGTATTCGTGACGCTACAGCGTCACGTTGTATTCGAGCAAGCGCTCATACCGCGTAGGCTTGTACTGATGACTGACGCAGACCTGCCCGCCGACTGGTGGACGACGGACCACGTACGCACCTACCTCGCTTCGGTAGGTGCCCCGATTAGTCGTGCAACCTGGGCTTCTTACGTCTCGCGAGGGCAGGCGCCCGCACCCGATCGGATGTTCGGCCGGTCCCCGGCCTGGCAGCCCGAGACCATCCGAAAGTGGCAGGCCGAGAGGCCACGTAGAGGCACCACCGGCTAGGTCGGATCATCCGGTGCCTCCCGTCCTCGGCTCCCGTTTGCGGCGGCACCTTGCTCGCCTGCCAATGAGCCTGCCCGGCGGGCGGCGATCCGGGCAGGTACTACGCACGGACACGAAGGACACGACGTATGTCCACTGAGGGCCCCCGGCAGTTCAAGCCGAACCTTGTGCTGGTCAACCGTCGAAAGGCGGCCGGATGGGAGTCGCGCAAGCGAGCGGCGCGCGAGCTGCACCGCGTCGGCCAGCAGCGCGGCATCCGGGAGACACCCACGGTCGAGGCCATCGAGAAAGCGATGTACCGCCACGAGACCGGGCGCGTAGCGGTCACCGATCCCATCTACCGGCAGCTCTACTGCCTGGCGTACGGAGCAAAGCCCCACGATCTGTTCGGTGAGCTGACCAGCGGCGCTGAGGATCGCCCACACTTCTCAGCGCGATCTCACAAGTTCGTGACGGCATTTGTCGGCGCTGACGGCGCTGCCCGACTGTGCGATGCCGCAGGCTGCGCGCCAGCGGTGGGGGAGTGGCACACCTGCTACTCGGCGTCCGTCGAGCATCCAGAAGGTGACTGCACCCTCTACGTCTGGCCGTGCGGGTCGGTGGTCTTCCACCTTGTCGAGCCTGTGCAGTTGTCCACGATCGCGGCGTTAGCCGCGTGGCGGGTAGCGTCGTACGGCGACAATATCAATTGGGCCATCGATTACCTCGCGCCCATTGCGCCAGTCGAAGATGAGTCTGCGGTGTATGTGCTTGGTGCTCACTGGGTCGTTGAGCCAGCATGGCCGGCAGAGTTGCTAGGAACTGCGCTGCGTATCATGTCGACGCCGAAGGTGTTGCTACACCGCGACCGCCCTATGGATGACGAGCACCTGGCGCACGCCGAACTGATCGAGCAGTCGTTGCTATCCGAGGCATACGACCACGTAGGCATCGAGTCTTTCGGCTTGCAGGGCATTTCGGTAGGCTACGCCTCTTGGTCCGGGGTTGTGTACCACCCCATCTCAGCCGAGCGTGCTCTAACGGAGGCCGAGATAATCTCCTGCGAGCTTGCGATTCAATCCATGTGGGCATATAGCGACGCGATTGCCCGCCAGGTAGAGCAGGGGCGAGACCCGCGAGTGCCATCCGAGTATGGATGGCGTTACCTTCGGGGAGTACGCTCCCGACTTACTATTTCCCGCCTGCGGGAGCCCGGACAACATCAGGCGATGCGTCGAGCAATTTTGCGGACGTGTGACCTGATGCCAGCCCTAGACCAAGCTATCGAAACCCTCCGTGAGCCGGATCGAGGTTGAGCCAATGACATCGGGTCGCCCTGTGCTTGTTGTGACTGACATGCAGAACGGCTTCGTGCGAGAGCAATCAGCGCACATCGTTCCTGTCGTTGTCGACTTGGTGCGCCGTTGGCAGGCAGCCGGCGGCGACACGCTTTTCACCCGGTACCTGAACTACCCTGGTAGTCCATTTGAACGTTTCTTTGGTTGGCAACGGCTCCAGTCTTCCCCGGACATTGACTTCGCACACGAGCTGAAGCTGTATGTAGATCAGGGCGTGACACTGGACAAGAGGATCTACAGCCCATTCACCTCGGAGGGGATCGCGCTCTTCAAGCAGCGCGGATGGGAAGAGTTCTACTTCTGCGGTATCGCCACCGAAAGTTGCGTCTTAAAGGGGGCCGTGGACGCGTTCGAGCACGACTTCACGCCGTGGCTCATCGCGGATGCCTCGGCGAGCCACGCGGGCACTGAGGCGCACGAGGCGGGGCTACTGGTAGCGCGACGGTTCATCGGCCCTGGCCAGGTAATCCAGCTAGCCGACATCCCCGCCGCGCTCATCGACCTGTCACCGGAGTCACCGTAGTCACCAAGCCCATCATGAATTACGGAAACGCCCTCGAACCTCGATGACAGCCCAACGTACCGCGACCAACACCAGTTAGTCGGATCTGCTTTGTGTAGGATGGTCTGCAAGAAAGTCCATCTCATTCGCGTATTGCTGAGGCACCCGAAGGTGTCTTTCGACCGATTGCCATCGGGCAAGTTCCTCTCGCACCTTATGTGGGACCCCGGTGCTCTCGTCGGCAGGTGCTACGTCCGGGTGGCTCATGGCTTCTATTACGGGAGTTGCCCTGCCTAGCCCGGCTGGATACTTAGCGAGAAGCTCCAGCAATTCGTTGTGTTCACGCATTCGGAGAGACGACCAGGTTAGCCAGCATCCGCCAATGATTGCGTTAGGACTGTAGTCCTTAAAGTTCAACTTCTGGTTTGCCGCTTCACGCAAGACGTGATCCGATATGGGGTTCCTATTCCCGATCCTGGGCCCAAACGGACTCCTTGTCTGCTGCACAGCCTGCCCCAGTTGATCTAGTAAATCTTGTGGGTCATGGAATCTCCAAAAGTCGGTGTATCCAGTCAGGAACCAATCCGTCAGGGCGCTGCCGGTCGAGATAAGCCCTATCCCGTAGGCGGTAAGAGTCGTTTGCTTCCAAAGGGTAGACAACTTATTTGAATTGGTTGCTGGGTGAAGTTCGGGCAGCTTGATGTGTCCCCGCGACCACGCGTACGCTCTGACGACCCGGTGCGACTTGGCCTCAGGATTAGCCCCGTGATACACGTCATCAAAGAGAGAAGCGCAAAAATTGATCCACTGGAATCTGTTGATAGGGCCAGTCGGCCCTGGACCGACGAACAAGCCAACCCAACCCATCGCCGAGATCTGAAGCGCGTTGGTGCTGAAATGAACTGAGTCGCTCTGAGAACTCGTGATGAGATTGCTCCTAATTTCGTCCTTGACCAGCGCTTCTCGTGGACCTGTAGCGCTAGCCATCAAGGAGCCGAGTGCCGCCAAGGGTGCGGTTGTGCGCGCGACCCGGTCAGACGTCTGGACGCAACCGTCGATGGTCTGCCTTATCAGCTTCCTGAAGGTGGGGTGTGTGATGGTTACAAAGGGTAGGCAGCTGCATAGGAACAACAGAATGTTTGCACGCTTATCCCACCTCCGCTTAACCTTCTCATTTAAGAGATTGCAGAAGAACCGCTCGGCTCCCGACTCGGAGTGCTTCTCGCAAATCTGGACGGCCAGCTGTGCGATTACATCCCATTCTGCATTGGAGATCTTGGGCGCTAAGGTTCTTGCCAGCTTTTCTGGTGAGTCGTGAGTTCGTGTCAGATGGTAAGCAGCGAAGTACTCCAGGAAAGTCCTATGAGTGAATTTGTAGAGGTTCTCGCCATCGGCCGTGGAGCCGGCGTCGCTAAATACCCATGCACGTCCGCGACAGAAAGTGACGAACTCGGTCGCTGCCGCTTCGGCTTCATATGGATCCTCGAAGTCGTGTTGCCGTAGGTACGTAGTTGTCTGTCGGACGAGCACGGATTCCGGGACACCCTCGCTTCCGTCGCTCTGCGTCAATATCCAGTGCGCCAGGTATTTCATAGCAGGATCAACGAGTCTGCCTACACGTAGCTCGACGTGAATTTTACGGCTGCTATCCCATTTTTCGAACAGCATTGTCGCGCAGCGCTCGTACACCGCGGGTCGATTGCGCGGGATAGAGTGTTCTCCCCGATAGATGATGCACATGAGCGCGAGGAGTAGAGGGTTGGCGCGTAGGTCCGGGACCGAGGAGCTTTCCTCCATGAATGATGATGTCCAGGAGAATGCTTCTTCTGAACTCAAGGAATCGTCTTGCTTGAACCATTTCGAAACATACTCCTGAATCTGATCCTCGTTGAAGCCAAAGATCTCAAAGGAGGTGAACTGGTTCGGATCCATAGGTGCCTGATCGTAACCGACTCGACGACTTGTGACTAGTACCCGCGTGAGCGGATAGCGAGAGCAGAAAAGGCCAACGAGATCGGTAACCTCTCGCCGTTTGCTGGTATCCAGGAGTTCGTCCAACCCGTCGAAAATGACGAGACAACGCCCGGATATCAAAAGTCGTTCTATGAGCCCTTGCGGAGGCGCACACTGGTATGTCACGTTCAGGAGCTTCTCGATGTGTTGCAAGATCGACTCATCGATGACCTTGCCGGCGGCGAAGTCGCGCAGGGTAACAAGAATTGGAACTAGTCCGCTTCCGCCTGTCGCGGTGTAGTGCATGGTGACAGTTGCGGCGGTAGATTTTCCGCCGCCTGGGTCACCTAGCAGTACCGTGCGGTCAATAAGCCGTATCAAGTCATCTAGTCTAAGCGGCACCTCCTCGTGGCTGACGCCTACCCTTTTTAGGTTCGGGCTAACGTAGATCTCCGAGATTGGTACCCGCTTCCGTCTGTCGAAATCAGGCGGCGTTAGGTGGCCGTGATGCCGTGTTGCTTGAGGCAGATAGTGTCGGAGAAAGCGTTGTTCTTCGTCTGCTTCAGTTGGCTTACTTTCGGCTGGGCTTGCGAGGCGCCGCTCGATCGCTTCAAGAATGGAAGCTAGTCGCTGGTAGTGCGCTTGCGAATGGATCTTCTCGGCAATGGTCGGGTATTGATCGTCGAGCATACTCGCAAGTGCATCGCATTCCTCCTTCATGATGCCGAATACCTGCTTGACAAAATCGGCTCTCTGGCCGTCCGGCACATCAGGAAGCAAAGACTTTGAATCGTCGACCCATCTTGAGAGGATGGAATTTTTTGAGGCTTGTGGGGCTCTGGCGAGAGTTGCGACGAGCGTTTCGAATGCGATGCCATCGGTGATTGGATCCGTCATGAACGCCCGGAAAGAATCTCTATCCATTCCTGCTGGATAGGAGACTGCCGTGAAGCGAAGTGATTTGACTAGTCTCGGTGTCGACAGGATGCCGGCTACTGCGTCCTCGTCGGACTCCCTATTCCGGCGACGGCGGACCCCTTGACTGATTTGCGCCGCCACGCGCTGGCCTGCGCCTGCTATTGCTCCGCCGATGACTTCGGCTGCAATTCCCTCGATCAATGCCGTTCCCCTCAGGTTAGGAAGACAGCATAGGGAAGCAGGACTCGGTTCGGGGGTGTACACGCCGTCGGCGAGGCGCCCCTGCGTGTTTTGACAGCAGCAGTAGGAGCGGCGTGAAGCCCGGTCGAAGCGTAGGGCGGGGAACTCGGGGACCAGGTGGGGACCACACGGCCTGCGCGATGGTGCGCGGCACGACGTCGGCTGCACGGCCTGATCTTGGGGATAGCGTGTGTGACGTGCGGGAACGCTTACCAAATCGTCCTGGGGGTCAAGGGGTCGTCGGTTCGAATCCGGCCGTCCCGACACTGTTCAGAGGGCATATCTCATCGATGGATATGCCCTCTCGTCGTATCTGGGTGACTAACTGAGTGACTACGCCTCAGCGTCGAAGATCCGATCCATGGCGACGGCACCGCTCAGGAGCACCGGCCGCAGTTGGTGCCGGTAGACGCTCTCGGTGACGGTCGTGCCGGAGTGGCCGCAGAGGTCGGCGATCTGCTCGATACTGACGCCGCTGTCGGACAACAGGGATACGAAGCTGTGCCGCAGCTCGCGGGGGGTCCAGTCGCGCGGGTCGAGGCCCGCTTTGACGACGACCAGGCGGAAGGCCCGAAGCACGTTGTGCCGATCGAGGGCCGTGCCGGCGGCGGAGGGAAAGACGAGACGGTCGGCGGCAGGCTCGCCCTGGTGCTCGCGGAGGTTCGTGAGCGCGGTGACGCACCGGGCCGGCACAGGGCCAGGGTGCGACGCGACTTCTTGGTCTTGGTGTCTCCGTCAGTGCGGACCGAGCGCCACACCTGGATGGACGGTGGCACGGACGGGTCGTCATGCGGCCTGCCAGTGAGGTCGACGTGTGCCCAGATGAGGGCGCGCAGTTCCTCGGTGCGAGCGCCGGTCAGCAGTGAGAGCACGACGTAGGCGTGCAACGAACTGCCCTCGGCGGCGATCAGAAGCGCCTTGGCGTGGTCGAGGGTCAAGGACTTGGACGGACGCCCAGAGCGACCCGTGGGGACGCCGCAGAGGGCTACGACGTTGCGCTTGACCTTGTCCCGCGCCATGGCCCGATTGACCGCGCGGTTCAGCAAGGAGTGAAGCAGGCGCAGGGTTCGAGTGCTCAGGTGCTGGGACTTGCCCAGTAGCCAGCGGTCGACGTCGGTGGCGCTGAGGTCCCGCAGCTTCCTCGCGCCGAGGTCGCTGATGATGTGGGAGCGCACGAGAGTTTCGTAGTTCGCCTTGGTGTTCTCGGACTGTCGGCTCAGGCCGTAGGTGAGCCAGTCGGTGAGAGCGGCGGCCACAGTCTGCCCGTCCTGGACGAGGGCGAGGCCGTCTTCGTAGTCGCGGGATACTAGAAGACCGGGGTCACACGCCCACGCGCTACCAGGACGAGATCACTTGGCGCATGCCCACCGCCGAGGAAGCCAGGGCTCTGCACTTGGGACCAGCGACGCCGGTTGGTCGACTCCTCCGCACGACGCTTGACCAAAACGATCTACCTGTCGAGGTCTACCAAGTGATCCTGCCGGGTGACCGACACGTCCTGCTTTACGAGGTGGAAGCCTGATGGATCTCACGCCCGTAACCCTGACAGGATCGATCATCCGACTTGAGCTGCTCGGGCTGCACCACGCGGCAGGACTGCTGAAGGCGGCTTCGCACGACGAGATCTGGTCGTATCTTGACGAGCCCACGCCGCAGCGGATCGAGAATGCCGAAGCGCTGATCCGGGACGCGGAGAACGAGCGGGCGCAGGGTGCCCGACTTCCTTTCGCCACAATCGACCTGAGCACCGGCGAGGTCATCGGAAGCATCAGTCTGATCGACATTCGGCAGCGTGACAGAGCCGTCGAGGTCGGGTGGGCTTGACTGACTCCGAGTAGTTGGCGGACCGGCGCTTCACGCGAATCCGTCTTCATGCTCATGCACCACGCTTTCGAGACCATGGGCACCATCCGCGTCGCTTACAAGACCGACAGCCGCAACGTCCGGTCCCAGAACTCGATCCTTGGCATCGGTGCCAAGCAGGAAGGCATCTTCCGCAGTCACCGCATCCTCAGCGATGGCTACGTACGGGACTCGATCTAACTACAGCGTCATCGAAGCGGAGTGGCCTGCCGTCCGCGACCGCTATCACGCTCGGCAGGTAGCGGCCGGCTGCCGGCCGATCGGTGAGAACTTTCTGTACGTGTTCAAGGCGGCCCTGAAGGGCCGCACGCGCCGCCGCCTGGGCGCGCGTCCGACGCTCCGCTGTCACTCCACGCCGGCCACGCAACACGCCCGGCGGCTGGCGCGGAGAGCGGGAAGCCCGGGCCGCCGCAGACGGCAGACGCCAAAAGTGGTTGCGGTTCGCGGGCCGGCAGCCGGCCGCGGGGGGGCCCCCGGGCGGGGCGCGGCGGGGGGGGGGGCCGGGCGCGCCGCGCGGCCGGGGGGGCCCCCCCCC